>NZ_JBDJAV010000047.1:0-72201 GCF_039649625.1 Plantactinospora sp. ZYX-F-223 | reverse complement strand
GAGGCGTTCGTCGAGGAGCCGGCCGGTCATCTTGGGGAACCAGAAGTAGACCCCGGCGAAGGCGGCGAAGACGATGGTGCCGAAGAGGACGTAGTGGAAGTGGCCGACGACGAAGTAGGTGTCGGTGGTGTGGAAGTCGGCCGGCGGGCTGGCCAGCAGCACCCCGGTGAGCCCGCCGAAGAGGAAGGTGACCAGGAACCCGACCGAGAAGAGCATCGGCGTCTCGAAGGTCAACTGCCCCTTCCACATCGTCCCGATCCAGTTGAAGAACTTGATTCCGGTCGGTACGGCGATGATGAACGTGAACGCGGAGAAGAACGGCAGCAGCACCTGGCCGGTGGCGAACATGTGGTGCGCCCAGACGGTCATCGAGTAGAGGAAGATGACGATGATGGCGAGGACCATTGTCTTGTAGCCGAACAGCGGCTTGCGGCTGAAGACCGGGATGATCTCGCTGATGATGCCGAAGAACGGCAGCGCCACGATGTAGACCTCGGGATGGCCGAAATACCAGAACAGGTGCTGGTAGAGGATCGGCCCGCCGTGGTCGGCGGCGTAGACGTGCGCGCCGACCACCCGGTCGGCCAGCAGGGCCAGCAGCGTCGCCGCCAGCAGCGGGAAGACCACGACCGCCATCAGCGCGGTGATCAGCATCGACCAGGTGAACAGCGGCATCCGGAACATCGTCATGCCCGGTGCCCGCAGGGTCAGGGTGGTGGTGATCAGGTTGACCGAGCCGAGGATGGTGCCCAGTCCGGAGATCACCAGACCGACCACCCAGAGGTTGCCGCCGATCCCCGGGCTGTGGTCGTAGCGGCTCAGCGTCGGGTACGCCGTCCAGCCGAAGTCGGGCCCCCCGTTGGGGATGAGGAAGGCGCCGAGCACCATCAGGCCACCGAACAGGTACAGCCAGTACGCGAGCGCGTTGAGCCGGGGGAACGACACGTCCGGGGCACCGATCTGCAACGGCACCAGGAAGTTGCCGAACGCGAACGCCAGCGGGGTGGCGAACAGCAGCATCATGATGGTGCCGTGCGAGGTGAAGAGCTGGTTGTACTGCTCCGGCGAGAGGAACTGCATTCCCGGGCGTGCCAGCTCGGCCCGCATCAGCAACGCCTCGATCCCCGCTGCCAGGAAGAAGCCGAACGACGTCGTCAGATAGAGCAGCCCGATCTGTTTGGCGTCGGTGGTGGCCAGCAGGCGGAGGAGTTGGCTGCCCTTGACCGCCTCCCGGACCGGCCCCGGATATCCGCCCGAGCGGGCCGGGGCCAGGATCAGCCGCCCAGGGTCGTGTCCGGGTTCGGTGGTTACCCGTTTCCGCATCGCGGCTCATCCCATCGACGAACGGACTGGCAGGGCGAGGGTGTGGCACCGGCGCGCCGAGGCCCGGCAGGCGGAGCTGCCGGCGGGGCGCCCCGGCAGCTCAGCCGGCGGGTACGAAGACGGCCCGCACACAACCGTCGAGCTTCTGCTTGAACATGTCGTAGCCGCGCGGCGCCTCGTCCAACGGCATGGTGTGCGTCGCGAGGTGCTCGGTGACCAGCTCGCCCCGGGCCATCCGCTCCAGCAGCATGGGGATGTACCGCTGCCCGTGCTGCTGGGCGCCGCGCAGGGTCAGCCCCTTGTTCATCAGCGCGCCGAGCGGGAACTTGTCCACCATGCCGGCGAAGACACCGAGCACGAACACGCTGCCACCCTTGCGGCAGTTGTAGATCGCCTCCCGGGCCGCCACCGGACGGTCGGTCTCGATCCGCAACTGTTGCTTCACCTGGTCGTACCAGAGCTGCGGGCCGCCGCTGTGCGACTCCATCCCGACCGCCTCGATGCAGACGTCGGGACCCCGGCCGCCGCTGCGTTCCAGCAGTTCACCGCCGACGTCCTGCCGCTCGTAGTTCAGCGTCTCCACCCCGAGGTGCCGCTGCGCCATCTCCAGCCGGTCGTCGAGCCGGTCGATCATGATCACCCGGTCGGCACCGAGCAGGACGGAGGCGCGGGCCGCCATCTGCCCGACCGCCCCGGCGCCCCAGATCGCCACCACGTCGCCCGGCCGCACCCCGCCGAGGTCGGCCCCCATCCAGCCGGTCGGCGCGGAGTCGGAGGCGAAGACGGCCCGCTCGTCGCTCACCCCCTCCGGTACGGCGAAGGCGCCCTGGTCGGCGTAGGGCACCCGGATGTACTCGGCGTGGCTGCCGGCGAAGCCGCCCAGCGCGTGCGAGTACCCGTAGCAGCCGCCGGGCGCGAACCCCCAGACGCTCTCGGTGATCACCGGGTTGGTGTTCCCGTTGTCGCAGAGCGAGTACTGCTTCTGTTGGCAGTACCAGCACTTGCCGCAGGAGACGAACGAGCAGACCACCACCCGGTCCCCGACCCGGTGCTTGCGCACCTGCGGACCGACCTCGACGACCTCGCCGAGGAACTCGTGCCCGATCACGTCGCCGCGCTCCATGAACGGCACGTACCCGCCGAGCAGGTGCAGGTCCGACCCGCAGGTCACGGTCTGGCGCACCCGTACGATGGCGTCCTGGTCGTTGCGGATCTGCGGATCCGGCACCTGGCGTACGGCGAGTTCGTTGGCCCCTTCCCACACCAGCGCCTTCACAGCCGGCCCTCCCTGCGCCCGTGCCGGGTGGCCAGTTGGAGCGGCTTGTTCAGCAGGGTCGACTCGGTGGTCGGCGGATGGTCGGGGTGCAGCACCTCGCTGGTCTCGATGAGCTGCTTCGCCTCCCGCAGCGCGGCCCGGATCGCCTGCTCGGGATCCCGGCCCATCGCTCGCCGGACCGCCTGGGCGGCGGGGAGCCGGGCGCCGTCCCTGAGCCGTACCGCGATCTCGGTGCCCCGGTTGCCGGCTGCCGGCCGGACCTGGATCTCGACCGCGTCGCCGAGGCCGGTCAACGGCTCCGGCAGTTGGCCGTCCACGGCGATCTTGTCTGCCGGGCGGTTCACGGTGGCGACGTGCCAGCGCGGTCTGCGGCGGCCGACGAGGCGCTGCGGCCACTGCCCGTCGCCGCGCGCCGATCCGCCGAGCAGCCGCCGGGCGACCAACCCACCGGCGACCATTGCCGCCCCTCCGACCAGCCACCTCATCTGTCGGCCCCCGTCGACGTCGAATGCTGACGCGGGGCGGTCGCGACCAACCAGCGAGCCCCACCGCGCAAACCCTCTCACAACGGACGCATGCCCCAGGGGGAATCCTGATACTTCGCCCGACTCGACCACGCCCCGACGCGGCTCCGGTACCCGCCCGTATGCGTCGAACGGGAGCGGGCGCTACCGGGTACCTTCCGGGCCTGCCGCCCGCTGCCGCTGCCAGTCCGCCCGGTCCAGCGCGTACTCGACGTCGCCGTGCTCGTCACCGGGGATCCGGTCCGGCCAGTCCGCGTGGAACACCCGGACCAGCCGCAGGCCGGACTTCTCCATCACCCGCCGCGACGCGGTGTTCACGACCATGGTCTCGGCCAGCACCCGCCGTACGCCCTGCTCGGTGAAGGCCTTGTCGATCAGCGCCCGGCTGCCCTCCGTGGCGTACCCCCTGCCCCAGGCGGAACGGCGGAGCCGGTAGCCCAACTCCGGCTCGTCCGCCGGATGTCCCTCACCCGGCCGAAGGTGGAACCACCCGAGGAACTCCCCGGACGCCCGCTCCTCGACGGCCCAGAACCCCAGCCCCGGCGACTCACGGTAGTAGCGCAACCAGCGCGGCAGCACCACCTGCTCGACGTACTCCCGGGGCGTCGGCCGACCACCGTTGATGAAGTACATGACCTCGGGGTCGGCGTCGAGCGCGACGAGATCGTCGACGTCTGCCCTGGTGAACTCCCGGAGCACCAGACGCGGGGTCGTGAGATAGGCGGCCATCGGTTCACTATGCCGCGACCGGGCAGCTAGCCCAAGGTGTCGAAATCGGCGATGACCTCGTCGATCGTGTGTCGAGCCTCGGCCGCGTACCCGGGTGCCCGGTCCTGGTAGTAGGGCAGCGCGATGAGCGCGATCGACAGTGCCCGGCCCCGGGCCCGCCGCCAGGTGGCATCGTCGGCGTCGACCGCCGCCCGGAACGTGCCCCGGGCGCCGGCCGGCAGCAGGTTCCAGGCGACGATCAGGTCGCAGGCCGGGTCGCCGACACCCACGGTGGCGAAGTCGATGACCGCGCTGAGCCGCCCATCAACGGTAAGCAGGTTGCCGGGCATCAGGTCGGCGTGCACCCAGGTGGGCGGGCCCACCCACGGCGGCGCGTGCAGGGCGTCGTCCCAGGCGGCGGTGGCCGCGTCGGTGTCGACGGTCCCGCGCAACTGGGCGATGGCGTTCCGGGTGTGCACGTCCAGGTCCGCCAACGGCCCGCCCCGGTAGGCCGCCGGACCGTCCGGTAGCGCGACGGACCGCAGGGCGCCGACGAATCCGGCCAGGTCGGCGGCGAGGTCGCCCGCTGCGGTGAGCCGGCCGGGGACCGGGTTGGTGCCGGGAAGCCAGCGCAGCACCGACCAGTTCCACGGGTACCCCTCGGCGGGTTTCCCCACCGCCACCGGAGCCGGCACCGCGACCGGCAGGTACGGCGCCAGCCGCCGTAGCCAGCGGTGCTCCTCGGCCTCCTCGCCCGCCGCCCACGGCACCCGGCACAGCCGCACCACCAGTTCCGGGCCCAGCCGGAACAGCGCGTTGACGGTGCCGGAGGCGGCCACCGGACGCACCGGTTGGTCCGCCCACTCGGGGAACTGCCCGGCGACCAGCCGGGCGACCAGCTCCGCCGAGATGTCGATCTCATCCTCGTGCATCTTCGGGACGGGCAAGACAGCTCTCCTGATCAAGGGGCAGACTTGCGGCAGCATCGCCGATGGACGGGGGGCGGGGCAACCGGGTTAGGCGTTACCGCCGTCACGCCGACGCTCCCGATCGCCCGCGCGGGACAGGAGGACTCATGGCACCGACCTCGACGCCCCTGCGCAAGTGGGGGTCCCTCACCATCGGGCTGTTCGACGCCGCCGACCCGCGCCGGGGCCACGAGACGACCCTGGAGATCATCGCGCTCGGCGAACGGCTGGGCTTCGACAGCGCCTGGGTCCGGCACCCCCACCTCCAGTACGGAATCGCGCACGACGACCACGTGCAGATCCTCACCGACATGGCGACCCGACTCGGCCCGGCCCTCGGCTGGCGCCCGACGACGACGGCCGACCAGCCGGCGGAGCAGGCGTGACCGGCGACAGCGGGGAGGCCCGCCCCGGCCTGGCACCCGGTGCCCGCTCGCCCGTCGGCACCATGTTCGCGGCGCTCTACGGCGAGCTGACGCCGCACCCGTGGCGGGACCCGGACAGCGGCCGTGACGCGTACGCGCTGTTCTCCGAGCGGTCGCTCGCAATGGGGTGGCTGGACGACCTCGGCGGTGTCGTCCGGTTCACGGACCGGGGCGTCGAGGAGCGGACGACCGGGGCGGCGGGCCTGTGGGGCATGAACGACGCCGGGCAGGAGCACCCGCTCGCCGCCCCCGGCGCGTCGCTGGTCGCCTGGTTCCAGGTGGGGGTCGAGCCGCTGCCCGCCGACCGGCCGCTGCCGGTGCAGCCGTTCCTGCGCTGTACCGGTGACGTGACGGCCCGGATCGGCACCCTGGACCTGCGGGCGGTGCAGGTGCTGCTGCCCGTGCAGGGCCTCGATCCCGGATCGTCGCCCCCGGAGTACGCCGGGATGCCGTCCCTGCGTACCGCCGGCTGGTTCGGCGGCGGTGATCCGAGGTCACGTACGCCGGTGCGGGTCACCCTGGACAGCGGCCAGGCGCCGACCATCACCTCGGCGGCACCGCTGATCCGGGAACGGATGGGTCGGCTGGACCAGGACGTGTTCGAGTGCGAGTCGTACTCCCTGGACGACGCTGACCCGCCGCCGATGTCGCCGCCGTTCGACGACGGTTTCCGGAACGGCCCGACCCGGCACCGGGTGACCTTCCACGGGACGCTCGCCGAGTGGTCGCTCGATGCGCTCGGCTGGCTGGGCGGCTTCCTCGCCGACCTGGCCGCCGGGCAAGGGGTCGGTACCCCGGTGCTGTTCACCGCCAGCCGGTCGTAGCCGGCCGCTCGCGACTGGCGTCCGGGCGGCCCCGACCGGCGTCCGTCGTGGGTCGGAGGTCCGCCTACACCCACTGGCGCATCCACCGGGAGATCGCCTGGCGGCGGCTCGGCGTGGCCGAGATGAGCGACCCGACGGCCGACCGGGGAGTAGGTGGTGCGCGGACTGTCGAGCTGGGTGCACAGACGGGGCACGCCAAAGCCGGGTTGCCGAGACGGCGCATGGCGATGGGGTTTTGGGTCGACCGGCCGACCGAAGGTCGGGGCCTGGACAGCCCGGGACAGTGTGCGCACAAGCGGGGCAGCTCGACAGTCCCGCCGGCAGATACCCCGACCCCACACTACCGATCAACCTTCCAAAGACGGGGCGGTAGCCGATCGCGCCGATCCGCTTGGCGAAGTCGACGAACGCCTGCCAGCCGGCCGACTCGAAGGCCAACGTGCCGCCGTCCCGGTCCTTGCTGTCCCGAACCAATCGGCTGGATCCGCGTCTCCCCGTTGACCTGACACCGCCCCGGGCCGGGAGGGCGCCGATGTGGAAATGCCGGCGGCAACCGGTACGCATCGGCGCCCTGCAACCACGTTCCGGATACCGCTGCATATTCCGGCTACGCCCGCAGATGGGTTTTGGCGCTGCTGCGCCCCGACTGCCGGGGAACCGACAGCGGCCGGACGGCCGGAACCGCAGACTCCGGGGCACACATCGAACCACCCCGATTGGAGGCCCGATGCGACTCCGTCCCCGCATCCTCGCCACTGCCCTGGTCGCCGCGTTGGCGGCCACCGTCCTCGGCCCGCCCGGGCCGAGCCAGGCCGCTGCCGCCGACCGGTTCGGCTTCGCGTACGTCGACAATCCGAGCCTGCCGGCCGCCTGGACGGTACTCGACCCGACCCGGCAGTGGGGTAGCTGGAAGACGGCCTTCCCCGGCCTGTTCGCCGAGGGGATGCGGCAGGCACCCGGCCGCTACCTCATCAAGTTTCCGCAGGTCGGCACCGGCTCACGCGGAAACGTGCACGTCACGCCCGTGAACCGGACCGGGCACTACTGCGAGATCGTCCGCTGGGGACAATCGGGGGCGGACGAAATTGTCGACGTGCAGTGCCACAAGCCGGGCGGGGACCGGGACGATACCCGGTTCACGGTGCTCTGGACGTACAGCTCCGGGCTGGTGCCGACGGTCGAGGGCAGTCACGCCTGGCTCCAGTGGGGACCGGCGGCCATCGTGCAGGCGTACAACTCGGCAGGTGGCGGGGTGAGCGTCGCGCCGGGCGGAGTCGGGGTCTACCAGGTCCGGCTCGGCGGGGTCGGGGTGGCGGGCACGCTCGCTGGCAACCTCCAGGTGACGGCGGTGCAGCCGAACGCCGGACCGCGCCGCTGCAAGGTCGCGCGCTTCGCCGCCAGCGGGCTCGACATCGTCGCGTACGTCACCTGCTTCGACCAGGGCGGCGCGCCGGTGAACAGCGAGTTCACCCTGTCGTACCACCGTGAGCGGGCCGTGTACGGCTCGTTCGGGCCGCCGAAGTACACCGGCTACTTCTTCTCGGCGGGCGCCGGCCAGACCAACTGGAACTATCCGGCCGGCGGGTTCGGGTTCAACTCGTCCGCCCCGCTCGCCCCGGCCGGGCGCTATCTGGTCACGTATCCGTTCCTGACCGAGAAGGAGACGCATGCCCAGGTCACCGCATACGGCTCCGGCTCCGACTACTGCCACCTGACCCAACCCTGGAAGCTGAGCGCCGCCCCGGCCGCCGAGGTCGACACGCTCTGCTTCGACAACACCGGCAGCCCGGTGCCGCACGAGTTCCTCTCCACCTTCACCTCTCGGGTGTAGGCCGTTTCGCACGATGCCCGGATCACCGCCGTGGGCGCAACTGCGCCACGATCGACCGGTCGGTGATCCGGGCGTCGTCGGCGAGCAGGAACGCCTTGCTCAGGATCAGCCCGAGCCGGTCCTCCTCGAACGGCAGGAAAAGGTCGCCGGTCGCCTTCCGCCGGGCCGGCACGATGCAGAGGTAGGAGTCGTCCGGCTCCATCAGGATGTTCGCGCTGCCCAGATGGATCTTGTATGTCCGCAGGTCGCCCCGGACGACGAGATAGCGGTCGGTCAGCTCACACCGGTCGGCGATCCTCGTCCGGGGCAGGATCCGGGCCAGCGCCTCGCGGCGGACCCGGGCGGCGCTGGTCAGTTCCCGGCTGTTCTCGGCCCGCCAGTAGTCGACGTGCTGCGTCCGGCCGTCCGTCCAGTGCGGGTCGGCGGCGATCGAGGTGACCGCGACGAAGAGGTCCACGTCGCGCATCGCCTCGCTGAACAGCTCCACCGGCACCTCGGTCAGCGCGCTCGGCCGCCAGGCGCCCTCGCGCATCCGCTCGAACCACACCCGGCCGGTGCTGGCGCACTCCACCCCCTCCTCGCCGAGGTAGTCGTGGTGCAGCCCGACCCGCCACGCCCCGCCAGCCAGCACTCGCCACGCCTCCGCGCTGTCCCCGCCATCCCACGGCCCGAGCATGCTGGTCGTCCAGCCCCGCCCCTTGAGCAGCGCGTAGAGCTGCCGGTAGTGCACGACGTGCGCGGCGAACCGCAGCGAGTGGTCACCGGTCTGCTCTTCGGCCGGGGTCAGCAGGTACACCTCGCGGAACGCCTGCCGGAGCGGCTGCCGCAACCGTCGCTCGGTGAGCAGGTCCCGCCAGGCCCGGACCTCGTCGACACCGGCCCGGACCGGATGCCACAACCGGATCGGCGCCTCGGGGCCGGGCGGGGGCAGCGGCCCGCCCGCGACGTCCCGGAACAGCTCGGCGCCCTCGTCCGGCTCCCCCGCCCGCCAGCCGTCGTCCGGCAGCCCGGCTCGCCACCGCCCGGACGCGTCCGGAAACTCCCAGATCAGTCGGCGGGCCACCTGCCAGCCGAGCCCGTTGCCCGCCAGCCCCTCCCGCCACTGCCGGTACGGCTGCGGCGAGGCCGCCGGAAAGCCCGCCTCCAGGGTCCGGGCCAGCGCCGCGAGCTGGTCCTTGGCCTGCTTGACCCGGGCGCGCAGCTCCTTGAGCCGGTCCGGATGGTCCCGCCGGACCGGCGCCGGCACGGTCGCCGAGAGCGCGCCGTCGGCGCGTCGCCAGCGCAGCAGCACGTCCTCCGAGGCGGTCAGCACGGCGTGGTGGTCGCCGACCGGGACGACACACTCGCCGTCGGCGTCGAAACCGAGGTCGGGCAGCCGGAGCACCGCGTCCGGCCGCTCCGCGAGGCCGCGCTCGATCCGCTTCAGCATCCGGTCGAGCTGCTTCGACACGCCCTTGTGCCGGACCACTCCCCGGGCGGCGACCAGCGCGGCCAGCGCCTCCGGGGTGGGGAAGTCACCGGCGGCCCGGGCCAGCTCGAAGAGGAGCGCCTGCGACGGAAGGGTGTTGGCGCTGGTCGGCGCGACCGCCACGCCGAGCAGCAGCGGGCGGAGCAGCTCCGGCAGCCACGGCTCGTCGCGGAGCAGCGCGATCCGGGTGGCCCGGCCCAGCACCTCCACCTCGTCCCTGCCGAACGCCTTGTCCGCCGCGTACGGCAGCTCGCCGGCCTGGATCGCGGCGACCCGGGCGTGCGCGGCCTCGAGCGCCCGGCGCCCGAAGGCGGCGTAGTCCGGGATCGCGGCGAGCCGCTGCCAGGCGTCGGGAAGCTGCGGCGGGGTGACGTAGGACCGGTTGGGGCAGACCTCGGCGACCAGGAGTTGGGCGGTCACCCCGAGCTTCACCAGCAGGTCTAACTCGTCGCGGGCGAACGAGTGCAGCGACCAGGCGAAGAGTTTGGTCAGCACCGGCCGGGTGAGCCCGCCGGCCAGCCCGGCGAGCGCGGCGACCGCGTACGGCTCGGTGACCCGGCCGTATCTGAGCACGCCCCGGGCGATGACGCCGGCCGAGCGCCTCGCCGACTCCGGCCACGGGCCGTCGCAGCGGAGCAGGGCGCCGGTGGCCAGCGTCGGATTGGCGGTGTACGGCTCGGTCCCGGCCCGCTCGGCGTGCACCGCCAGCAGTGCCGCGCACGACTCCGGGGTGAACCTCGGCTGCCGCTCCCGGAGCGCCTGCTCCACCGCCCACCGCACCGCCCAGCCGGGATGCTGGGCGGCGTTCTCGGGACGCGACAGGCCGCGGGCGGCCACCAGCAGTACCCCGAATTCCCGGTCACCGACCCGGGACAGGTCCACCGGCTCCCGGGCGGCGGCCGGCTCGGCCTCCGGGGCCGGGCCGGTCATCCGGCGCAGCAGCGCGGCCGCGTACGGCGACAGCGGCACCGACATCACCGTCGTCTGCTCCACGCTGGACATCAGGCAGCGGCCAGCGGCGCGTGGAGCCGGAAGGTGAACTCCGCACCCGGATGGAGGACCCGCTCCCCATCGAGGCCCCCCGTGGCTGGGGTGCCGGCCGCCTGCCGGCACCGCATGCTCGTCTCGTCGACAATGTCCCGCACCATCATGGCGCCGCAGTCTAGGCCGGACATCCGACACCGCTCCCCCACCGGCCGCCGTCCGAAGGGATCGGATAGATCTTGACGACTTCCTGTCCTTCCGGCGACTGTTCAGGCGACAACGAGTGGTCAAGATCTCCGATCGGGGGTCAGATCAGGCCGGCGAGCTTGTAGAGGACCAGGGAGCCGGCGACCGCTACGTTCAGGCTGAGGCCGGTGCCGAGCATGGGGATCTCCACCGCCGCGTCGAGGCTGTCCAGCGCCTCCGGTGGGATGCCGGTCGACTCGTGTCCGAGGACGACGATGGTGCGGCGTCGGGCGGTCGGCAGGTCGGCGAGCCGGACCGCCTCGTCGGTCAGCTCGACGCCGAGCACCCGGGCGCCTGCCGCACGCTCCGCCGCCAGCCAGCGCACCGGATTGCCGACCCGGTGTACGCAGCTCGGCCGGCGCAGCGTGTTTCCGCGCGCCAGCGCCTCGTCGACCCACCGCCACGGCGGTACGGCCAGACAGGCGCCGACCGCGTCACAAGTACGCAGCAGCGTGCCGAGGTTGGCGTTGTGCATCGGCCACAGCGGTGCCGCGACGAGGTGGCCCCAGCAGCGGTGCGCCCGGCGACGGCGGGCGGCGGCCAATTCACGGCGGGGACGGACCCGGATCGCCGGGCTCATCGGAGGACGGCGACTCCGCCGCAGGAAATGTCGATCATGAGAGGTGTGCTTCTCGGCGCACACGGGCCATCGTCGGGAAACCGTTGGGACCAGTGTAGCGGCCAGACAGACCCGCCACCGGTCACCGGCCGAGCACGAAGTACCCGAGCCCCAACAGTCCACGATAGACGGTGACGTACTCCCGCAGCCGGGCGTCGAGTTCGTCGCGTACGCCGGGGGCCCGGGGATCGTCCGGGTGCGTCAGCAGCCACTCCTGGCGACCGGCCCGCCACCGAAGAACAGCCGGCCACCCGGGCGGACCAGATCGGCGGGGGCCGCCAGCGCGGTCGCCGCCCCGCCGAAGGCGTGTGCCGAGCCGAGGCAGATCACCCGGTCGGCCGGTTGCCGCCAGGTGTCCGCCGTCCGGCGTACGAAACCGACCTGGGTGATGCCACGCTCGCCCGCCGCCCGGCTCGGACGTCGGCCACATCGCGGTCGAACCCAACGTCGGCCACCTCGCGGTCGGCGGCCCGCGACGGCTACATCGCGGTCGGGCCGGGCATCGTGGCCGGCTCGGCCGGCATCGGGATCTGCAGGTACGTCGTACCGCGCAGGTCCAGCCAGGCACTGGTCGGGGTACGCACCAGCCGGAGCATCACTTCCGCGCAGGCCGGACAGCGGGCGACCACCCCGGGCGCGTTCGAGTAGACCCGCAGCGCGGCCACCGGGCCGGTCTGGCCGCAGGAGGCGCACCGGCCGGTCGCCGTGGTCAGGTCCACCGCGAACACGTCCCGCATCGGCCCGGCCAGCACGTTGCCGTCCAGGTAATCCATCCGCCCCGGATCTGGTCGGAGCTGCTCGGTCATCTCGCCTCCAGGGTCCTCGGGGTCAGCCGGTCGGACCGAACCGTTCGGTCTTGATCCGCCGGGGCTCGTGCCCGAGCGCGACCAGGATGTCGGAGACCGCCTCGACGAAGCCGGTCGGCCCGCAGACGAAGTTGACCGGTTCGAGCTGTGCCGGCCAGCCGTGGGTGTTGACGTCGGCGACGGCGACCCGGTGTGCCTGGGCGGAGAGCCCTTCCGGCACCTCCCGGGTGTAGACGTAGGCGACGTCGAGGCCCCGGTCGTCCCGGGCGCGCCGACGCAACTCGTCGGCGAAGTAGACGTCCCGCTCGGAGCGGACCGAGTAGATCAGCCGGAATGGTGTCCGGCTTTCGGCCTCCCGGCGGGCCCGGATCATCGCCATCAGCGGTGCGATGCCCGAGCCACCGCCGACCAGCAGTACCGGCGAGGGGTCGGTCACCCGCCAGACGAAGTAGCCGCCGACCGGGCCGCGGACCTCGATCTGGTCGCCGACCGAGAGGCCGTCGAGCAGGTACGGCGAGACCTCGCCGTCCGGCACCCGCTGCACGGTGACCTCGATCCGGTTGCCGTCGGCCGGCGCGGAGACCGAGTAGCTGCGGGCCGCCTGGTAGCCGTCCTCGGCGGTCAGCCGCAGGTCGACATGCTGCCCGGGCAGGTGCCCCGGCCAGTCCGGTACCTCCAGCACCAGCGTGCCGGAGGTGGCGGTCTCGGTCCGGCGGTCGACCAGCCGGGCGACCCACCAACCGGTCCGCTTCATCAGTCTCCCTGGTACCGCTGTTCGCGCCATGGGTCACCGTAATCGTGATAGCCGGCGGTCTCCCAGAAACCGGGCTCGTCGGTCAGGCCGAGGCGGATGCCGCGCACCCACTTCGCGGACTTCCAGAAATACAGGTGCGGCACCAGCAGCCGGGCCGGGCCACCGTGCTCGGCCGGCAGGTCGGCACCGTCGTACCGGTGCACCACCCAGGCCTGCCCGTCACGCAGGTCGTCCAGTGGCAGGTTGGTGGTGTAGCCGCCGTACGAGTGCACCAACGCGTAGTCGGCGGCGGTGTCGACGCCGTCGAGCAGGGTGTCCAGGGAGACGCCCTGCCAGTTGGTGCCGAGCTTCGACCAGTGCGTCACGCAGTGGATGTCCACCGTCGGCGTCTCGTTGGGCAGTGCCCACATCTCGTCCCAGCTCCACCGGAACTCGGTGCCGGTCTCGGTGGTGATCACGAACTCCCAGTCCGTCAACGGCACCCGGGGGGTGGGGCCGGCGGAGAGCACGGGGAAGTCCTCCGTCAGGTACTGCCCCGGTGGCAGGTTCGGCCCGGACTGCCGACGCCGGCCCTGGAAGCCTGGTGACACGATGCCCACCCGCTAGTCCTACCACCTCCCGGTGCACCGCAGGTTACAACCGGGGTTTTCCGGCCAGGCACCGGCACGGCGGGGCAGCCGTCAGGACCGGTCCGGCCGGGCGGCCGCCGAGCCGGTCCGCTGGTCCGGCGCCGGCCGCCCCGGCGGCTCGTCGACCTCGCCCAGCACCTCGGCGGGCAGCCCGGGCCAGTACGCCGACGCGCTGTCGAGGAAGTAGCCCTCGCCCGGGTCCCAGGTGTGCCCGGTGGCCCGCCGGTGGTAGACGTAGCCGAGCGGGTGGGTCCGGTAGATCCCGCCGCCGTCCCGGCGTACCCGGTCCAGCAGTCCTAAGTCGACGGACCGGGGTACCGGCCGCCAGCCGCCGACCGCCTCCAGGTCGCCCCGGGCAATCAGGATCGTACCGCCGGCCACCACCTGGCAGTCGGACTCGGCGGTGCCGGACGGCCGGCGCAGCGTCACACCCCGGGTCTCCAGGTGCACGAACTCGGAGCCCTTGCCCACCAGCGTCGCACCGGAGTAGTGCCGGGCCAGCACCAGATCCCAGACGTGCTCGGCGGCGTAGCTGTCGTCGTCGTCGAACTTGCTGACCAGGCTGCCCCGGGCCCGCCGGGTCGCGGCACCGAGCGCGGCGCCGAAACTGGCGGCGGCCGGCACCCGGACGATCTCGTACGGCCGGCCGCAGCCGGCCAGCGCGGCCCGGACCGGTTCCGGCAGCTCGACGCCGTGCAGGCAGAGCACGATCTCCAGCTCCGGGTACGTCTGCGCGACCAGCATCCGGACCGCCTCCGGCAGCCGTTCGGGGCGCCGGGTCGCCAGGATCGCGCTCACCGACGGCACCGGGCCGAGCTGCGGGAACACCGCCGAGGCGAGCCGGGGCACGGCGAACGCGGCGGCGTGCCCGCGCAGCGCCGCCCGCCGCTGCACCACGCTGCGCACCTCCAGCGCCAGCGCCCCGGTCTGCGGCACCGGGGTGGTCAGCAGGACCCGCAGCTCCGGCGCGATCAGCCCGGCGACCCGCTCCGGCAACGGCGGCACGGAGAGCACCGCGCCGGTCATCGCGATCTGGACCAGCAGCGCCGCCACCGCCACCGGGTCGGCGTCGGGGACCTCCGGGCAGTCGACCACGCCGGTCTGGCGCAGCGCGGCGAGCACCGGCGCGGTCACCCCGGGCCCGTCCAGCGGGTACGCCCCCGGGCCGGGCCGGCGGGCGGCCGGGGTGAAGTCGAGGCGTACCCGGGGAGCGTCCGGCTGGTAGCAGTCGGGCCGGCGGCCGCGCGGGTTGATCCGGAGCGCGTCGACCAGTACGGCCGGCGGGGTGTCCGGCGCCTCGATCCCGTGCCGGGTGGTCTGCCAGCCGACCGCGTACGGCGGTGTGCCCGACCCCACCCCGGTGCCGCCCGGCGCCCGCAGCAGTACGTCGTACGCCCGGATGTCGGGGCTGCCGACCAGCTCGCCGAGCAGCACCGTCCCGCCCGCCGGCAGGTACGCCGGCAGCGTCCCGTGGCTGGTCAGGCTCGGCTCGGCCGGTGCCGGCAACGGCCGCCCCGGTGCCAGCGCGTCCAACGCCGCCCGCAGCACCTCGCGCAGTTGCGCCGGCCGGGACAGCCGGACACTGACGACGGCGGTCCCCCGTCCCCGGCCGGGCAGCGCCACCCGGTGCCGGCGCAGGTGGTCCAGCGGCCCGATGCCGCTCGACCAGCCGCGCCGGGGCGCCCGCCAGTACGCCACCACGACGACCGCCCGGCGGGTCAGGTGCAGCGAGACGGGCTGGGCCAGCAGGTCCCGGAGCCGGTCGGTCGAACCGGCGACGACCCACACCCGGGGTAGGCCCGGGATCCGCAGCACACGCAGGCCGACCAGCCGACCGAGCCGTTCCGCCCGACCGGGCCGGGGCACACCCACCAACCGCCAGTGATCGGGCCACTCCACGCGGTGACGATACGTCCTGTCGTGGCCATTCGACGGCAACCGCCCGGGTCGACACGGCAACCATGCCGTGTCGACGGGGCCGGGCGGTGACCCGTTAGAGAGGGATTTCACCTCGGCCAGGCCGCAGCACGGCGACCAGGGCGGCCGATGACCACCACCGGAGCACGACGACCGAGCCGGGGGGCTCCGCGACCGGGCCGGGGGGCACAGCGACCGAGCCGGGGGGCACAGCGACCGAGCCGGGGCGCTCCGCGACCGGGCCGGGGTATGGCGGCCGGCGGCGGCACCGCCTGGACCGGGACAGGGCGGGGTGTCCTATCGTGCACGGATGATCGCACCCCGACCGGCTGGGGCCGGCCCGCTCACCGGCGTCCGGATCGTCGAGCTGGCCGGCATCGGCCCCGGTCCCTTCGCCGCGATGGTCCTCGCCGACCTGGGCGCCGACGTGGTCCGGGTGGACCGGGTCGGCGAGGTCCGGCCGGAGCGGTTCGGCACCCCCCACCCCGACCTGCTCAACCGGGGCCGCCGGTCGCTCGCCGTCGACCTCAAGGCGCCGGCCGGCCGGCAGGTGGTACTCGACCTGGTCAGCGCCGCCGACGTGCTGATCGAGGGCTTCCGGCCGGGCGTCACCGAGCGGCTCGGGCTGGGCCCGGACGACTGCCTGGCGGTGAATCCCCGACTGGTCTACGGCCGGATGACCGGTTGGGGCCAGGACGGCCCGAACGCCCGGTACGCCGGGCACGACATTGATTACCTTGCGCTGACCGGCGTACTGCACGGGATCGGCCGGGCCGGCGAGCGGCCGGTGCCGCCGATGAACCTGGTCGGCGACTTCGGCGGCGGCGGAATGCTGCTGGCCCTCGGCGTGGTCTGCGCGCTCTTCGACATCCGGGGCGGCGGCACCGGGCAGGTGGTGGATGCGGCCATGGTGGACGGAGTGTCGCTGCTGGCCACGATGATCCACTCAATGCGCGGGATGGGCCAATGGGGCGACGACCGTGGAGTGAACGTCTTCGACGGTGGCGCCCCGTTCTACGACACCTACGAGTGTGCCGACGGCAGGCACCTGGCGGTGGGCGCCGTGGAGCCGCAGTTCTACGCCGAACTGGTCCGGCTGACCGGCTTCCCGCTGCCGCCGGACGAGGCGCTGGACCGCACCGATCCGGCGAACTGGCCGGCGCTGCACGACGCCTGGGCCCGACTGTTCCGCACCCGTACCCGGGACGAGTGGGCCGCCCTGCTGGAGCACACCGACGCTTGCGTGGTACCGGTCCTCGACTGGCGGGAGGCGCCCCGGCACCCGCACCTGGCCGCCCGGGACGTCTTCGTCGTCCACGCCGGAGCCGAGCAGCCGGCTCCGGCGCCCCGGTTCAGCCGTACGCCGGGGGCGATCCGCCGGCCGCCGCCGCAGCCCGGCGAGCACACCGACGAACTGCTGGCCGAGCTCGGCCTCGACGCCGACCGGATCAGCCGACTCCGGGCCGACGGCACCGTCGCCTGAGCCACCCGGCCGGCGGTCCGGGAGGAGCTACCGACGGTCGCCGTCCTCCCGGTGCAGCCAGTCGAGCAGGTCCGCCGGGCCCAGCGTGGCCAGCCGGCGGCGGTAGTGCGCCAACTCGTCGGGACGCAGCATTTCCCGTCCCGCCCCATTGCCGCCCCGCCGGAAGAACGCCGCCTGGCTCTTCAGCACCCCGGACCGGTCCGGTACCAGCTCCGGCGCCCGGTCCCGCATCCGGGTGAAGGTGGCCGCCTCGACCAGCGCCGGCCAGCGCCGCTCCGGCACCTCGATGCCGAGCCGCCGCGCGATCCGGCGCATCTGCCCGCCGAGGTCCGCGGAGAGGTCGGCGTAGTGCACCAGCAGCACGTTGGGCAGGTGCCGCCGGGCCCAGGCGTCACCGAGGTGCCACAGTACTCCCGGCAGGGAGTCGAGTTCGTCGGCCGGTGCGACGTCCCGGTCGATCCAGGACAGCAGCCACTCCCGCACCGGTGGGCGTACCCGGGGTGGGCCGGTCGGCGCGGGCTGGCCGGTGAGCTGTGCGACCCGCTCCCGGTCCAGGTTGCCGCTCTGGTGGTAGAGCGACACCGCCATGTCCAGCGGATCCCGGGCGACCACGACGTAGGTGGCGCGCTCGTCGAGGGGAATCCCGTCCAGCGGGGTGTGTGTCTTGACGAACCGGCGGTGCGGCTGGGCCTGGAGCGCGGCGACGACGTCGTCCCGGGGCTCGCCGAGCCAGTCGAGCCAGGGTGACAGCTCGGCCAGCGGGGCCGGCAGCTCCGCCCGCTGGAAGACCAGCAGCGCGCAGATCATCTGCATCCAGGTGGTGCCGCTCTTGGAACGGGTGCTGATCACGATGTCACCCGGTCGGAACGGGAAGCCGGTCCACCGGGCGCTGTCCTCGTCGCCGGACCGGTACCGGACGAAAGCTTCGGGCATTCGGCCGAGGATACCGGCCGGTGATCCATCCGCCCGGGCAGGCGTGAGGGTGCGTACAACGGGTATCCGGCCGGCCGGTGAACCAGACAACGGGCGAGGAGCGGGATCCCATGGTGACCAACGCGGACGTACTGCGGTACCTGGAGTCGATGGACTTTCCGGCGCCCAAGGAGGACATCGTCCGGGAGGCCGAGCGCGCGGGAGCGCCCCGCGAGGTACTTCAGGCGCTGCGCGGGATGCCCCCGGTGGACTACCAGAACACCGAGGAGGTGGCCCGGTCCGCCAAGACCGATTTGGCCCCGGACGCCAGCCCGGCGGAGATGGCCGCCAAGACCCGCGACCGTACCCACCAGCGGGTCGCCCGGCACCAGCGCCAGATCTGACTCCCCCGTTCCGCGGATGCGGCGCAGACCCTGGTCCGACCCGCCGAAGGCCTCGATCCAGATGGCCGTCATCACGCTGGTCGGGGTCTGCGTCGGCATACCGGCCACTCTCCTGCTGTCGCCGCTGCTCGGGCCGCTGATCGGCTGGGACGCGGCGGCGGCAGCCTATGTGGTGTGGGCGTGGCGGGTGCTGTGGTTCCGGGACTCGCAGCAGACCGCCGAGCTGGCCGTCCGGGAGGACCCGAGCCGCCCGGTACGCGACGCGGTGCTGGTCGGGGCGGGGCTGGCCAGCCTGTTGGCGATCGGCATCCTGCTCGCCACCGACCACGAGGTCCGCGGCATCGACCGGGAACTGCACATCGGACTCGGCATCGTCAGCGTGCTGCTCTCCTGGACGGTCGTGCACTTCGTCTTCACCGCCCGCTACGCCCGGCTCTACTACACCGGCGACGACGGCGGGGTGGACTTCCACGAGGAGGACCCGCCAAAGTACACGGACTTCGCGTACCTCTCGTTCACCATCGGGATGACCTTCCAGGTCGCCGACACCGACCTGACCACGAAGACCATGCGGGTCACGGTGCTCGGGCACGCCCTGCTGTCGTACCTGTTCGGCGCGGTCATCATCGCCGCGACCATCAACCTGCTCGCCGGGCTCGCCAAATGACGGTCCGTCCCGAAGGGAGGGAAGGCACCGGACGGGGCGCCCGTCACATCCGCGCTCACACGCGTGTCCCGGGCGCCACGTCCGCCAGTGCCCCGGTGAGGTCACACGTCCGAACCGGACCCGCTCACCGGATCGCGGCGGCCGGCCCGAACCGGGCTGGCTGACGCCGCGCACCCATCTTACGATCCGGGATGGACCGTTCGGCCAGAATCCGGGAAACTGTGTGTGAAAGCACGCTGTTTCGCTGCTCAACGGGCGATTTCGTGGTATCTGTCCTCGAGATCAATCCTGGCCAGAGTACCCACCAACCAGGCCAGTTTCTCCGATTCCCCGCCGCCAGCCAGCGTGGCCAGGTCGGCCGCCGAACGCCCGAGTCCGAGCCGGCGCGCGGCGGCGAGGGCCCGGCGGTCGGCGACCGGCGCCGTTTCCGCCCACAGCGCCTGGACCTCGCGCAGGAACAGCTCCACCACCTCGGCGTCCACACCCGGCAACTCGGCGAGCAACGCCCGCTCCCGGGCCGGCGCGTGCTTCGCCGCGGCTCGCAGCCGGCGCAGGTCGCCGTGGTATCGCGCGACCAGCGCCTCGGCCAGCTCGCCCAGGGTGCCGGCCAACCGGTCGGCGTCGGCACCCCGACCGTGCTCGCGCAGCACCGCCGCCCGCGCCTCGGTGCGGGACCGCGCCATCCGGGCCGGGCTCTCCCAGCCCGCGTCCCGCAGTGCCCGGGCCGGATCGACCGCGCGCCGGACCTCGCCGGTGCGGCGCAGCAGGATCGCCAGGCAGAGCACCTGGAACAGGCTCGCCGGGTTGTTGGTGACCTGGAAGCCGTACTCCTCGGCGAAGCCCCGGCTGCGTGCCACCAGCCGCCGGACGAGCCGCTTACGGTCCTCGACGCTCGTCGTCGCAGTCGTCGCCATGCCGGCGACTACCCACGACGGGTCGGGCCAAAGCTGGCCGGGGCGCCGTTTTCCCGCCACCGCTGCGGCGGCCCGGCATCCTCGTCAGCCGACGGTCCGGCCGTACCAGTCAGCCGACGGTCCGGCCGTGGCGGTCGCGGCTCTTCAGCCGGGTTGTCGGCATCGGCGGAGCCGGCAGCGGATCCGAGTCGTCGCCCTGCACCCGACCGAACCGGAGGCTGCCGGCCGCCCAGTCCGCGCGGGCCTCGGCGATCTCCTCGTGCGAGCGCCCGACGAAGTTCCACCACATCACCAGCGCGGAGTCGAACGGCTCGCCGCCGAGCAGCATCAGCCGGGTCGGGCCGGTCGCCCGTACCGCCAGCTCGGGACGGCCGGCTCCGAGGTAGAGCAGCGAACCGGGGGTGAGCGTGACCCCGCCGATCTCGGCGGCCCCGGACATCACCAGCAGGCCGTGCTCGAAGCCGGCGGTCAGCGGCAACCGGGCCGGGCCACCGTCGGGCAGCCAGAGCTGCGCCCCGAGCAGCGGCGAGTGCACCACCGCCGGCGACCGGACCCCGGCCAGCTCCCCGACGAGTACGGTCACCGAGTAGTCCGGCTCGGTCAGCACCGGAAGCTCGGCGTGGTGGGCGAAGCCGGGCGGGCCGGACCGGGCCCCGTCGGGCAGCGCCACCCAGAGTTGCAGGCCGTGCAGGGTCGGCGGATGCTCCGGTGGCGAGTACTCCGAGTGCGCGATGCCGTGGCCCGAGGTCATCACGTTGAGCTGACCGGGCCGGATGAGCTGGTCGTTGCCGAGGCTGTCCAGATGCCGGATCTCGCCGTGCACCAGCCAAGTCACCGTCTGTAGCCCGGTGTGCGGATGCGGCCCGATCCCCATGCCCGGCCGGTTGGCCACGTCGTCCGGACCGAAGTGGTCGACGAAGCACCAGGCACCGATGGTGCGGAGCTGGCGCTGCGGCAACAGCCGGCGCACGGTGGTGTACCGGCCCAGCGGCACGTCGTGACCGGGCAGCAGCACATTGGTCGGCCCGGTGTCCGCGCCCGTCCCGGTGCCCGGCGGCAGGGTCTCCCCCGGCATCGGCTCGGTGATGCTCACCCGTCGAGCCTACGCGGCGACCAGGGCGCCAGACCCGACTACCCGGCCGGCCGGCACTGCCCGGATACCAGACTGGCGGACACGGATCGGCCGGATCCCGGCCAGCGGTGCGGTACGCCGGTTGACCTCGACCGTGGTCGAGGTTGTTGACTGGCCCGGTGGAGGTGCCGGCAGGCCGGGAGGGGCTGGGATGCGGGCGGTGTGGTTGCGGGAGTTCGGCGGTCCCGAGCGGCTGACGGTGGCGGAGACGCCCGACCCGGTCGCCGGGCCGGGGCAGGTGGTGGTCGACGTCGAGTTCGTCAACATCACCTTCGTGGAGACACAGCTCCGGGCCGGCACCGGCCCGTTCCCGGTGCGGTTGCCGACGATTCCGGGCAACGGCGTCGGCGGTGTGGTCGCCGAGCTGGGTCAGGGGGTCGCACCGGCGCTGCGCGGCCAGCGGGTGGTGACCAGTACCGGCGGGTCGGGCGCATACGCCGAACGCGTGGCGGTGGACGCCGACGGGCTGGTCGAGGTACCCGACGGGCTGCCGCTGGACAGCGCGGTGGCGCTGCTGGCGGACGGGCGTACCGCACTGCTGTTGCTGGAGACCGCGCAGGTACGCCCCGAGGAGCGGGTCCTGGTCGAGGCCGCGGCCGGCGGCGTCGGCAGCCTGCTGGTACAACTGGCCCGCGCGGCGGGTGCCACCGTGGTCGCGGTGGCCGGCGGCGACCGGAAGGTGGCGCTGGCCCGGGACCTCGGCGCCCACCTCGCGGTCGACTACTCGGTGCCCGGCTGGCCGGACCGGGTCCGGGCCGGGGCCGAGGGGCTCGACGTCGTCTTCGACGGGGTGGGTGGCGCGGTGGGCCGGTCGGCGTTCGACCTGCTCGACCGGGGCGGTCGGCTGGTCAGTTTCGGGTTGGCCAGCGGTAGCTGGACACAGGTCCCGGACGAGGTCGCGAAGGAACGGGGGGCGACCGTCGTCCGGTCGCTGACCCGATCACCGGAGCAGTTGCGGGAGCTGACCCGCCTCGCGCTGGCCGAGGCGGCGGCGGGCCGGCTGCGCCCGGTGATCGGGCAGCGGTTTCCACTGGACCTGGCGGCCGACGCGCACGAGGCCATCCAGTCCCGCCGCACGCTGGGCAAGACGCTGCTGGAGGTCGGCTGACTGTGAGCATGGCGGGATCGGTTCATCAGTGGTGAGCTGATTGTCGGCAGCAGTGGGTGTGACCCTTCGTCCGACTGGCTTTGTGCCTCTGGCGGGACCTGTCCGCCCACTGCTGCCGGCTCGACTCCTGACCGCGCGGCCACCGGGGCGGCGGCGAGCACTGCCGCCGCCCCGGGAGGTCCGGCCGAGAAACGAAGGCGCCTGCCGGACGAGGTGTCTCGTCCGGCAGGCACTCCTGCGAGGTACGGGTCGGCTCTCGCCGCCCGCCCGACGGTCAGCCGACCGAGGTCAGCTCTCGCGAACGGCCCCGGCGGCGGCTCGCGGTCCGCCACGCGACCGCCACCAGCACCAGCAGCACACCGGCGATCAGCAGCATGGTGCCGAGCGCGATCTGCGGCCCGGTCTCGCTACCGGTGACCGGCAGCGGTGGCTGCCCCTGCACGACGGTGACCGTGGTGCTCGCCACCCGGCCGGTGGTGAGCCCGGTGCCGGTGATGGCGACGGTGCCGGTCCGGCTGAACCGGACCCGGACCGAGAATTCCCCGGTCACGTTCGCCCGGACGGTCAGCGTGGTCGGGTTCCGGTGCACCGTTTGCGCCTGCTGCGCAACCGGCAGCATCGCGCCGACCCCGCCGGTGTCCTGCACCGCCGTCCCGGCACCGAGCCCCAGCGGCGTACGCGTGAAGACGAGCCGGACGAGTTCGTTACCGCCGTACCCGGAGCCGAAAACCGTGAAGGTCTGGTTCACCTCCACCGTCGGGTCACTGACGGTCAGCGCCGGCGCCTGTGGTGGGTACGGTGGTTGTGGTAGTGGCTGGGCCTGTGCGGGCGACCCCGCGATGGCGAACGCGCCCACCGTGGCGAGCGTCGCCACCGCCGAGCCGATGATGCGGGATAGCCGCATGATGGATCCTCTCTCTACTGATCGCATGACGTTCACAACGGATCGCATGACTTGTTCTGACGTGCCGGCCTACTGGCCACACGCGGGTGCGGAACTGACACGGGTGGTCCATGGGGTCGGGCCCGGGGTGAGCCACAACTCGACCGCGCCACTGGATTTCGGCGGGGTCAGCAGGCCCACTTCCAGTACGCGGGTACGTCCGGGTCCGATGTCGACGGCCAGTACCCCGACCTTCCGGCCCCGCTCGATGCCGCCGCCCATCGGCTTCGACTTGCCGTCCAGCCGGGCGCTCAGCGGCGAGCCGCGTACCGGGCTGAAGACCGAGACCAGAACGCGGGCGGTGTACGGGTCGCCGGACATCGCGAGGCCGCGCACCGACTCGCTGAGCCCGGAGGAGGGTGCGGACGAGCGCAGGGTGAGCCGGAGGTGGAGTTCCCGGCTACCGTCCGCGCGGCAGTCGCCGACGGTCAGCTCGGCCGAGCGGTGCAGGTAGTAGCCGAGCTTCGCGCCGCTGCCGTCGTTGAGGAAGACACCGACGTCGTGCACCGACTCCCGCTCCGGCAGCACTCCGGCGAGCCGGGTGTCGACGAGTTCCCGCTGCTCGCTCGCGTGCGCGCTCCAGAACAGGATCCGGCGCTCGGCGACGGCCGCGTTGACCGCCTGCACCACCGCGCGGGGGTTCACCGACCGCTTCAGCAGGGCGTCGAAGACCGCCCGGGCCGAGACGGCGAAGTACTTGTCCTGCTTGGCCGGCTCGTCGATCCGGCGGTACGCGTCCGACAGCAGGGTACGCACCGCGGTGGACGCGGTGAGGGTCGGATGCCCCGGCACCGGCACCGGTCCGATCGCCTTGAGCAGGTAGGAGAGCGCGACCGGGTCGGTGGCGAGTACGCCGTCGATGGCGCCGCCACCGGCCCGCTGGTACATCCGGCGGATCAGGGTGGCCGCGGTCGGGAAGTGCGGGGTGAGGTTCACGTCCGCCGGATAGATCCCGGGCAGGTCGGTATAGAGCGCGCGCAGCTCCCGGCTCAGTGACAGCGGCGGCTGGCCGTGATTGCTCAGGTCGGTGACCGGGCCCTGCTTGACCAGTTTCACCTCGCCCTTGCTGGCCCGGATGACGGCGTAGGCGCCGAAGATCCCGCCGGTCGCCCGGGGCTCGGCGAGGTTCTGGAAGACCGCCAGGTAGGTCCGGGTTCCGTTGCCGCCGAGCAGGGCGGGGAGCAGGGCACCGCTGCGCCGGACGGCGGAGATCGCCTCGACCAGTCGGTCCAGCTCGGCACGCAACTGTGACACCGCGTCCCGGACCGTGGGCACGAGCCCGGAGGTCGGCACCGCGAGGATCCGGTCCCGGACCTCGCGTACCGCGCTGTCCGCCTCGGCGACCGCGGGTACCGCGCCGCGCATGGCGGCCACGTCGAGCCGTCCGGAACTGGGCA
Organism: Plantactinospora sp. ZYX-F-223; assembly: GCF_039649625.1. Classification (NCBI taxonomy): domain Bacteria; kingdom Bacillati; phylum Actinomycetota; class Actinomycetes; order Micromonosporales; family Micromonosporaceae; genus Plantactinospora; species Plantactinospora sp. ZYX-F-223. The sequence goes on along the minus strand of NZ_JBDJAV010000047.1, from coordinate 47,939 downwards.
GCAACGTCTGAGGGTTCAGTTCGACCAGGGCCGGGAAGGCCCGCCGGGCGAGTTCGTCGACGCCGACCGCCAGCTCCCGGACCGCCGACATGCTGCGGCCGGCGTACGGGGCGGAGCCGGCGGCACGCCAGCCGATGTCACCGGTACGCGAGCGGGCGGCGGCGGTCTGCTGTTGCAGCGCCTCCAGGGTCCGGCGTGCCTGCCCGGTCTGGCCGTCCAGCACCTGCTGGCTCAACTCCCGGGCCAGGCTGGCGGCGTTCTCCAGGTGTCCACCGGCCTGCCAGCCGCGCAGTCCGAGCCAGCCGCCGCCGACGGCCAGCAGGCAGCCGATGACGAGTGCGGTGAGCAGGATCCGGCGGAGCTTCCGCCGGACCACTCGACGGCCCGCCGTCCGCCGTCCCGGGGACACGTCCCCCACCGCCACCACCGCTTTCGACTAAGTCGGATGAACTGGACACAATGCCTTTAGCGCCTATATCTCTATAGCACGGCTCACAGTTCACTGTTGGTATTTCAACCGCCCTTACAATGCTTTTGTGGGCCTATAGTGAGGAAAGTTCACAAACCGGCCAGGGCGATGCTGCGGTGACGGGCGAAGAGCCAGGTCAGCGCCGCCGGCGGCTGGCCACCGCTTCGGCCAGCAGCTGCTCCATCTGATCGACGCCGGTGCGCAGCGACATCCGGGACAGATAACTGTCCCGGGCCCGCTGCGCCATCTCCGCGCGAGCGGTACTCGGAATCACCGCAGCCAGGGCGAACCGGTCCGCCAGCGCCTGCCAGTCCTCGGGCGGACAGGAGAGTCCCGCCCGGGCCCGCTCCACCAGGTCGGCGGTGTCCCCGCCGGCGGAGGCGACCACCGGCGCCCCGGCGGAGAGCGCCGCCTGCAACTTCGCCGGCACCGCCCCGCGCAGCGCCGGAAGATCGCGCAACAGCACGAGTTGGTATTCGGCGGCGGCGTACAGGTCGGCCACCTCGGCCGGTGGACGCCAGCCGAGGAACCGGACGTTGGTCGCGCCGAGTTCCTCGGCGAGCTGCCGGGACTGCCGCTCCTCCGGCCCGGAGCCGACCAGGACGAGATCGAGGTCGACCTTGCCGTTGATCGCGGCGGCGGCCCGGACCGCCGTGTCGACGCGCTGGAACGGCCCCATCGTGCCGGCGTGCATCACGGTGGTGTGCCCGCGGTGCCCGATCGCCCGCCGGGCCGCCGGAGTGGTGCCCATGGGCCGGAAGAGCCGCTCGTCAGTCCAGTTGAGCACCACCCGCACCCGGTCCGGATCGGCGCCCCGCTCGATCACCACGTCCCGCATCGACGGCGAGATCACCGCGATCCCGGCCGCCGACCGGTAGATCGCGCGCATCGTCCGGCCGAGCAGCCCGTGGGTGAACCCGCCGGAAGCGTCCCGCCCCGACTCGCCAGGCGGCGGGGTCACCCCCTCCGGCCAGATGTCCTGGATGTGCACCACCGCCGGCACCCGGCGCAGCATCCGGAGCAGGGCCGCCGCCGCGTACGCGCCGGCCGGCGGGAAGTGGACGTAGAGCGCGTCCACCCCGGCCAGGAAGCCCGGCGCGGCCAGCGCGCTGCTCATCGCGTACGTGAGCTGCCGCGCCGCCCGCCGGGCCGCCGTACCGTCGTGGCTGGCGTACGCCGGCACCCGGCGGATGGTGACCCCGCCGTCGTCGGTCTGGTGCCGCCACCGCTGCCGGTACCCGGGATAGACCTGGCCGGTCGGATGGTTCGGAAACCCGGTGAGCACCCGCACCTCGTGACCGCGTGCGGCCAGCTCTTCGGCCAGGCAGCCCGGTATGAAGGCGGGCTCGGGCGGAAACCAGTACGAGATAACGCCGATCTTCATTTTTCATCCCCCGATCACCCCGCGACCGGGCGAGCCCGCGTTATCGCGGTACCCGGTCGAGCTCCTCCGTGTTGTCCGCGGGCGCGGCGGCCACGACACCGTTCAGGGGGACGCGTACCGGGTCGGCGACGGGTGGCTCCTCGCCGCGCGTGGCGAGGACCGTCTCCACCGGCCCACCCTTCCGGTACGCCCGGTACTGCTCGACGTCGATCTTGTTCTCCTTCGACATGTTCAGCACGCAGCCGAGTACCCGGGCGGAGACCGCGTGCAGCGCCTGCGCGGCGGCGGCGGTCTGCGCGCTCGGGGTCTTGCCCTGCCGGGCCACCAGCAGCGCGCCGTCGGCCTGCACCGCCACCACCACGCCGTCGGTGAAGGCCAGCAGCGGCGGGGTGTCGATGATGACGATGTCGGTCAGCTCGCGCAGCGACAGCAGCAGGTCGGCCATGGCCTTCGAGCCGAGCAACTCGCTCGGGTTCGGCGGTACCGAACCGCCCGGCAGCACCAGCATGGACTTGTCGCCCCACGGTTGCAGCACGTCCTCGACCGCGACCTCGCCGATCAGCACGTCGGTCAGGCCGGCGCCCGAGCCGAGCCCGAGATAGCCCGCGACCCGGGGCCGGCGCAGGTCCGCGTCGACCAGCAGCACCTGCCAGCCCGCCTCGGCGAGCGTGATCGCCAGGTTGCAGGCGAGCGTGGACTTCCCCTCGGCCTGCACCGCACTGGTCACCGCGATGACCCGGGCCGGCTCCTGGGCGTCCACGAACCGCAGGTTGGTCCGGAGTTTCCGCATCGCCTCGGCCCGGGCCGTCTGGGCGGCGCCACCGACGATCAGCGGGCTCGACCGGGCCTGCCCGTCGTACGGGATGCTGCCGAGCAGCGGTGCCGAGGTCGCCTCCTGGAGCGTCTCGCCGTCCCGGAAGGTGGTGTCGGTCAGTCCGCGCAACACGGAGAGCGCGGCGCCGAGTACCAGCCCGAACACTCCGGCCAGGACGAGGTTGCGGACCGGGCGGGGCGACACCGGCTCGGCGTTCACCCGGGGGCCGCCGACCACCTCGATCTTGATGGGCGGTTCCTTCGCGCCGGGCGGGGTCTCGATGCTGTGCACGAGTTTCACGAACTGCGCCGCCAGCGCCTCGGTGAGCCGCAGCGCCCGGGCCTGGTCGGTGTCGGTGACGGTCGCGGAGAGCAGGACGGTGTCCGCCTCGACCTGCGCGCTGACCCGGGAGCGCACCTCGTCCGCGGTGAGCCCCACGCGTTCCTCCGCCGCGACGGTCTGCGCCAACCGGTCGCTGCTGAGCAGGTCGACGTACGACTTGACTCGCTGTTGGAGGAAGAGGCTGCCCTGGTACGCGTCGGTCATGCCGTGCCCGGAGGAGGTGACGAAGAAGGTCACCGAGGAGGCGTACTGCGGGGTCGCCCGTACCGTGACGAACCCGGCGAGGCCCAGCGCGACCATCACGGTCGCGAGTACCACCCACCAGCGTTGGCGCAGCGCGCGCAGGTAAGTGTGCAGATCCATCAGCCCCGGCCTTCCGTCCCGGCACCAATCGGCGCCAAGACCTCTAGTGATCATAAAAAAGGCGACAGTATGAAAAGTTCCCACTTGTCGCTCGGCAGTTCCTACCGAATGTAGATGATTGGGCGCCGTCAGTAGTCACACTCGGCCCAATAAGGCCGATAAGTACCAGCGACGTGTTCAGGCAGCGAGGTGTTCAGGCAGCGCACCCGGAGCAGGGCGGACGGGAGCGGCGGCGGAGCGGGCAGACGAAACGGCGCCGGCCATTCGGCCGGCGCCGTCGATGATGCCCGGGACTCAACGCGACGGGGGCGGCTCCGCACCCTCGTCCGCCTCCTCCACCTGGTCCGAGTCGGCGAGCGCCTCCCGGAACTCACGCGACAGGTCCGAGCCGGGAACGGCGGCCTCCTCGGCCTCCTCCGCGACCACGTCCCGCTTGTGCGGCCGTTCCGGCTCGGGCAGCGCCACGTCACCGGCGAACCCGTACTCGTTCGGCTCATCGTGCCTGGTCATGCAGTGATCCTCCGTTCGGGCCACAGGTCGGCCGTACCGACCGCCGGCCATCAAAACGGCTACCCGCATCCCGGCCGTCCCACACCCGGCAGTGGTCGTCAGGTCAGTTGGTGCACCGCGTCCACCAGCAACCAGACCCCGCAGATCCCGAACAGCGCGCTGGCGCCGTACCGGATCGTCTTCTCCGGCAGGCGGCGGCCGAGGATCCGGCCGACGCCGATGGCCAGGGCGTCGGCCGCCACCATGCCGACGGTGGAGCCGAGCCAGGTGCCGAACCAGCCGTACTGGGTGGCCAGGGTGATCGTCGCCAGCATGGTCTTGTCGCCGAGTTCGGCCAGGAAGAAGGCGACCGAGACCGCGATGATCGCGGAGCGGCGGGTCCGTTCCGCCTTGCGCCGCTCCTCCTCGGTGAGCGAGTCGCCGCGCAGCGTCCAGATGCCGAAGCCGAGGAAGGCGAGCCCGGCGACCAGCGCGATCCAGCCGGTGGGTAGCGCGGCACCGAGGCCGACACCGAGGGCGACCGAGGCCAGGTGCACGACCGAGGTCGCCACGGTGATGCCGATGATCACCGGTAGTGCCTTGAACCGGGTGGCGAAGGTCAACGCCATCAACTGCGACTTGTCGCCCAGCTCGGCCACGAAGATGACGCCGAAGCTGATCGCCAAGGCGGTGTTGAAGTCCTGCATGTCACCCTTCCCGGTCGATGCCGGGCGGGGGCATGGGCGACCTCGACCCGGCATTGCTGCCTGAGTCGAAGGTCTCGCCCGCCCCACCGGGGTGAGGCCGCGTGGCCGGGTGTGCGACACGCGCGCACCAGTATGTCGACCACGACGTTGGGAGCTACTCCCCTTCGCTGCCGACGACCCTACCCGAGCACGCCCGACGGCGGCGAGGCGCCCTTCGGCTGACCGGGACCTCAGGTGGCCTGGGCGAGGGTCACCGCGAAGAGGCCGTCGTCGTCGGTCCACCGGGCCTGCACGGTGAAGCCGCCAGCGGCCAGTTCCGCGTCGACGTCCTGCGGACGGAACTTCGCCGAGATCTCGGTCCGCAGCTCCTCCCCCTCGGCGAAGGCCAGGTCGAGGTCGAGCACCCGGACCCGCATCGGCCGCCGGGCGCGCAGCCGCATCTCGATCCAGCGCTCGTCCGGGTCCCAGAGCGCGACGTGCGCGAACCCGTCCACCTCGAAATCCGCGCCCAGCTCGCGGTTGAGCACCCGCAACACGTTGCGGTTGAACTCGGCGGTGACCCCGGCCGCGTCGTCGTACGCCGGCACCAGCACGCCGGGGTCCTTGACCAGGTCGGTGCCGAGCAGCAGCCAGTCACCCCGCTCCAGTGCCGAGCGCAGCGCGGCCAGGAATCCGGCCCGCTCCGCCGGCAGCAGGTTGCCGATGGTCCCGCCGAGGAAGGCCACCAGCCGCCGGCCGCCGGTGGGCAGCCGGTCCAGGTGCCGGGTGAAGTCGCCGACGATGCCGCGTACCCGCAGCCCCGGATAGGCGGCGGCGATCTCGGCGGTCGACTGCTCCAACGCGCTGACCGAGACGTCCAGTGGCACGAAGGTACCGAGGCTGCCCCGCGCGGTCAGCGCGTCGAGCAGCAGGCGGGTCTTCTCCGACGAACCCGAGCCCAGCTCGATCAGGGTCTTCGCGTCGGTGAGCCGGGCGATCTCCCCGGCCCGGGCCGCCAGGACGGCCCGCTCGGCCCGGGTCGGGTAGTACTCGGGCAGCCGGGTGATCTCCTCGAACAGCTCGCTGCCCCGGGCGTCGTAGAACCACTTCGGCGGCAGCCACCGGGGCGTGCCGGTGAGCCCGGTCCGGACGTCCTCCCGCAGCGCCCGCTCCAGGTCCCGTTCCTCCAGATATATCTCCAACGGATCAGCGGTCACCCGCACACTCCCCTCGGTCGACACCGCCGCACCGTGCGGCGGGTCCGGTTCCTCGCACCGGCCGCTCCGGCCGCTCAGCCCGGACTCTGCTGTTGCTCGCGCCGGCACTCCGGTCGCGCACGCCCCGGTGGCGCGCTCGGCGCTGCGTCGCTCGGCGCTGCGTCGCTCGGCGCTGCGTCGCTCGGCGCTGCGTCGCTCGGCGCTGCGTCGCTCGGTCGAATCGCGGCCGACGGATGCGGGACGGGCTGGTCGCCGGCTCCGCGCCGGTGGTCCGTCGGCCAGATCGGCGCGATGTCGAGGTGGCCGGCGGCGGCCACGACGAGATGGCCGTCGGGGACCGGCCGCCAGCCCGGTTCCTCGGCCAGCGGCTCGGAACTGACCAGCACCGACTCCCCGGTGGCCCGGACCGACAACGCGTGCCCACCGGCGTTCGCCACCACCAGCCGCCCGTCGGTGAGCATCAGGTTCAGCCGGGAGCCGGGAGCCGCGGCGGCCACCTCCCGGACGGTCTCCGCCACCGCCTCGGCCGGCCCGGCCCCGGCGCGCAGCCGGTGGCGTACCAGGGCCCAGAGCAGGGCCGCGTCGGTCGGGGCGTCCAGGGTCATCAGGTCCCGGGTCGGCAGCCGGCCAGCCAGCGCCGCGATCGAGTCCGGCCAGCCGTGGACCGCACCGTTCAGGCTGAACAGCCACGGTCCCTCGGCGAACGGGGCGGCGGCGGTCTCGACCACCGGCATGCCGACGGTGGCCGAGCGCACCGCCGCCAGTACCGCGCCGGCCGAGGTCGCCGCGGCCAGCACCGGGAGGGTGTCGTCGGCCCAGATCGGGGTGGCCCGCCGGTAGCGCACCGGCGGGCCGTCCAGGGGGTACCAGCCGACGCCGAAGCCGTCGGCGTTGACCGTGCCGCCGCCGCGCATGTCCAGGGGTGCCCAGGACTGCCGCGCCAACGAGTGCGGCGGGTCGAACAGCAGCGCGGCCAGCGGTAGCGCGGGACCGAGATAGGCCAGGTGCCGGCACATCAGCGGGCCCCGCTCCGCCGGCCGGGCAACCGGTCGGGACCGGTCACGCCGTCTCGTCCGGCCGGGCGTCCCGGGCGCACCGGAAGCCGCTGAAGATCTGCCGGCGGATCGGCAGGTCCCAGTTGCGGAACGTGCCCCGACAGGCCACCGGGTCGGTGCCGAAGGAGCCGCCCCGGAGCACCCGGTAGGCGGAGCCGAAGAAGACCTCGGAGTATTCCCGATAGGGGAAGGCGGCGAACCCGGGATAGCCGAGGAACGGACTGGAGGTCCACTCCCAGACGTCCCCGATCAGCTGGTGGACGCCGAGCGGCGAGGCACCCGCCGGGTACGCCCCGACCGGTGCCGGCGCCAGGTGCCGCTGCCCCAGGTTGGCGTGCTCGGGCGTCGGGTCGTCGTCCCCCCACGGATAGCGGCGGGACCGGCCGCTGTCCGGGTCCCAGCGGGCCGCCTTCTCCCACTCGGCCTCGGTCGGCAGCCGCTTGCCGGCCCAGGCGGCGTACGCCTCGGCCTCGTGGAAGCCGACGTGCACCACCGGCTCGTCCGGGACCAGCGGGGCGAACCGGCCGAACCGGGTGTAGCCCCAGTCGGTGCCGTCCCGCCGCCAGTGCATCGGAGCGGTCAGTCCGGCCGACGACCGGTGCCGCCAGCCCGCCTCGCTCCACCAGCGCTGGTCGGCGTAACCGCCGTCGGCGACGAAGGCGAGGTATTCCGCGTTGGTCACCGGCGCCGCGTCGATGACGTACGCCGGCAGTTCCACCGGGTGGCCGGGGCGCTCGTTGTCCAGCGCCCACGGGTCGGTGGAGGTGCCCATCGTGAACCGCCCGGCCGGAACCAGCACCTCACCGGCGACCGGTCCGGCCGAGGGCGGCGGCGCGGGTGCGGAGAGCACCGGCGGGCCGGTCCGGAGCTGGTGGGTGGCGAGCATGGTCTCGTCGTGCTGCTGCTCGTGCTGGGCGATCATGCCGAACGCGAACCCGTCGGCGACCAGCCGGCTGCCGTCGAACCGTACGCCGTCGAGCAGGTCGAAGACCTTGTCCCGGACGGTCGCGACGTAGCGTCGGGCCTCGGCCGGGCCGAGCAGCGGCAGGGCCGGCCGGTCCTTGCGGGGATGCTTGAAGGCGTCGTAGAGGTCGTCGATGTCCTGCCGCACCGGATCGCGGCCGCCGATATCGCGGACCAGCCACAGTTCCTCCTGGTTGCCGACGTGGGCGAGGTCCCAGACCAGCGGGGACATGATCGGTGAGTGCTGCCGGACCAGGTCGTCGTCGTCGACCGCCTCGGTGAGCCGGACGCTGCGGTCCCGGGCCCGGGTGAGTTCGGTGGCGATCCGGTCGCGAAGCGGCCCGGTCGGCCGGTTGTCGGGTCGGACGTCGGTCATGTCGATCCCTCCCGCGCGGCGGCGAACCGCCGCGCCACGATCCGGGTGATCTCCTCGCAGGTCGCCGGCGACAGTCCGGTGCGGTGCAGCGACCGCAGCGCGAGGTCGAGCAGGGTATCGGCCGCTCCGGCCAGCAGCGGGTCCCGCAGCCCGCGCCGGGCCGCCTCGGCCCACCGGCCGGCGACCGGTTCGCAGGCAGCCCGGGCGGCGTCCCGGGTGCGGTCGTCGTCGAGCAGCGCCGCGAGCACGCCGACCGGCGCGATCCACTCACCGTCGGGTTGCGCGTCGAGGTAGCGGATCTCCAGGTACCCCCGGGGGCGTACCGGCGGAAACAGGGTGCTGAGGTGGTAGTCCAGGTCGTCGGTGGTCGGCGGCCGGGGCAGCGCACCGGCCAGCCAGTCCCGGAAGGTGATCCCGGGCGGGACCGTCCAGTCCCCGCCGTCCCGGCGTACGCAGAGCAGCGGCGCGGCGAGCGCGTACCGGACCCAGGCGTCGACCGGGTCGGCCGAGCCCGGCGTCGGCGACCAGGCCGGACGGGTCCGGGCCGGGTCGATGAACTGCCAGGCGGCCATCCGGGCGGAGGCCCAGCCGGTGTCCCGGCCGGCGTGCCGACGGGCGGTGGCGAAGAGCGCGAGCAGGGGCGGTCCGAAGGCGTGTGCGGCGGCCCACCGGTCGGCGAACCGGTCGACGGTGCCGGCGTCCAGGCAGACCTGGAGCCCGGCGGTGCTGTACATCATGGTCCGGCCGGCCGCGCCGAGCCGGTCGAAGGCGCAGCGCATCGCGCGGTAGCGGGGGGTGTCGACCACCGGTGTCGGTGGCCGGTGCGGATCGATGCCGGTGTCGCCGCGGACGAGTCCTGCGGCGCCGAGCAGATCGGTGAGGTGGGCGAGGTCCGAGGTGGTGCTCTCGTGCAGCTCGCCGAGGAGGTGACGCGGGGCGGTGGAGAGTTCCACCTGGCCGCCGGGCTCCATGCTGACCGTGCCCGAGCGGGGCAACGGCTGGCCGGGACTGTCGGGATCGAGGGTGGTCGGGGCGTACGGGCCGAGTGCGGTGCGGAGCCGGGCCGGGTCCACCGGTCGGCTCGGAACGGCCGCGTCGTGCACGGTCCATTCCAGTTCTACGCCGCTGAGCGTGGGCGGCCCGGTCTTGAAGCAGATCTTGGCGACATATCCCTCGGCGTCCTCCATCGCCCGCAGGATCGTGCCGCTGTCCAGGTCGGATGGCATCAGTGCAGGTCCTCCCTCCTGGGAACCGACTCCCCTTACCCGGTTTTCCGATGCACACGCTCCGGACTACTGCCGAGCGCCGCACATGCATAACTTGATCGGCATATTACTGAGTTGGTATGTTCGGGGTCATGGCCACGCCGTTCGAAGTCCTCGCCGAGCCGGTCCGGCGACACATCCTGGACCTGCTCCGGGAGCGCCCGCGCTCGGTGGGCGAACTCACCGAGCAGTTGGGGCTGACCCAGCCGGGCACCTCGAAACACCTGCGGGTGCTGCGCGACGCCGGGCTGGTCCGGGTCCGCCCGGAGGCGCAACGCCGCTGGTATGAACTCTGCCCCGAACCGCTCGCCGAACTCGACGCCTGGCTCGCACCCTACCGATGGATGTGGTCCAGCCGGATCGATGCTCTTGAACGGCATCTGAACACCATGCCACCCGGGTCCGACAATTCCGCCGGGCCCGAGCACCCGCCGGTCGTCGAGCCGCCGCCACCGGCGCGTTCCGGCCCCACCAAGAAGCGGCGGACCGATCCGAGATCCGAGGAGTTGTCGTGAACGAGAGCCTGGACACCGCGCACGGACGGCAGGTGCTGCGCATCGAGCGCCGGCTGGCCCATCCGGCGGAGAAGGTCTGGCCCGCCGTCACCGAGCCCGAGCACCTCCGCGAGTGGTTCCCCGCCGAGATACGGCTGGACCCGCGCCCCGGCGGGCGGATCACCTTCAGCTTCGGGTCCGGTCCCGACGCGCCGCCGGAATCGATCGGCCGGGTCGACGCGTACGAGCCGCCCCGGCTCTTCGCCTTCACCTGGGAGGACGAGCTCTTCCGGATCGAACTGCACCCGGACGGTCCGGGCTGCCTGCTGGTGTTCAGCCACGTCTTCGACGACCGGGCCGGCGCCGCGAGCTTCGCCTCCGGCTGGCAGATCTGCCTCGACGCGCTCGAATGTGTGCTGGACGGCCGGTCCGTCGACCAGTCGGCACGCCCGTCGGGGCGGCTGCACGAGTCGTACGTCGAGCGGTTCGGGCTGGCCGAGGGGGTCGCCGACACCACCGGGGACGGCTGGCGGGTGCGCTTCGAGCGGCAACTGACCCGGCCCGCCGAGGCGGTCTGGGCGGCACTGACCCGGTCCGCGCCCGACCGGCCGGCCACGCTCGGTGCGCCACCGCCGCCGGGCTTCACCACCGACGAGTTCCCGGCCGGCCCGGTCACCGCACTGCACCCCCCGACCCTGCTGGAGTACGCCTGGGAGGCCGCCGGAGCACCGGCCGGCCGGATCCGCTGGGAACTGGCCCAGGGCACCGGGCACGGCGCCCGGCTGGTACTCGAACAGACCGGGCCGGCCGACGCGCCGGGCGGCAAAGCGACCGCGCTGGCCGCCTGGCGCTCCCGGATCGAGCCGCTCGCCCGCCAGCTCGCCGAGGAGGCGGACCGGCTCGCCGGCTGACCGGGTCGGGTCAGCCGGTGAGCCGGACTCGGCGCGGCGCCGGTTGGATAACGGGACGGAACGTAACGGCGTTCCCGGCTTGACACCAAGCTTGCGAATATGTGCACTTGTGGCACTCCGCTCCAGCCGGCACGGTGCCCGCTCAGCAGTCGGAACCGGACCGGCCACCACCGTCACGGGGAGGCACGATGGCACGACGCGCAGGCACGCCCCGCACAGACCTCCGGCTCGACCGGCGCCGGCTACTCGGGCTCGGCCTCGCCGCCGGGGCCGCTCCACTACTGAGCGCCTGCGGCGGCGCGTCGACCACGGGCTCGGACGAGGAAGGGTCGATCACCTTCCTCTCCACCCAGTTCACCCCGGTCGAGGAGCGGCAGCGGTTCGAGCAGATCCTCCGGGACCGGGTCAAAGGCGGCGCGGTCGCGTACAACACCGTCGAGCCGAACGTCTTCTCCTCGACCATCACCTCGCAGGTCGGTGCCGGGCGGGTCGAGGTCAGCCTCGCCGGCGGGCTGCACGGCGACTTCGCCCCGCACGCCGACAAGTTCGAGAACCTCGACGACCTGGCCGGCAAGCTGGCCGACCGGAAGTTCCCGACCGACCTCGCCCAGCTCGGCAAGCTGGCCGGCGGCGCCACCACCTACCTGCCCTGGATGCAGGCGTCGTACGTGCTCGCCGTCAACAAGCGGGCGTTGCAGTGGCTGCCCAGCGGTGCCGACGTGCAGAACCTGACGTACGACCAGTTGCTGACCTGGGTCGGCAACGCCCGGCGGGCCAACGGCAACAAGCCGGTCTTCGGCCTGCCCTGCGGCCCGAAGGGTCTCTACCACCGGTTCTTCCAGGGCTACCTGCTGCCGAGCTTCACCGGCGGCCAGATGACCACGTTCCGGGGCCCGGAGGCGGTGCGGGCCTGGCAGTACATGGTGGAGCTGTGGGCACAGACCGCGCCGGCGTCGACCAACTACGACAACATGCAGGAGCCGTTGCAGCGCGGCGAGGTGCTGATCGCCTGGGACCACGTCGCCCGGCTGGTCAACGCCCCGGCCGACAAGCCGGACGACTGGATCATGGCGCCCGCGCCGCGCGGTCCGAAGGGGCTCGGCTACATGCTGGTCGTCGCCGGCCTGGCGATTCCGAAGGGCGCCCCGGAGCCGGACCGGGCACGCCAGGTGATCGAGGCGTTGACCACTCCGGACGTGCAGTTGGAGGTGCTGCGCCGCAACGCCTTCTTCCCGGTGATCGAGGCCGCGCTCCCGACCGACCTGCCGCCGGCCGTGGCGCTGGAGGCCGAGGCGGTGCGCCGGCAGCAGGACGCCGAGGGCGCCGTGCTGGCCCTGCCCCCGGTGGGGTTGGGCGGCAAGGACGGCGAGGTGTCCCAGATCTTCAAGAACTGCTTCAAGGAGATCTGCCTGGACCGCCGGCCGGTGCAGCAGGTCCTCGACCGGCAGGCCCAGCAGCTCAACAGCATCCTGGACGAGGTGAAGGTGCCCTGCTGGCGCCCGGACCCGGTCGCGGCGGGGCAGACGTGCCGGGTGCAGTGACCACCGCGCCGGATCCGGCGCCCACCGAACGGTCCCCGGCGGCACCGGCCCGGCCGGGCCGTCGGCGACCCCGGCCCCGGGTGCCGACGGCGGCGCTGCTGGTCGCCCCATCGGTGCTCTTCCTGGCCGCGCTCTTCCTCTGGCCGATCGTGGTCGGCGTCGGGCAGGCGTTCACCGGGACCGACGGGCCCACCCTGGCCCACCTGCGCCGGATGCTGGACGACCCCTACTTCTGGACGGCGACCCGGAACACCGCACTGCTGATCGTCGTACTGATCCCGTTGCAGTTCGCGTTCGCGCTGACCATGGCACTGCTGCTGCGGGAGCGGCCGAGGCTGTCGTCGTTCTACTTCTACGTCTGGTGCGTACCGCTGGCGATCAGCGACCTGGCCGCCGGGCTGGTCTGGCTGTCGATCTTCGCCGACCGGGGCTACCTCAACTCGGTCCTGGCCCACCTCGGGCTCGGCGACGGCTACGCCTGGCTCTCCTACGACAACCAGACCACCATGTTCGTCGCGGTGCTGCTGGCCGAGCTGTGGCGGGCCACCTCACTGGTGCTGGTGATCGTGGTGGCCGGACTGCAGAACATCCCGCGCGACTACGACGAGGCGGCGGCGGTCTTCGGCGCGACCTACTGGCAGCGGCTGCGCCACGTCATCCTGCCGCAGTTGCGCCCGAGCCTCCAGGTGGCGCTGATCCTGCGGACCATCCTCGGGTTGCAGACCTTCGCGGTCGCCCAGGCACTCACCGGCCGGAGTTTCCCGCTGCTGGTCGGCGAGACCTACCAGTGGTACGTGACGTTGCAGAACGAGCGGGTCTCGGCGGCGATCGCCCTGGTGATCCTGCTGATGTCCCTCGGCACCGCGGTGGTCTACCTGCGGGTGCTGCGCGACCCGGCAGCCACCGGCGGTGGTCGGTGAGCCGGCTGAAGGCGGCCCGGCGCCGCACGATCGTGATCCACGTCGCCTGCGTGGCGGTCACCCTCTTCATGGGGCTGCCGATCTACCTGATCGCGCTGGCCGCGCTCTCCAGCCGGGAGTCGCTGAACCGGTTCCCGCTCTCCCTGCTCCCCACCGACGTCTCGACCGAGACGATGCGGGTCTTCCTGGACAGCACCGGGGTGGTCGGCGGGTTCCAGAACTCCGTCGAGGTGGGCCTGCTCAGTCTCGCCCTCTCGCTGGCCCTCGGGGTGCCGGCCGGCTACGCCGTGGCCCGGTACGCCTTCCGGGGCCGGGAGCCGTACCAGCTCTTCCTGCTGCTCACCCGGGCGCTGCCGATCGTGGTGCTCTCGGTGCCGCTGGCCCGGGTCTTCCTGGCCACCGGGCTCTACGACACCACGTACGCGGTCGCGCTGCTGCACACCGCGCTGGCGCTGCCGACCACCGTCCTGATCACGTCGGCGATCTTCGTGGCGGTACCGGTCGAGCACGAGGAGGCGGCGATGGTCTTCGGGGCCAGCGCGCCGCGGGCGTTCGCCCGGGTGGTACTGCCGCAGGCGCTGCCCGGGATCGCCGCCGCCGCGATCTTCACCTTCGTCACCTCCTGGAACGAGGTGCTCGGCGCGGCCGTGCTCACCCTCAACCGGCGTACCCTGCCGGCCCAGGTGCTCTCCACGCTGGCCGACTCGCCGCTGGCGTTCCGGTTCGCCGGGGGCTTCGCGCTGGTCGTACCCGCCCTGGTCTTCATCGCGTTCATGCGCCGCTACCTGTTGAACATGTGGGGAACCACGATCCGCTGAAAGGGACGAGCGTTGGCCGAGATCGTGTTGCGGAACCTGGTGAAGACCTATCCGGGGACCCGCTCCCCCGCCACCGACGACATCAGTCTGGAGGTACGCGACGGCGAGTTCCTGGTGCTCGTCGGGCCGAGCGGCTGTGGCAAGACCACCCTGCTGCGGATGATCGCCGGGCTGGAGACCCCGGACGCCGGCAGCGTACACATCGGCGGCCGGGACGTGACCGACCTGCCGGCCCGGCAGCGCGGCCTGTCGATGGTCTTCCAGTCGTACGCCATCTGGCCGCACATGCGGGTACGCCAGAACATCGCGTTCGGGCTGGCCATGCGGAAGACGCCGAAGGCGGAGATCGACCGCCGGGTGGGCGAGGCGGCCGAACTGCTGCACCTGACCGAATACCTGGACCGCTATCCGGCGCAGCTCTCCGGCGGGCAGCGGCAGCGGGTCGCGGTGGCTCGGGCGATCGTGACCGACGCCGACGTGCTGCTGATGGACGAGCCACTGTCCAACCTGGACGCACTGCTCCGGATGGAGTTCCGCACCGAGCTGAAGCGGATCGTCGGCAAGCTCGGCACCACCACGGTCTACGTCACGCACGACCAGGCCGAGGCGCTCTCCCTGGGTGACCGGATCGCGGTGCTGCGCGAAGGACGGGTCGCGCAGGTCGGCCCGCCGCTTGCGGTCTACGACAGCCCGGCCGACGAGTTCGTCGGCGGTTTCCTCGGCGCCCCGCCGATGAACTTCCTCCCGGCCCGGGTCGACCGGGCCGACGGCCGGCCCCGGCTGCGGATCGGCGACCAGTCCACGGCCGCCCCCACGGTGCTGGGCGACTATCCGGGCGACGAGGTGACGGTGGGCGTCCGGGCCGAGAACATCGAGGTCTTCGACGCCGACGGGCCGGGCCGGCTGGCGGCCCGGGTGGAGGTGGTCGAGCCGACCGGGGCGGCCATCCTGCTCACCGTGGACCTGGCCGGCCGGCAGCTCAAGGTGCAGGCGCCGCCGACGTTCCGGATCGGCCCCGGCAGCCCGGTCTGGCTCGCTGTCGACCCGGACCGGGTGCGCTGCTACCACCCCGCCGACTCGACCGCGATCGCCGTCTCCGGCTGATCCGGCGGGGTGCCGGACCGGTCGCGGTGGCCTCCGGGTACGGTGATCGACGGCACCACCAGCCGACGCAGCACAGTCGCCGCCGCGATTGCGTACCCGGCCACACGGCTGGGTACGGTGTGCACGTGCTGGAATCGGGAGTCCTGCTGAGCGGGCGTTACCGCCTTGACGAGCGTGTCGCCACCGGCGGGATGGGCGACGTGTGGCGCGGTACCGACGTGGTGCTCGGGCGCCGGGTCGCGGTCAAGGTGCTGCTCCCCTCGCTGCTGTCCGACCCCGATTTCATCGCCCGGTTCCGCGCCGAGGCCCGGATGCTGGCCACCCTGCACCACCCGGGCATCGTGCAGGTCTTCGACTACGGCGAGGACGAGCTGCCCTCCGGCCGGACCGACTACCTGGTCATGGAGTACGTCGACGGCGAGCCACTGTCGGCCCGGATCCGGGACACCGGACGGCTGAGCGTGGTCGACGCGATGCGCGTGGTGGCCCAGGTCGCCCAGGCACTGCACGCCGCCCACCAGGGCGGGATCGTGCACCGCGACGTGAAGCCGAGCAACCTGCTGGTGCAGGCCGACGGCGCCGTCCGGCTGCTCGACTTCGGGGTCGCCCGCTCGGTGAACATCACCAGCATCACCAGCTCGAACGCGGTGCCCGGGACGGCGCTCTACATGGCGCCGGAGCAGGCCGCCGGCAAGCCCGTCTCGGCCGCCACCGACATCTACGCGCTCGGCGCGGTGGCGTACCAGTGCGTGGCCGGGCAGCCACCGTTCACCGGGGAGAATCCGTTGCAGGTCGCGGTGAAGCATCTGCACGAGGATCCGGATCCGCTCCCCGCCGACGTGCCCGGGCCGGTGGCCGAACTGATCGGGCGGGCCCTGGCCAAGGACCCGGCCGACCGGTACCCGGACGCGGCGGCGCTGGCGACGGCGGCCCGGGCCGCCGCGAACCACCCGGAGGTGCTGGCGGCGGACGCGGTGGGCGGGGTCGACGGTGGCGGCATCGCCCCGGCGGAGCCGACCGCGGTGACCGGTCTCGGCGTCCGCGCGGGCGCGGCGGGTGGCAGCGGCAAGGCGGGCACGGCGAGCGGGCCGAGCACGCTGACCGACAATCCGGTGGTCGGCCCGGACGGCCGGGACCGGGAACCCGGAGTCCGCGTCCTCACCCTGGCCGGGATCGCCGCCGTGATCGGGCTGGGCGCGGCGGTGGTCACCGCCGTGATCGCCTTCCGGTTGTCCGACGACGCCCCGGCGACGAACGCACCGCCGTCCCCGACGCCCAGCAGCACCGCGACGGTCGAGGCCCACACTCCGGAACAGCCGTCGCCGACGCTGCCGAGCGGGCAGGATGCGAACTCCCCCCGACCTCGGGACAGTCCCCGGCCGCGTCCCACCGCCTCGCCGACGCCGAGCCCGACCCCGGACAGCGAGCCGAGCGACGTCCCGACCGAGCCGCCGCCGACCAATCCGCCGGCGAGCAACCCGCCGACCGGCCCTGAGGACCCGCCGGGCAGCGGCGGGCCGGTCGAGCCGGGTGACGGCTGAGCCGAACCGCGCCACACTGTTGGTAGCCTCTCCGCTACCAACAGTGTGTGTATCGTCGCACTGCCAGCACGACGATGGGAAATACTTCCCTTTATCCCTGTTTCGAGGGTGATCAACGATAAATCACCCTAAGGTGTGCACCACGTCGTCCGAGTACGGTGGGAGCCCCTTATGAGCAGCGAAAAGCTGGTTGTCGTCGGTCAGGGATACGTCGGTCTGCCCCTCGCGGTGGCCGCTGTGGAGTCCGGACTGGACGTCGTCGGACTCGACCTCGACACCGACCGGATCAAACGGCTCGGCAGTGGGGAGTCCTTTGTCGAGGACATCTCCGACCAGCGGCTCGGTACGGCGCTGGCCACCGGCCGCTACCTGCCTACCAGCGACTACGCCGACGCCCGGGACTTCGATGTCTGCGTGATCAGCGTGCCGACCCCGCTGCGGGACGGCGTACCCGACCTCAGCTATGTGGAGCAGGCCGGCATGGCACTCGCCCCGTACGTCCGGCCCGGCTGCACCGTCATCCTGGAGTCGACGACCTATCCCGGGACCACCGAGGAACTGCTCCGGCCGCTGCTCGAATCCGGCAGCGGGCTGCGCAGCCCGGACGACTTCCATCTCGGCTACAGCCCGGAGCGGATCGACCCGGGCAACCCGGTCTGGAGACTGGAGAACACCCCGAAGGTGGTCTCCGGAATGGGACCGGAGGCGTTGGACCGGGTCGACTCGTTCTACCGCCGGATCGTCCAGCAGACCGTACCGGTCGACTCGACCCGGGTCGCCGAACTCACCAAGCTGATCGAGAACACCTTCCGCCAGGTGAACATAGCGCTCGTCAACGAGCTGGCCACCTTCAGCCACCAACTCGGCATCGACATCTGGCAGGCCATCGACGCGGCGGCGACCAAGCCGTTCGGGTTCATGTCCTTCCGGCCCGGCCCCGGAATCGGCGGCCACTGCCTGCCGATCGACCCCTGCTACCTGTCCTGGCAGGTGAAGCGGCGGCTCGGCCGGCAGTTCCGGTTCGTCGAGCTGGCCAGCGACATCAACCACGCCATGCCGGAGTACGTGGCGCAGCGGGTGATGGCCGGGCTGAGTAGCCGGGGTCGGCCGCTGCGGGGCGCCCGGCTGCTGATGATCGGCCTGGCGTACAAGAAGAACACCGGCGACCTCCGGGACTCTCCGGCGATCGACCTGGCCGGCCGGCTACACGCGCTCGGAGCCCGGATCAGGGCGGTGGAGCCGTACGCCGATCCCCGGCAGGTGCCGACCGAACTGGCGATGGTCGAGTTGACCGAGGACGAGGTCCGGGACGCCGACGCGGTGGTGGTGGTCACCGACCACGACGTACTCGACTACGACATGATCATCAGAACCGCCCGGTACGTCTTCGACAGCCGCGACCGCTGCCGCGGCCCGGTGGTCGAACGCCTGTAGCCCGGGTGGTCCGCGCACCGGTAGGTCGGCGCGGCCCGTCGGGTAGCGGTAGGTCGGCGACCCGGCCCGTCGGAGCGGCCAGGCCGGTGGTCCGGTCCCTCGTACACCGGCAGCTCGGCGACCCGGCCGCCGGATGGCGGTGGGTCAGCGGGCGCGGGCCAGCGCGCCGGGGGACTCGGCAGGCTCGGTCGGCCAGCAACCCCGGGCCATCGCGAGCCGGTGGTAGAGGTCCCGGGTGGCCGCCACCAGCCGGGGCGTGCCGAACGCCTCCCTGGTCTCGGCCAGCGCGGTGCGACCCATCCGGTGCCGCGACTCGTCGTCGGCCAGCAGCCGCAGCACCGCACGGCTCAGCCCGTCGATGTCCCGGCGGTCGCAGAGCAGCCCGGTCCGGCCGTGCCGGATCACCTCGGCGGTGCCGCCGACGTCGGTGGCCACCACCGCCCGACCGGCGTGGCCGGCCTCGATCAGCGTCAGCGGCGTCCCCTCGTGATCCGAGGTCTGCACCACCAGGTCGGCGGCCGCGTAGACCGTCTCCAGATCGGACCGCCAGGGCAGGAAGGTCACCTCGATCCGGTCGGCGGCGGCCGCCCTGACCGTCTCGGCCAACTCGGCACCCTCGCCGCAGACCACGAACCGGACATCGGCCCGGGTACGCCGGACCGCCCGGGCCACCGTGAGGAACCGGTCCGGCCGTTTGGCCGTACTGAGCGGACCGATGTACGCCACCACCGGCCCGGTCTCGGGCAGTCCGAGGGTACGCCGCGCGTGGTCCTGCCCGGGCAGCGGCGACAGGCTCGCCCCCGGTGGCATCACGGTGTACTGGTCAGGACGGCCGATCGAGGCGGCCAGGAGTTCGTCGCGGAGCCGGGCGCCGACCGCAACCAGGGCGTGGCTGGTCCGGGCCAGCATCCACTCGGCACCCGCGGCCACCTGGCCGGCGATGCGCGACGACCCGGGCACTGGATGGGTGTGGAAGGTGTGCACCCGGATCGGCACCCGGCAGGTGACCGCCGCGACCCGGCCCAGCACGCCGGCCCGCACGTCGTGGGTGTGCACCAGGTCGGGCTGGAAGTGGCGGATCTCCCTGATCAACGCGGCCAGCGCCCGGAGGTTGTCGACCGGCCGGGCCGGACTGCGGAGCGCGGGCAACACCCGGACGGGTACGTCGGAGGCCCGCAACCGGCGGTAGTCGCCGGTACCCAGCTCGACCGGGCCCGCGTAGAGCCGTTGCTCGAAGCGGTCCGGATCGAGCCCGCGCATCAAGGCGCCGACCTGCGGCGCGGCCTCGCCCACAGCCATTCGGGAGATGATCCGCAGCACCCGAAGCGGTCGCATGACCAGACCTTTCACGCCTCGCGGCACGGCCGATCCGGTGATCGGTCGCGCCGAAATCAACCTTTGGTCCCGTTATACGCTGATTTGCAGGGGCAGACCGATGATCGGGCAAATTAGGAGGGTCGACAATGGCCGACGGCCTTGCTGATCGCCCCTACCGGCGGCGCCCGGACGAGGGCCGGCGACCGAACGGGAGGACGCTGATCAGTCACCCACCCGGAACGTGCCGGATTTCGGCCGCCAGCCCGCCGGAGGGTCCTCGCCGACGAGTCCGTCCACCGCCTCCCGGAGCAGGTCGGCGTGCCCGGTGTGCCGGCCGTACTCCTCGACCAGATCGAAGACGAGCCGACGCAGGCTGGCACGCCGACCGTCCGGCCAGGACAGGTGCACGAGCTGGTCGAGCCCGTCGGTGGCCAGGGCCGCCCCGAGCCGCGCCCGGGACCGCTCGACGGCGCCGTCCCAGTATCCGTAGAGCTGTTCGGGCGTGTCGTCGGCGGCGGAGGTGAAGACCCAGTCGCCCCCGCCCGCGGCCTCGATGGTGTCCCACGGTGCGCCGATCGGCTCCCCGGTCAGCCTGGTGGTGAAGACATGGTCCTCGACCAGGGCAAGATGCTTGAGCAGGCCGCCGAGGGTCAACGCGGAGACGCCGAGCCGGGTGCCCAGCCCGGCCGCGTCCAGGTTGTCGGCCTTCCACCGGAAGGTGGTGCGCAACCGGTCGAGCGCACCGAGGAGGTGCGCGACCTCGGTGCCGACCAGGGGCGGTTCCCAGGGACAGTCGCTGTCGGTCATGGGCGCTACCGTAACCGTCGGCGCCGACGGCCGACCCGCACACCGGCCGCCGGTCAAACCCCCGCCGCGACCTCGACCGACTGGACCGCCCCAGCGCGGTGGTGCTGCGGGGACGACTCGTCCGGGCGGCGGCCGGATAGTCCAGGACCGGTGTACGTCCCGGCCGGCGGTCCAGCCCGGACCGGGCCGGCGGCTCAACGGCGTTCCAGCAGCACCACGGGGATCTGCCGGGGTGCCTGTCCGGCGTATGTCCGGTACATCGGGAAGATCCCCGCCATCAACTCCCAGAGCCGGGGTCGCTCGACGGGGTCGGCGACCCGGGCCCGGGCTACGAACCGGTCGGCCCGCACCTGTACCCGCACCACCGGGTCTGCCAGCAGGTTGAGAAACCAACTCGGATCGCGCGCGGCGGCGCCGTTCGAGGCCACCACGACGTACCGGTCGCCGTCCCGTCCGTAGATCAGCGCGGTCCTGCGCAGGGCGCCGGTCCGCCGGCCCCGGGTGGCGATCAGCAGCGTCGGAAAGCCGATCGTCCACGTCGTGCGCCGGCACATCCGTCGTGCGCCGGCCGGTACCCGCCCGGCCCCTCACGCGACCGACTTCGGCTGGTCGAAGCAGTGCACCTCCCCGTCGACCTCCACCCCGTGGATGTCGAGGTCGGCGGTGAGCCGCCGACTGCTCGCCATGATGGCCGGCGCGCCGCGTACCTCGACCGGTTCTCCCCCGGTCTCGATCGGCGCGACCCTGGCCATGTCCGGTGCGAGCAGCGCGGCGACCAGGTCGAACCGTCCCCTCTGGACCAGCGAGACGTACCGCTGCGCGATGCCGCGCACCGAGAGCGGCCTGAAGTCGTCCGCATGGTCGGTCGCCCACTCCCGGAAGGTCCGTGCCGGGACCCCGGTCACCTCCTGCACGGTCCGGGTCACCGGCTCCGGTTCGGTGACCAGTCCCGCCCAGTACGCCAGCGCCCCGTCGAGGTAACCGGCGTCGCCCCAGACCTCGAGGAGGTCCTGGCGTACCTGCTCGACCGGGATCTCGACCCAGCGCACCGGCCGGCCGACCGCCTCGCCGAGCAGCCGCGCCTGCTCGGCCTGGGTCACCGGCTCCGGCCCGGTGAGCACGTACTTCTGGCCGGCGTGCCCCTGCTCGGTCAGCGCCCGTACCGCCACCGCCGCAATGTCACGCTCGTGGATCAGCGACCGGGCGGCTCCGCCGTAGACCCAGCGGACCGTTCCGGTGGCGCGGATCTGGTCCGCCCACTCCAGCGTGTTGGTGGCGAAGCCGCCGGCGCGCAGGAAGGTCCAGGTCGCTCCGGACGCCTCGATCAGCCGCTCGACCTCGCCCCAGAATCCGTTGCGGGCCGGGTCCTGGTCGTCCCGGACGTTCATCGCGGAGAGGTAGACCACGTGCAGGCCGGGTGCGGCGACGGCGTCCACCACCGCCGGAGCCAGCTCGGCGGTGAGGAACGGCCAGAGCAGGAACACCCCGTCGACCCCGGCGGCGGCGCCGGCCAGGGCGCCCGGGTCCGCGAGGTCACCCCGGACCAGGGTGGCACCCTCGGGCAGGTCGGCACGGTCCGGATCCCGGACCAGCGCCCGGACGCCGGCACCGGCCGCCAGCAGTCCGGTGACCACATGCCGCCCCACGTTTCCGGTAGCGCCGATGACCAGGATTGTTCGCTTGTCGCCCATTTCAGTCCCCTCGTGCCGACGGGCCGACCAGATGCGGGCCGGCCGGGTCCCGGTGCGGGACCGCCGACCCAGGCTCGGACTTGAACAAAGGTTCAAGTCAACTAGCCTCGGTCGGGTGACGACAATTTCCTGGCAGGCGGCGGAGTTGACGATCGGCGAGCTCGCCGAGCGCAGCGGCGTACCGGCGTCGGCGCTGCGGTTCTACGAGCGGCAGGGGCTGATCGGCAGCCGTCGCACCTCGGGAAACCAGCGGCGTTACCACCGCAGCACTTTGCGTAAGGTCGCGTTCATCCGGGCGTCGCAGAGCGTCGGCATCCCGCTGTCGGTGATCGGCGAGGTGCTCGGCTTTCTACCCGCGGACGTCGCGCCGACCCGGGAGTTCTGGCTCCGCGCGTCGGAGTGCTGGAGCGCCGAACTGAACGGGCGGATAGCCCGGCTGGAGCGGATGCGCGACCTGTTCACCGAGTGCGTCGGCTGCGGCTGCCTCTCCTTCGAGCAGTGCGGGCTGGTCAACCCGCAGGACGTACTCGGCGAACAGGGCTCGGGGCCGCGCCGGTTGCGGTGACTGGTTGTCGCTGCCGCCGCCCGCCGGACCGACCGCGCTCCGCCCGAGGCGTACCTCCGGCGGCACGACGCGAACCGGCGGCACCGCGACGCTTCGCCGGGCCTGGCCGCCACTGCGTGAGTGGCGGCGTTTGCGCCTGATCGGGCGATGGGTATCAGGTCGGCAACACTCCCGGCGGGCCGGGGCCGGCAGGAGTTCGGCCCTCGGTCACCGCGCCGGGTCGATCCGCATTCCACCCCCGAGGAGGCTCTCATGCGCTACGGATCGATAGGCGGCGTCATCGTACTGCTATGGCTGATCATCGGCGCGATCGCGGCCGGACAGCGCGGATACTTCGACCGGAGCAACGACAACTGCGCCGAGGTGGGCACCACCGCCGTGACGGTGGTCGCCGGACCGCTCAACTATGTCGGCTTGAACCCCGAGATCGAGTGTGACGTGCCCGAGCCCTCGCAGTGACCTCGGCCGGTCGGGACGGCCAGCCGGATCCCTCGTCCGGGCCCGTCCCGGCGGCGAGTTCCCGCGGCACGGTGCCGATCTCCCCGGCCCGCAGCGGCAGCCGAAGACCACCCGTCCACCCCACCGACAGCATCGCGCCGGGCCGACCTACTGGGTCGGCCCGGCGCGGTGCCGTCGGGCCGGTTGCCGGCCGGCCGACGGGGGGGGACGTCCGGGCGGACGTATCGGAGTAGACGGCTCCAACCAGCGGAGATTCGTATATCCGGATTTAGCTATATAGATGATTCTCATTCACGTGCGAGCCCTGACATTTGTCATAGGTACCCGTGCACGACGCACCTCTGGGGATGACTTAACACACTAGTAACACCTCGGATCCGACCAGGAGACTCGGATGCGTCGATGAAGCACGGTCGCCCAGGGACCACCCGAGGAGCCGCGACGATGGACGAAAGATACGACGCCTACTGCGCGGTCGATCCGCTGTTCTACGACTCCCTCAGCACCACCTCCGCAACCACCGCCGCCGGGTTCACGGCCGCCGACCGCCCGGTCCCGGCCGGCTGGCAGCGCGAGCCGAGCGACGACTGGCTGGTCTACGGTCCCGAGGACGGCAAACTGCCCCAGCAGGGCTGGAAGATCCATGTGTCGGCCTGTCTGGACAACGCCGATCGGATCCTGGACAGCGTCTTCGACTACTGCATCCCCCGGGGGATGTCGTTCAAGTTCCTCCGCGGTCCGCGGATGCTGCTGATGCGCAACTCGAAGTACGCCCGGCGCGGCTCCAGCGGCAAGTTCGTCACCATCTACCCTCGGGACGAGGCCGAACTCGAACTGGCCTGCAAGGAACTCGCCGAGCGGCTGGACGGCGAGGCCGGGCCGTACATCCTCAGTGACCTGCGCTACGGCGCCGGCCCGGTTTACGTCCGGTACGGCGGCTTCGCCGCCCGGTACTGCGTCGGCGCCGACGGCCAGGTGGTACCCGCCGTCGAGGACGGCACCGGCACCCTGGTACCGGACCGGCGCGACCCGGTCTTCCACGTACCGGACTGGGTGACCCTGCCCGAGTTCCTCGGCCCGCACCTCGCCGCCCGCAACGCGACCACCACCACCGAGCTGCCGTACCGGATCGAACGCGTGATCCACTTCTCCAACGGCGGCGGCCTGTACGTCGGCCGGGACACCCGCACCGACACCCAGGTGGTGCTGAAGGAGGCCCGCCC
Organism: Plantactinospora sp. ZYX-F-223; assembly: GCF_039649625.1. NCBI lineage: Bacteria > Bacillati > Actinomycetota > Actinomycetes > Micromonosporales > Micromonosporaceae > Plantactinospora > Plantactinospora sp. ZYX-F-223. The sequence goes on along the minus strand of NZ_JBDJAV010000047.1, from coordinate 23,691 downwards.
GCACGCCGGGCTGGACGCCACCGGCACGGACGCGATCACGAGGCTGCACCGCGAGGCCGAGATGCTCCGCCGGCTCGCCGACGTGCCGGGAATCGCCCGGGTGCACGACGAGTTCGTCCTCGGCGACCACCACTTCCTCGCCCTGGAGTTCGTCGAGGGCCGGGCGCTGAACAAGCTGGTCGTCGAGCGGTACCCGCTGGTCGACGCCGACGCCACTCCGGCCGAGCTGGCCGACTACACGGACTGGGCGCTGCGGATCCACGCGCAGGTGCAGCGGACCGTGGAGGCGATCGCGGCGCACGGCATCGTCTACGGCGACCTGCACCTGTTCAACATCATGGTCGGGCCGGACGACCAGGTCACCCTGATCGACTTCGAGGTCGCCGCCCCGGTCACCGAGGCGAGCCGACCCGCGCTGCGCAACCAGGCATTCGCCGCCCCGCGCGACCGGACCGGCCTTGCCGTGGACCGCTACGCCCTGGCCTGCCTCCGGCTCGCCCTGTTCCTGCCGCTGACCCAGATGGTCCGGCTGGCCCCGACCAAGGCCGCGCACCTCGCCGACGTGGTCGCCGCGCACTTCCCGGTGCCCCGCGACTTCCTGGACGCGGCCGTCGCCGAGATCACCGGCGGCGCCGCCCGCCCCGGCGAACCCGGCGGCCGTTCCGACGAGGCAGCTACGCGGGCCGACGAGGCAACTACGCGGGCCGACGAGGTGCCGGCCGGTCGGGCCGAGGGCTCGGCGCGGGCCGACACGGGCCACCCGGTGCCCGGGACCGACGACTTCGCCGCCGGCCCGTCGGCCTGGCCGAGGCTGCGTGACCGAATCGCCGGCGCCATCCTCGCCAGCGCGACGCCGGACCGCGACGACCGGCTCTTCCCCGGCGACATCGACCAGTTCCGTACCGGCGGACTCAGCCTTTCCTACGGCGCGGCCGGCGTCCTGCACGCGCTGCACGCCACCGGCGCCGGCCGGTACCCGGAGTACGAGGACTGGCTGGTGAAGCGGGCACTGCACCCGGCCTCCGGCACCCGCTGCGGCTTCTACGACGGGCTGCACGGGGTGGCGTACGCCCTGGAGCACCTCGGCCGGCGGCAGGACGCGCTCGACGTACTCGACATCTGCCTCGGAGAGCCCTGGGAAGAACTCGGCGAGGACCTGGTGAGTGGGCTCTCCGGCATAGCGCTCAACCTCGCCGAGATGGCCGGCCGGACCGGCGAACCGACGTTACGGCAGGCTGCCTGGCGCGCCGCCGAACTGGTCGCCGACCGGTCGACCGACGGCGCCGGTGCGCCGGCCGGAGGCGACACCGCCGGCAGCACCGGCGCCGGGGCGCAGATCAGCGGCGGGCAGCACCCGTACGCGGGACTGACCCGGGGACGTACCGGCCCGGCCCTGATGTTCCTCCGGCTCTACGAGTGCAGCGGCGACACCGAACTGCTGGACCGGGCCGGCGACGCGCTCCGGCACGACCTGCGCCGGTGCGTGGTACGCCCGGACGGGGCGCTGGAGGTCAACGAGGGCTGGCGGACCATGCCGTACCTGGCGCACGGCAGCGTCGGCATCGGACTGGTGCTCGACCAGTACCTCCGGCACCGGCCGGACCCGGAACTCGCCGAGTCCGCCGACGCCGTCCGGCGGGCCGCCCGAGCCCCGTTCTATGCGCAGTCCGGACTCTTCGCCGGCCGGGCCGGCATCATCGCCTACCTGGCCGCGCGGGCGGCCGACCGGAGCCGCCCGGCCGGGGAGCACCCGAGCGGTGCGGGGCCGGACCGGGCCGACGACCGGGCCGAACTGGACCGCCAGGTGGGCCGGCTGGCCTGGCACGCGCTGCCGTACCGGGACTTCCTCGCCTTTCCCGGCGAGCAACTGCTGCGGCTGTCGATGGACCTGGCCACCGGGAGCGCGGGCGTACTGCTCGCCACCGGGATGGCCCGGCACGACGAGCCGGTGACGCTGCCCTTCCTCGCGCCGCTGACCGGCGCGACCAGACTCCCCTCGCTGCCGCGAGGGGCATATCGGACCGACATCTAGGAGGAGGTGAACACACATGGCGCTTCTGGACCTTCAGGGGATGGAGCTGGCCGACCGCACCGGTGGGGGCGGCGGTGGCGGCGGTAGCCGCGCGAGCCTGCTGCTGTGCGGCGACAGCTCGCTGTCCGTGACGACCTGCAACTGATCAGGTCAGCATCGGGGCCCTGGGTGGGCAGACGTCCCCACCCAGGGCAACCCCGTGTCGACGGGAGGGTGGTACGCGTGGCCGCCGACGGGAACCGGCTGTTCCGGGCCGACGGGAACCGGCTTCTCCGGCAGGCGATCGCGTACGGCGGCGGCTGGACCGTCACCCTCGGAGCCGCCGCGCTGCTCGGCGCGGCGGCCGAACTGCTGTTGCCGGCCGCCCTCGGACTGGCGGTGGACGCCGCGCTCGGCGAGGCGGACCGGCGGTGGCCGCTGGCCGCCTGCGGCCTGGTCGTGCTGATCGTCGCCACCGACACGCTGAGCAACCTGGCCGGCGGAGCCGGCACCGCCCGCACCACCGCACGGCTCCGGCACCGGCTGCTGGGGCACCTGCTCGCCCTCGATTCGCGCCGCGCCGCCCGCTATCCGGTGGGCGACCTGGTCGGCCGGCTGGTCGGCCAGGCAGCCGACTCCGGGCAGGCGGGCAGCACCGTGGTACTCGGCGTGACCGCCGCGCTGCCCCCGCTGGGCAGCGTCGTCGCACTGCTGCTGCTCGACTGGCGCCTCGCCGTCACGTTCGGTGCCGGGCTGCTGCTGCTCGCCTTCGGCCTGCGGGCCTTCGTCACCGACGCCTCGGCCGCCGCCGCCGGATATCTCGGGGTACAGGGTCGGATCGCCGGGCGGCTCACCGAGGCGCTGCACGGCGCCCGTACCATCGCCGCCGCCGGCACCGTCCGGGCCGAGATCGACCGGGTACTCGCCCCGCTGCCGCAACTGCGCGCGCACGGTACCCGCACCTGGACCACGCTGGCCCGGGCCTCCGGCCGGACCGCTGCGGTGGCCCCGCTGCTGCAACTGGCGATCGTCGCGGTCGGCGGCTGGTCGGTGGCTGACGGGCGACTCACCCCCGGCCAGCTCTTCGCCGCGGTGCAGTACGCCGCGCTCGGCGCCGGCCTGGGCAGCATCGTCGCCACGCTCAACCGGCTGGTCCGGACCCGGGCCGGTGCGCAGCGGGTCGCCGTCGTACTGGCCGAACCGCCCCGGTCGTACGGGACGGCGGCGCTGCCCGCCGGCGCCGGCCGGCTGGTCCTCTCCGGCGTGACCGTGTACGGCGACGACGGCCGGCCGGTGCTGGACGGAATCGACCTACGGGTACCGCCCGGCGCCACGATCGCCGTCGTCGGCCCGTCCGGAGCCGGCAAGTCGACCCTGGCCGCCGTCGCCGGCCGGCTCCGGGATCCCGACGCCGGCGAGGTGCTGCTGGACGGGATACCGCTGCGTCGGCTGACCCGATCCGCCCTGCGACACGCGGTCGGCTACGGCTTTGAACGGCCGGTGCTGATCGGCGCCACGATCGCGGAGGCGGTCACGCTCGGCTCCGCCGTCGGCTCCGGCGGGCAGCCCGGGACCGGACAGCCGACCGTCGACGGGCGACCCGCCGCCGGGCAGCTCGTCGCGGTGGCCCGGGCCGCCGCGATCGACGAGTTCGTCGAGCGGCTGCCGGACGGCTACCACAGCCGGCTCGACGCGACCCCGATGTCCGGCGGCGAGGCACAGCGGCTCGGCCTGGCCCGGTCCCTACACGCCCAGCGGCTGCTGATCCTCGACGACGCGACGTCCAGCCTGGACACCGCGACCGAGTACCGGATCGCGGCGGCGGTCGCCGCGCACCCGGACCGGCGTACCCGACTGGTCGTGACCCACCGGGTGGCCACCGCCGCCGCTGCCGACCTGGTCGCCTGGCTGGACGGCGGTCGGCTGCGCGGCGTCGGCCCGCACCGGGAGCTGTGGCGGGATCCGGCCTACCGGGCTGTGTTCACCGCGTCGGCGCTGTCCGGGACGGAGCCCGCCGAGCCGGCGGAGTCACCGGTCGAGGCGGTTCGATGAGCAGCGTCGTCCGGTTCACCGCCGCCGCGCTGCGCCGCCGGGCCGGCCCGCTCGGCCGGCTCGCCGGCTGGTCGGCCGCCGAGGCGCTGCCGGCCCTGCTCGCCGGCTATCTGACCGCGCGGGCGGTGGACGACGGGTTCCTGGCCGGTCGGCCGGGTACCGGACTGGGCTGGCTCGGCGTACTGGCCGTCGCGGTCGCGATCGGCGCGGTCGGCACCAACCGGGCGTACGCCTGCCTCGGCGACGTCGTCGAGCCGTTCCGCGACGAGCTGGCGGAACGGGTCGTCACCGGCGCGCTGCACCGGTCGACCGTGGCCGGAGCCCGACCGGAGACCGCGGCGGTGGCCCGGCTGACCCACCAGGTGGAGATCGTCCGGGACACCTTCGCCGGGCTGGTGATGGTGGTCCGGGGCTTCCTGTTCACCGCCGGGGCGGCCCTGCTCGGGCTCTTCTCGCTGACCCCGGTGGTGGCCGGGGTGGTCGCGGTACCGCTGGTCGCCGGGCTGGTGCTGTTCGCCGCCGCGCTGCCGGCGATGGTCACCCGGCAGCGCGACTACGTCCGTGCCGACGAGCGGCTCGGTGCGGCGGCCGGCGCCGCCTTCGCCGGGCACCGGGACGTGGTGGCCTGCGGCGCGCAGGAGATCGTCGCCGACCGGGTGGGCCGGCAGGTGGACCGGCAGGCCGGGGCCGAGCACGCGCTGGCCCGGATGGCCGCGCTGCGCAGCCTCAGCCTCGCGGTCGGCGGCTGGCTGCCGCTGGCGGTACTGCTGCTGGCCGCTCCGTGGCTGGTCCGGCGCGGGCTCACCGCCGGTGCGGTGCTCGGCGCCCTGGTGTACGTCGCGACCGGTCTCCAGCCGGCGCTGCACGCGCTGGTGCAGGGCGTGGCCGGCGGCGGACTCCGGTTCGCGGTGACGCTGGACCGGATCCTCGACGCCACAACGCCCCCGACCAGCGCCACCGCACCCCCGACCAGCGCCACCACCGCCGGAGGCGTCGAAGCCGAGCCGGCTCGCACGGGGGCCGCAGCCGCCCGCCCCGCAGAGGGCCGAGCACCCTTCCCGCCGGACGCCGGAACCGGGCCGCCGGACGCCGGAACCGGGCCGCCGGACGCCGGAACCGGGCCGCCGGACGCCGGAACCGGGCCGCCGGACGCCGGAACCGGGCCGCCGGACGCCGGGACCGGGCCGGCCTGGGCGGAGCTGCGCGGTGTGACCTTCCGCTACGGCCCACGGGCCCGTCCGGTCGTCGACGGCTTCGACCTCACCCTCGCCGAGGGGGCCTACCTGGCGGTGGTGGGGCCGAGCGGGGCCGGCAAGTCCACTTTGGCCGGGCTGCTCGCCGGGCTGCTCCGGCCGCAGGCCGGGACGGTGCTGCTCGGCGGGACACCGGTCGGTGCTGTCGGGCCGGCGACGCTGGCCCGACACCGGGTACTGATCCCGCAGGAGGCGTACGTCTTCACCGGCACCCTGCTGGACAACCTGCGCTACCTCCGGCCCGACGCGCGGCACAGCCAGGTCGACGCGGCGGTGCACCGGCTGGGCCTGCTGCCGCTGGTACGCCGCCTCGGCGGGCTGACCGCGACGGTGGACCCCACGGCGCTCTCCGCCGGCGAACGGCAACTCGTGGCGGCGGTACGCGCATACCTCTCCCCCGCGCCGCTGGCGATCCTGGACGAGGCAACCTGCCACCTGGACCCGGTCGCCGAGGCGACGGTCGAAGACGCCTTCGGCACCCGCCCCGGTGCGCTGGTGGTGGTCGCCCACCGGATCAGTTCGGCGCTGCGGGCCCGGCAGGTGCTGATCCTCGACGGCGGTCGTCCGCTGTGCGGCCGGCACGACGAACTGCTGGCCCGCTCGGCGACCTACCGGGAACTGGTCGGGCACTGGCAGGGCGATCCCGTTGTGGCCGAGGCGGCCAATAGCTAGCCGAGGCGCCCAGTCGATAGAGTTATCTCGATGGCAGCCATGCACGTCCTCGGCCTCAGCGCGCTGTCGCACGACGCGTCGGCATGTGTCGTACGGGGTGACGAGATCCTTTTCGCCGGCCACGCCGAACGCTACTCACGCCGGAAGAACGATCCTGACCTCACCCCCGGGCTGCTCGCCGAGGCACTCTCCTGGGGCCGTCCGGACCTGGTCGCCTGGTACGAGCATCCGCTGTGGAAGAAGCTGCGGCACGTACGGGCCGGGCAGTTCCGGCACGCCGTGGCCGTCGACGACCTGCCCCGCCGCTACCTGGCCCGACTCGACCTGCCGGAGCTGCGCGGCGTGCCGGTCCGGTACGTGGGGCACCACCACTCGCACGCCGCCGCCGGGCACTTCACCAGCGGCGAGCGGCATACGGCCGTACTCACCGCCGACGCGATCGGCGAGTTCGAGACGCTGACCCTCGGCGAGTTCTCCGACGGCGTCTACCGGGTCCTCGCCCGTTGCCGATATCCACACAGCCTCGGGCTGCTCTACAGCGCCTTCACCCGGCGCTGCGGATTCAAGCCGAACGAGGAGGAGTTCATCGTGATGGGGCTGGCCGCGCTCGGTCGACCCCGGTACGTGGCACAGCTCAAGGCGGACCTGATCGAACTCACCCCGCCCACCTTCCGGCTGCGCCGCAACGTGCACCGGGGCATCGGCGACTGGCAGCCCCGGGCCGATCCGGCGGACCTGGCGGCGAGCATCCAGGCGGTGACCGAGGAGGTCCTGCTCGGGGCGGCGCGCTGGCTGCGTACCCGGGTCGACGCGGCGACGCTGACCGTGATGGGTGGGCTGGGGCTCAACTGCGTCGCCAACGAACTGCTCGCCCGGCGCAGCGGCTTCGACCGGGTGACCCTGCTGCCGAACCCCGGGGACGCCGGGTCGAGCCTCGGCGCGGCGGCGGCGGTCCTCGGCCACCAGCTCAACTGGACCGGGCCGTACCTGGGCACCCTGATCGGGGGTGACTACCCGGTCGCAGCCCTGGCCGAGGCGCTGGCCGCCGGGACGGTGGTGGGGGTGGCCCGGGGTCGGGCCGAGTTCGGTCCCCGGGCGCTGGGCAACCGCTCGCTGCTGGCCGATCCGCGCGGTCCGGACAGCCGGGACCGGGTCAACCGGGTGAAGGGGCGGGAGCCGTTTCGCCCGTTCGCCCCGGTGGTCCGGCAGGAGGTCGCCGAGCGGTACTTCGACATGCCGGTCAGCGCGTCGCCGTACATGCAGTTCACCGCCCGGTGTCGGGATCCCCGGGCGTTTCCCGGGATCGTGCACGTGGACGGGACGTCCCGGGTGCAGACCGTGACCCGGGACCAGCACCCGGGCCTGTACGACCTGCTCGGCGAGTACGAACGGCGGACCGGCTGCCCGATCCTGCTCAACACCAGCCTGAACCTGAAGGGTGAACCGCTGGTCAACGACCTGACGGACGCCCGGCGGTTCAGCAGCCGGACGGGCGTGCCCGTGCTGTGAGCCGTGGAACGCGACGGCGGGCGGGGCGTCGATCGTCCCGCCCGCCACCGGTCTCCGGCCGTCGACCCGGTCGACCGGTTCAGATCCAGCCCTTCTCCCGGGCGATCCGGATCGCCTCGATCCGGGTACGCGCGCCGGTCTTGCCGGCGATCCGTGACAGATGGTTCCGCACGGTGCCGGCGGACAGCGACAGCTTGCTGGCGATCTCCACCACCGGCCACCCTTCGGCGGCGATCTCCAGCACCTCCACCTCCCGTTCGGTGAGCGGGTTGTCCCGGCTGAGCGCCGCGACCACCAGATCCGCGTCCACGACGGAACCCCCGCGGGCGAGCCGGCGGACCGCCTCGACCACCCGCTCCGGCGTGACGTCACTGCCGAGGAACCCGAGACGCTGGCACTGGGCACGCAACGCGTCCCCGAGCACCCTCGGCCGGCGCGGGTCCACCAGTACCAGTACCGGAGGCGGTTCGGACGGCGCGACCCGGTTGGAGAGCGCCCCCGCCTCGAAGAGCTTGACGTCCGCGATGGCCACGTCGGGACGCTGCATCCGCAGCGCCGTGCCGACGTCCTCGGCTCGGTCGACCTCCGCGACGACCTCGATGTCGTCCTGAGTGGTCAGCACGAAGGCCAGGGCGCCACGGATGAGAGCGCCGTTCAGCGCGAGCAGCGTTCGGATCACGTTCCCCCCTGCTACTTGTCACCGCTAGATCACCCCGCGTGAACATTCAAACACGAGCACGCCGAGTACGCCCGTTGGAGCGACCGGAACCGACGAGGTCAGATCCAACCCGCCCGCTGGGCCTGCCGGACCGCCTCCAGCCGGTTGCGGGTCCCGGTCTTGCGCAGGATCACCGAGAGGTGGTTGCGCACCGTGCCGTGTGCGAGAAAGAGCCGGCGGGCGATCTCCTTCAGCGGCAGACCCTCGGCGACCACCCGCAGCACCTCCAGTTCCCGGTTCGTCAGCGGGCTCTCCGGCGGGTTCAGCGCGGCGACGGCGGCGACCGGGTCGAACACCCGCTCGCCGAACGCCACCGCCCGGACCAGTCGGGCCAGCTCCGCAGGTGGCAGGTTCTTGTCGACAAAACCCCGGGCACCGGCCCGGATCGCCCGTTGCAGCGCCTCCGGGGTCAACTGGGTACTCAACGCCAGCACCGCGCTGCCCGGCGCCTGCACACCGAGCTGCGCCACCACGTCGAGCATGTCGACACCCGGCAGTTCCATGTCGACCACGACCACGTCCGGTCGCCGCCGACAGGCGACCGTCACCAGCTCAGCGGGCTCGTGAAGATCCGCCACCACGTCCAGGTCCTCCTCACTCGACAACACCGCCCGCAACGCCCCCCGCAGCAAACCCATCTCCTCCACGATCACAATCCGGATCACGAGGTCACTCCGATCTCGGTACACGAAACTCAGCGACAACTCGACGTCCGAGCGGGTCCCACCCGACCGGAGCCGATCACGAGCACGATTGAGTACGGCGCCGTCGGTCGGGCCCGCCACCTCGACGGGTACCGCGATGCCCGGTGCACCGACGGAGGCTCCACCGGCAGCTCCCGGAACGGGAACGGCCACGGCGGAGATGGAGAGCGACCGGGAGTACGGCCGCCGGAGCGGATCAGCCAGGCAAGGCTGGTACGCCCGGCGACCGGCCGGTGGGGCTGGCGTCGCCGTACGGGAACAGCGACGGAGTTCGCGTGGGCGACGGCGAGCCGGCCGCGGCCGGCAGTGCGGCGGTCTGTCCACCGCTGGACGGGGTAGGCCCGGCCTGCTGGGTACCGGTATCGGTGCCGACGGGTGAGCGTGGAGTGGACGGAAGCTCGGAGTTGGTGCTCCGGGCGACGGCACGCGAGGCCGAGGGACGGCTCGCGCCCGCCGCGCCGCCGGCACCCGGATCGAGCGAATGCCGCGGTGGCGCGGACAACCTGGGCGGTTCGGCGGGAACCGCGACCGCCGCGACCAGGGCCGGCGGGAGCGCCGGTGGCGCCACGGCGGACCCGGTGGACGGCTCGACCGGTTGGTGCACCAGCAACAGGGGCGACGGTCCGCCGGAGTAGCCTCCGCGCGGAACCTCACCGACGACCTCCGGCACGCTACCGACGATTTCCGGTACCGTCCCCGCCAGCTCCGGCAACCGTACGACCACTTCCGGGACGACTCCCAGCACGTCCGGCAGCGCCCCTCGCACGAGCGGCACCCCGGCCAGCAGGTCGGGGCGCGCACCGGTCAGCACGGTTACCCCGGCCGCCAGCTCCGGAAACGCGCCGGCCAGCACGGGCACCCCGGCCGTCAGGTCCGGGAGCGCACCGGTCAGCACGGGCACCCTGGCCGGGATCTGAGGCACAACCGCCGTCCCAAGTGGAGCATTACTGTCCTCGGCCGGGCGAGGGGTCTGCGACATGACCCGGCCTGGCTGGATCGCGGTGCTCGCACCGTCGGGTCGGGACGCCGGGGCCGAGCGCCGGGCGCCGGGGCCCGACCCGCCACGCTCCGGACGGGACGCGGAACCACCGCGCGCCGAGCCGGCGGCCGGCTGCTCCGGCTGCCACCGAGAGGCGGGGCCACCGCGTCCCGCCCCGGAGGGGTGACGGACGGGTGCCGCCGCAGCGGATTCCGGACGGACACGCTCCGGACGGACACGCTCCGGACGGGCGAACTGCGGACGGGCGAACTGCGGACGGGCGGCGGGGCGAACGGTGTCGGGTGTCGCTTTTCGAGTCAACTGAACGTGATCGTCGAGGAGTGCCGGCAGTGCCGGCGCGACCGTCCGGACAAGCGAGCCGAGCGGTTGCGGCCCGCTCGCCGGGGCGCCGCGGTCACCGGCGAGTGCCGGTCCGTCGAACGCGGCGAGAAGGAGATATCCGGTCAGTGCACCGCCGCCGAGCAGGGCAATTCGGGTCAGCAGTCGGAGAGCTCGCCGCCCGGGGCCCGGCCGTCCCGGACCCGGCACGTGCCGGACTGCTGAGACCACGGCCATGTCGCGAAGGCGCTCCTCAAGTAGGCGGACAGAGACGAAAGCGTAACGCAGTGTCTATCACGCCGCACCCGCTACACCACGCCGGCTCGCGGGCGCGGCCGGGAGTACCCGTTCACTCACGCCCTCAAGGCAGCCGCCGACCTATGGTGGGCGGGTGACCGCACCCCGCCCGCCCGCACTGCCCGTCGTGCAGTTCCGGAGCCAGGCCGGGACCATCGACCTCGGTTGGGGACACCCGCATCCGGCGGCGCTGCCGACAGACGCCTGGGCCGAGGCGACCCACTCCGCGCTGCGCCGCTACGGTGCCGCCGCGCTCACCTACGGGCACGCGGCCGGCCCGGGTCCGCTGATCGAGTGGCTCTGCGAACGGTTGGCCGAGGTGGACGCCGGGGCGCCGGAGCCCGGCCAGGTCTTCGTCACCGCCGGCGCGTCGCACGCGCTCGACCTCGTCGCCGCCGTCCTCTGCCGACCCGGCGACGTCGTACTGGTCGACTCCCCCACCTACCATCTGGCGCTGCGGGTCGTCGCCGACCACCGGGTCGACACGGTGCCCGCCCCCGCCGACGAGGACGGCATCGATCCCACCGCCACCGCCGGATTGATCCGGGCCATCACCCGGCAGGGCCGGCGGGTGGCAATGCTCTACCTGGTGCCGACGTTCAACAATCCGACCGGGCGGTCACTGCCGGCGCAGCGCCGGGCCGACCTGCTGGCGGTGGCCGCCCGCACCGGCGTACCGGTGGTGGAGGACGACACCTACCGGGAACTCGCCTATCCGGCTCCGGCGCCGCCCTCCCTGTTCAGCGGCGCCGAACCGGGGACGGTGGTCCGGATCGGCTCGTTCGCCAAGAGTGTCGCGCCCGGGCTGCGGCTCGGCTGGCTCACCGGTGCCCGACCGCTGGTCGCGGCGGTGACCGCACGGGGCTATGTGGACAGTGGTGGCGGGGTCAACCACGCCGTGGCGCTGGCCATGGCCGAGTTCGCGGCGTCCGGCGGGTACCGGCGGCACGTCGCGGCGATCCGGATCCGGTACGGCCGGCAACGCGACGCGCTGGTGGCCGCCGTACGCGACGAGCTGCCGCAGGCCCGGTTCGTGGTACCCGGCGGTGGCTGGTTCCTGTGGTTGCGGCTGCCGCACCCGTACGGCGGCACCGACCTGCTGCCGTACGCCGAGGCCGCCGGGGTCTCGTACCTGCCCGGCCGGCAGTTCTTCGTGGCCGACACCGGGCACCGCCACCTGCGACTGTCGTACTCGATGTATGACCCGGAGACGCTGGCCGAGGGGGTGCGCCGGCTGGCCGGGGCGTACCGGGAGGCCGGACTGTCGAGCCGGTCCACCCCGCTGCCAGGCTGAACCGGAGGCGTTGCGCGGCCGCGGCGGCTCAGTTCTGCCGGCCGGAGCCGGTCAGCCGGCGCCACGCGGGGCCGACCTTCCATCTCGCCATCCCGGCCAGGTCGCGGGCGTGTTCGAGGACGTCCGGCCGGGCTGTGCCCTTGGCGACGGCGCGGTCGAGGTCGTGGCCGCAGCGCACCAGTACGGTGTCGAAGTCCCGGCGTACCGGTTCCAGCAGCTCGTAGCCGAACGCCCGGTACTGGCGGGCGAAGAGCGCACGGTACGGCCGCACCCCCTCGTGCAGCCCCGACCCGTACGCCAGCGGCTCCCTCGGCCGGTCCCGGACGTACTCCGGCAGCAGGTCGGCGTACGCGTGCCGGAGCAGCCACTGCCGCCGCCCGTCCCGCAGTTTCAGCTCGGCCGGCAGCCGCATCGCCAACTCGACCAGCGACAGGTCGAGGAAGGGCGGCCGGGCCTCCACCCCGTGCCCGAGGCTGGTCCGGTCCACCCGCTGCAATCCGGTACGGCAGAGGTTGCGGATCCGGTGCCGGAAGAGCCGGCCGGCCGCCTCCGGCCCGACCCGGCCCGAGCCCGGATGCCCGCCGAAGAGGTCGTCGACGCCGTCGCCGGTGAGCACCACCCGGACGCCGAGATCGCGGACCCGCCGGAACAGCGGCACCGAGACGACCGCGTCGATCAGGTCGGCGTACTCGGTGAGTTCGGAGATCCGGATGGCCGCCCGGATGTCGTCGAGCCGGACGTCCCGGGGCTGGGCCTCGATCACCTCGTGGTGCACGCCGAGCTCGGCGGCGAGCCGGCGGGCGCACTTCACGTCCGCGCTGTCCGGGGTGCCGACGGTGAACGCCACGCAGTCGTGGTGGAGCTGCCGGACGTGCAGCAGGGCGAGGGTGCTGGCCAGGCCGCCGGAGAGCAGCACCCCGACGGTGAGGTCGGTGTCGACCCGGGCCCGGATGCTGTCCCGGACCGCTTCGCGGAGCAGTTCCGCCGCCTCCTCGGTGTCGCGGACCGGCGGCTGCCCGCCGCCGAGCCGGGCCAGGTCCAGGTAGGGCACCAGCTCCGGCCCGCTGACGGCGTCGGCCCAGCCGTGGTGCCCGGGCGGCAGCTCCGAGATCGGCGCGCCGACCGGCACCAGCGCCTTGACCTCCGAGGCGACGTGCAGCCGGCGCAGGTGCCGGGACCAGTAGAGCGGGCGTACTCCGAGCGGGTCGCGGGCCAGGTAGAGCCGTCCGGTGGCGGTGTCCGCGAGGGCGAACGCGAACTCGCCGCGCAGCCGGGTGACCGCCTCCGGTCCCCAGGCCAGGAACGCCTCCAGCACCACCTCGGTGTCGCTCTCGGTGCGCAGCGGCCGGCCGAGCCGGAGCAGTTCGGCGGCGAGTTCCCGGTGGTTGTAGACCTCGCCGTTGTAGCAGAGCAGCCACCGGCCGTCGGCCGAGCACCAGGGCTGCACCGCGCGTTCCCGGTCGACGATCCGCAGCCGCTGGACGCCGGCCAGCAGGTCGGGACCGAGCTGGGTCTCCGCCAGGTCGCCGCGCGGGGTGAGTTCCGCCATCATCCGGTGGAAGGTGCGGCGGTCGGCGCCGGGACCGAGCAGTAGGACGATGCCGGACATGCCGCTCAACCTCCCAGTGCGGTCAGGAAGTCGCGCCGCAGCCGGCTGGCCGCGCGCGGGCTGACACAGAGGTGCCAGGTCTGACCCTCGTCGATCACGTTCACGTCGCCCCAGCCCTGCCGCTCCCGGAGCAGGGCGGCGACCACGCCGGGCGCGTCGAACCGGCGCAGCCAGGACATCTCCAGGTCCATCGCGTACCCGAGGCAGTGCCCGCTGGGCAGCATGGCCGCGTAGCCGAGGGCCCGGAGCCGGTGCTGGTGTTCGAGGCTGCGGGCGAGGCTGGTCACCCGCAGCGGCGGGGTGGGCAGCCCGGGGCGCCGCCGGGCGAGGTCCACGGCGAGCTGGTTGAGCAGTGCCACCACCTCGGGCCGGGTCCGGGTGGTCCGCGGCCCGGTACCGGCCGCCGGTACGCCGCCCCGGCCCGCCTGCGGGGTCGAGGGTGGCCGGACCCGGCACCGGACCGCGCGGGCCGCCCGGGTCAGCAGGTGCCCGGCCGGCCGGCGGTAGCGGAACCGGAGCAGGTCGGTGCGGCGGAGTGCCTCAAGGTCGACCAGTTCGGCGGAGCTGTGCAGGTCGTCGTCGGTCGGGAAGCCGGGCAGGTGTCCCCACCACATGACGTCGATCCGGGAGAGCAGGTAGATCCGGATCAGCCCGGCGAGGTTCCGGGCAGCGCTGCGGTTGTTCGGCCGGTAGTCGCGGATCTCCCGGACGAGCCGGTCGGTGGCGTCGGCGGCGCCGCCGGGCAGCACGCCGAGCACGGCGGCGAAGTCCGGGCCGGTGATCCGGTCCGCCAGGGTCCGCTCCAGCCTCGGCAGGTCGTCGCGGCCGGCGTAGCCGGTCACCTCGGCGAGCAGGTCCACCACGGCCGCCCGGTATCCGACCAGTTCGGAGAGGGACGCTCCGGTGACGGGACCGGGACGCGGCGGCCGGCCGGCGGTCACGCGCCCCTGCTGCTGCCCGCTCGGCCGGATCCGTGATCCGACCTCCCCGGCGACCTCTTGGCTGGGCATCTCCGGCCTCTCCCAGGTTTCGGCGTGACCCCGAAAAGTACTGCCGGTTTTGACCGTAACACCCGATAAACCAGAAAAACGCGCGTTGCTTCGGTTGTCCCTGCCGGCACCGCGGGCACCACCCCGCCCGCAGCCGACCGGAAGGCGCCGCCGGATCATCCTTGGAACGTTTTAGCCTTCCATTGACGAATGTAGATCGATCTCTTACCGTACCTGACAGGTTCACCGCACTCGCCCCTTGCCCCAACCAATGCCGCGATCGGCACGCTGGCCCGGGAGGTTCCACGACCGATGATGAAACGTTTCAGGATGCTCGTGGCCGGCGGCACCGCGCTGGCCTGCCTCGGCGTACTGGTGGCCGGCTGCGGCGACGACTCCGAGTCCGGCCCGGCCACCCTCCGGTACTCGTGGTGGGGCAACGCCGAACGGGCCGACCTGATGAAACAGGCGATCGCGCTCTTCGAGTCGAAGAACCCGGACATCACAATCACGCCGAGCTTCCAGGAGTACGAGGCGTACTGGCAGAAGATGGCCACCGAGACGGCCGGCGGCAACGCCCCGGACGTACTCCAGATGGACTTCTCCTACCTGCGCGAGTACGCCGACCGGGGCGTGCTCTACGACCTGAAGAAGCAGACCGGTGGCAACCTCGTCCTGACCGACCTGCTCCCCGGCTTCCAGGGCGCCGGCGAGGTCGACGGCGCGCTGTACGGCGTACCGGTGGGCGGCAACACCTGGAGCCTGTACTACAACCCGGCGATCTTCGCCAAGGCCGGCGTACCGGAACCGGCCGCCGGCTGGACCTGGCAGGAATACCGGACCGGCATGGCGAAGATCGCCGAGGCGACCGACAGCTACGGCGGCGGCAACTACACCGGCATCATCTACAACCTCGAGGCGCGGCTGCGCCAGCAGGGCGGGCAGCTCTTCACCCCCGACGGCAAGCTCGGCTTCACCAGGGAGCAGCTCAGCGCGTTCTGGACCGAGGGCCAGGAGCTGATCAAGGCCGAGGTGGTGCTGCCGGTCGAGAAGGCGGTGCAGATCAAGCCCCGCTCCGGCTTCGTCGACGACCTGATCGCCACCGAACTCGGCTGGGACAACTTCCTCGTCCGGTACGCGGCCGAGGTCAAGACCCCGTTGAAGCTGGCCCCGGTGCCGACCGACAACCCAGGGCAGCTCGGCCAGTACCTGAAGCCGGCCATGCTGCTCAGCACCTCCAGCCGGACCGACCACCCGGAGGAGGCGGCCAAGCTGATCTCGTTCCTGATCAACGACCCGGAGGTCGGCCGGATCTTCGGCGGCAACCGCGGCCTGCCGGCCACCAACGCCCAGCGCGCCGCCGCCCAGCTCCAGGGTCCGCTGGCCGAGGTCGCCGCCTACGAGAAGAGCATCGCCGACCAGTTGACCAAGGCTCCCCCGGCACCGCCGAAGGGTGCCGGCAGTGTGGAGGCGACCTTCATCCGGATCAGCGAGGAACTCCACTACGGCCGGATCTCGGTCGCCCAGGCGGTGGAGCAGTTCTTCACCGAGGCGGAGCAGAAGCTCGGTTCTTGACCGGGGAGACGGTCGGTTCCCGACCGACCCGACGACCGGCGGCCGAGCGGCAGCCGGCGGAGAAGGGGCGCCAGCGGAGCATGACGACGACCAGCCAGAGCACCGTACGCCGGGACCAGCCGGCCGGTCCGGTGCCGCGTGCCGGCCGGCCCGGTGCCGCACCGGGGCGGCGGCCCCGGCGGCCGGGCGACGGACCCGCCGGCTACCTGTTCCTGTCGCCGTGGATCCTCGGCATGCTGCTGCTCACCGTCGGGCCGATGGCCGCCTCGCTCTACCTCTCGTTCACCGACTACAACCTCTTCACCGCCCCCGAGTGGGTCGGGCTGGAGAACTACCGGCGGATGTTCGACGACCCGCGCTGGCTCCAGTCGGTCCGGGTCACCGGCGGGTACGTGCTGGTCGCCGTACCGGTCAAGCTGGCCGCCGCGCTCGCGGTGGCGCTGCTGCTGCACCAGCGCCGCCGCGGCGAGGGCTTCTACCGGGCGGCGTTCTACGGGCCGTCGCTGATCGGGGCCAGCGTCAGCGTGGCGATCGTCTGGCGGGCGCTGTTCAGCGACGACGCGGTGGTCGACCGGCTGCTCCGCGCCGTCGGGGTCGACGCCGGCGGCTGGGTCGGCAACCCGGACCTCTCGCTGCTGATGCTGGTGCTGCTGGCCGTCTGGCAGTTCGGCGCGCCGATGGTGATCTTCCTGGCCGGGCTGAAGCAGGTACCGGCCGAACTCTACGAGGCCGCCCAGGTCGACGGGGCCGGCCGCTGGCGCCGGTTCCGGTCGGTCACGCTGCCGATGATCTCGCCGGTGCTCTTCTTCAACCTGCTGCTGGAGACCATCAACTCGTTCCAGATCTTCACCTCGGCGTACGTGATCGGCGGCCGGAACGGCAGCCCGGCCGGCTCGACCCTCTTCTACACCGTCTACCTCTACGACCGCGGCTTCGCCGACTTCCAGATGGGCTACGCGTCCGCGCTGGCCTGGATGCTGCTGCTCGGCGTCGGCCTGGTGACCGCGTTCCTGTTCCGGACCGCCCGGGGCTGGGTGCACTACGCCGAAGACCAGCGATGACCACCACCGAGGTACCCGGGACCGGAACGCCTCCCCGGACGGCGGGCGCCGGGCGGTCCGCCGCACCCCGCCGCCGGTGGGGCAGCCTGGCCTGGCATTTCGGGGCGCTGGCGATCCTGGCCGTACTGCTCTATCCGGTCGGCTGGCTGGTGGCCGCCTCGTTCAAGCCGTCCCCGTCCATCCTCGGCAGCCTGCACCTGCTGCCGACCGAACCGACCGTCGCCAACTACCAGCGGGCCGCCGACGGGCTGGCCGGGATCGGCGTGCTGCGGTTCTTCGGCAACTCGGCGCTGCTCGCCGGGCTCTCGGTGGCCGGCACGGTGGCCTCGTCGGCGCTCGCCGGTTACGCCTTCGCCCGGCTGCGCTTCCGGGGCCGGGGGACGATGTTCGTGCTGATGATCTCGACGCTGCTGCTACCGTTCCACGTCCTGATCATCCCGCAGTACGCGGTCTTCCAGCGGCTCGACCTGGTCGACACCTACCTGCCGCTGCTGGTCGGCAAGTTCCTGGCCGGCGAGGCGTTCTTCGTCTTCCTGATGGTGCAGTTCATGCGGACCATCCCAGCCGAGCTGGACGAGTCGGCCCGGATCGACGGCGCCGGGCACTGGGCCACGTTCTGGCACATCGTGCTGCCGCTGTCCCGGCCCGCCCTGGTGACCACGGCCATCTTCACCTTCATCTGGACCTGGAACGACTTCTTCGGCCCGCTCATCTACCTCAGCACGCCGGAGAAGTACCCGCTGCCGCTGGCGTTGCAGCTCTACATCGACCAGACCACCGTCTCGGACTACGGGGCGCTGATGGCGATGTCGATGCTGGCCCTGGTGCCGGTCATCCTCTTTTTCCTGTTCTTCCAGCGGTTCCTGGTGCAGGGCGTCGCCACCTCCGGGCTGAAGGGCTGAACGACCGCACGCCGGCGCTGAGTAGGGGTACTCGGGTTCCGGTGCGGCCGATGATGGAGAGTCGGGGGTATGACCGAACGGCAGCCGGGCCACGCCCGGCACACTCCGCTCTGGATCGTCGGACTCGCCGGCCTCACCGCGCTCGCGTACTGGGCGTTCCTCGGCTGGGACCAGCAGAAGGAGACCGATCCGGTGACCGGGGCGCAGACCGGTCCGTACTCGGCCTGGCAGGTGCTCGGCCTCGGGGTGGTACTGGCCCTGCTGGTCTTCGAGACCGGGCGCCGGGGCCGGCCGTGGCTGGCCGGCATCGCGGTGTCGGCGGTGCTCACCGTGGCCTTCTCGGTCGACGCCGCGACCGACCCGGACGGCGACGGGCTCTGGGTGGTCGGTGCGGTGCTCGTGGCGCTCGGCTCGGCACTCGGCACCGGTCTGGTCGCGGCGCTCGGCGCCTACGCGGGGCGGCGTTCGCGCGCCCACTGAGCACCGGCGGGCCCGGCGGTGAGCCTGGCACCGCCGGGGTCTCCGTGCGGGGCGGGCGACGACCCTGCTCCGCCCCTACGGCTGCGGTGGCCCGGGGATACGGGCCGACAGGAAATGCGGTGTGCGGTGGCCTAGCGCCGGCCGGCGGGTTCGCCGTCGAGCAGCGGGTCCGGCTCCTGCCGCCGGATCATGTACTGGGCGGTGAGAGTGTCCACGCCGGTGCCCCGGGCGCTGTTCGGCCGGTACGTGACCGTCGCGGCCAGCGCCGAGGCCGCCTCGACCACTCCCGCCCGCCAGGTGCCTGACCGGTAGACCCAGACCGGATCGGTCGGCCGGTAACTGGCGGTGGAATCGATCTCCGCCGGGTCCCGTCGGTGCGGATCCACGTTGGGTACTGGCATGTTGTCACTGCCCTCCTGACTCGGCACCGGGTGTCGTCTCGATCAGTTCGCGTGGCATGGCCGGCGTGCCGGTGGCCTCGCCGGTCGTACCGCTCGACAGGCCGTACTGCGCCTGGCCCTGGACGTACCCCACGGACGGGCCGACGCAACCGGCGGCGTCGACATCGGCCGGGGCGAGTCGGGCCCGCCGGGTCTTCACTCGGTACATCGCGGCGTCGGCGAGGTTGAGCACCTCGGCCAACTGCACGCAGCCGTGCACCGGGGCGAGTCCGATCGACGCGGTGACCCGCAGGTCGCGCTCGGCCACCTGGATCGGCGCGGAGAGCAGCTCCGCGAGCCGTCGCGCGGACTGGTGCAGCCAGCGTCCGTCGGCCCGGGTGCCGGCTAGCAGGCCGGCGAACTCGTCGCCACCGAGCCGGGCCACCAGGTTGTTGCCCGCGTACGCCGCGAATCGCCAGGCCACCGCGACCAGCACCTGGTCTCCGGCGGCGTGGCCGAACCGGTCGTTGATCTGCTTGAAGTCGTCGAGGTCCAGCACCACCGCGACCAGCGGCGGCCGGCCGGGATCGGCGACCAGCGCGGCGCCGATCTGGTAGAAGGCCCGCCGGTTGAGCAGCCCGGTCAGCGGGTCGTGGGTGGCCGCGTGCCGTTCCGACTGCAACTCCTCGCGGAGCCGGACCACCTCCGCCTGGGCCATCCGCACCCGGCCGCGCATCCGCCAGGCCGCGCCGAGGCCGGCAACCGCGGCGGCGCCGGCCGCGAGGGTGAAGGGATCCACGGTGCCGCGTCCCTTCAGGAGACCCGGCTCGGGGACGGGTCGTGGCCTGGACCGAGACCCTGTCCGGAGGCCGGTAGCCGGGAGTAGTCGGTGACTGTCCGTGATCCAACTT
This sequence comes from Plantactinospora sp. ZYX-F-223, assembly GCF_039649625.1. NCBI lineage: Bacteria > Bacillati > Actinomycetota > Actinomycetes > Micromonosporales > Micromonosporaceae > Plantactinospora > Plantactinospora sp. ZYX-F-223. The sequence goes on along the minus strand of NZ_JBDJAV010000047.1, from coordinate 3,956 downwards.
CGCGTCCGCCAGCACGGGCCGGAACCGCACCGTCGCGATGCGTTGGCGTCCATCTGCCCAGGCAGGCGGGCATGCCAGCGATCTTGCCTGGTCCCCGACGCGTCGGCTGCGCTGGCAACGACACCCCGCCTCCATCACGAAAAGTGAACAAACGGACACACCCTTACCGCGCTATCATGCTCGCTGTCAGGTGCAGACGCAAGAGCGAATGCACGTGCAGATGGTCATGCAGAGGTGACCATCCGCGGTACTGCACGCACCGTCACGGCTGAGGACGCGTCCACGGGGAGGAATCAGTACGCAGTCGGGCCTACGCGACGCCCACCGCCCCCAGCCCTCCGGAACCTCCAGAAAGACTGGCGATGATTCAGACGTACAACGGCATGTCCACCGGCCAACTGCCGACCCTCGCGTGGCAGAAGAGCCGCCGCAGTAACCCGAGCGGGAACTGCGTCGAGATGGCCGAGTTGCCCGGCGGCGCCGGTATCGCCGTCCGCAACTCCCGGGACCCCGACGGGCCGGCGCTGATCTACACCATCGACGAGATCACCGCCTTCATCCTCGGCGCCCGGGACGGGGACTTCGACAACCTCATCCGCTGACCGGCGGTACCTACGGCGTCCGGTACGCCGGCGCCACCGTTCGCCACCATCCCGACCCGCTCCCGCGACCCGGACTGGACGAGGGTCGAGAAAATTAGCGCGTTGGGTCTACCCTCCTCACCGTCAAGCCATGGCATGCTTACCGACGGATTTGGCCCAGCCCTCGGTGGGCTGCGTCGAGCATGTGTGGAGGCGACACGTGGCGATGGCTCCATCCGGCCATGGTTCGGTCCCGGACGGCGAGGTCGCCGACCGTGGACCGATCGTCGACGGTGGACCAGTCTTCGCGGCTGGAGCGGCCGACCCCGGGATGGCGGGCGGCCCCACCGTGCTGCGGATCCTGCTCGGAAGCCAGTTGCGCAAGCTGCGGGAGGCCAGAGGCGTCAGCCGCGACGACGCGGGCTGGGAGATCAGGTCGTCCGGGTCCAAGATCAGCCGGATGGAGCTGGGCCGGGTGGGATTCAAGGAACGCGACGTCGCCGATCTGCTGACCCTCTACCAGGTGACCGACGAGACCGAACGGTCCGCACTGCTCGCCCTGGCCCGCCAGGCCAACAACCCCGGCTGGTGGCACCGGTACGGCGACGTCCTGCCGAACTGGTTCCAGTCCTACCTCGGGCTGGAGGCGGCGGCGGCGCTGATCCGGGCGTACGAGGTGCAGTACATTCCCGGGCTGTTGCAGACCCGGGACTACGCCCGGGCGGTGGTACTGCTCGCCCACGACGGGGCACCGCCCGAGGAGATCGAACGCCGGGTCGAGCTCCGGATGGACCGGCAGAAGGTGCTGACCCGGCCCGGCGCGCCGCAACTGTGGGCCGTGGTGGACGAGGCGGCGCTGCGCCGGCCGATCGGCGGGATCGACGTGATGCGCGGCCAGATCGAGCACCTGATCGAGGCCGGCCGGCTGCCCAACGTCACGGTCCAGGTGATCCCGTTCCGGGCCGGCGGGCACGCCGCGGCCGGGGGCGCGTTCAGCCTGCTCCGCTTCCCCGACCAGGAGCTGCCGGACGTCGTCTACATGGAACAGCTCACCAGCGCGCTCTACCTCGACAAGCGTGACGACGTCGACTACTACGCCGCGGCGATGGAGCGGCTCTGCGTCGAGGCCGTCTCGCCGACCGAGACCCCGGCGTTCCTCCGCGCCGCCCTGGCCGCCCTCGACTCCTGACCCGACCGCCGCCCGCCGAGCGGGCCCCGGTTCGGCGCTCCGTCCGGCCCACCGGCCCGGGATGGGCCACACTACCGGTATGACTTCCCGCCGCCTCGCTGGTGCCGTCGCCCTGGTCACCGGCGCGTCGTCCGGGATCGGCGCCGCGGCGGCCCGGCGGCTGGCCGGTGCCGGCGCGCGGGTCTTCCTCAGCGGCCGCGACCCCGAGCGGCTCGCGGCGGTCGCCGGGCAGTCCGGCGGTACGGCGATCCCGTGCGACCTCACCGACCCCGACCGGACGGCGGCACTCGCCGGCCGGGTGCTCGAGGACGCCGGTCGGGTCGACATCCTGGTCAACAACGCCGGCCAGGGCTACGCCGGGCCGCTCACCGGGATGACCGACGCCCAGATCCAGGCGCTGGTGGCGGCGAACCTGACCGCACCGATGTTGCTCGCCCGGGCGGTACTGCCCGGGATGCTGGCCCGGGGCAGCGGCCGGCTCGGCTTCGTCGGCTCCATCGCCGGCCGGCTCGGGGTACGCGAGGAGGCGGTCTACGCGGGCACCAAGGCCGGGCTGAGCGTCTTCGCCGACAGCCTGCGCAAGGAGACGACCGGTCGGGGCATCGTGGTCACCGAACTCGTCCCCGCCGTGGTGGACACCCCGTTCTTCGCCCGCCGGGGCCGGCCGTACCCGCGCCGCCGTCCCCGGCCGGTGCCGGCGGAGCGGGCCGCCGACGCCCTGCTCACCGGGATGCTCGCCGGCCGGCACGAGGTGTGCCTGCCGCGCTGGATGGTGCTGCCGATCGCGGTCCGGGCCACCCTGCCGGCCACCTACCGCCGGCTCGCCGACCGGTTCGGCTGACCGGACCGCCGCGCCGCCCGCTAGTTCGCGCGGATCGCCCGGATCGACTGGCGCAGCGAGGACATGGTGGCGAGCACCGCCGTCGGCTCGTACCCGCAGTGCGCCATGCAGTTGGCGCAACGGCTGTCCCGCCCCCGGCCGTACGCCGACCAGTCGGTGGTCTCGATCAACTCCTGGTACGTCTGCGCGTAGCCGTCACCGAGCAGATAGCAGGGGCGCTGCCAGCCGAAGAGCGAGTACGACGGGATGGCCCAGGCGGTGCAGGAGAAGTCGACCTTGCCTTCCAGGAAGTCCAGGAAGAGCGGCGAGTGGTTCAGCCGCCACTTCTTCCGGCGCCCCTCGCCGAACGCCTTCTTGAACATCGCCCGGGTCTCCGCGACGCCGAGGAAGTGCTCCTGGTCCGGCGCCTTGTCGTAGGCGTACGCCGGGGAGAGCATCATCTGGTCGACGCCCAGGTCGTCGTTGAGGTAGTCGAGCACCTCGATCACGGTCTGCGGGGTGTCGGTGGAGAAGAACGTCGTGTTGCTGGTGACCCGGAAGCCGCGCCGCTTCGCCTCCTTCACCGCCTCGACCGCCTCGTCGAAGACGCCCTCCTTGCAGACCGAGGCGTCGTGCCGCTCCCGCAACCCGTCGATGTGCACGGCGAACGAGAAATAGCGGGACGGGGTGAACTTGTCCAGCTTCTTGCGCAGCAGCGCCGCGTTGGTGCAGAGGAAGACGTACTTGCGGCGCTTGACGAGTTCGTTGACCAACCGGTCGATCTCCGGGTGCATCAGCGGCTCGCCGCCGGCGATGGAGACCATCGGCGCCCCGCACTCCTCCATCGCGGCGAGTGCCTGCTCCACCGGCATCCGGCGCTTCAGCACGTCCGCCGGATGCTGGATCTTGCCGCAGCCGGCGCAGGCGAGGTTGCAGGCGAAGAGCGGCTCCAACTCGACAAGCAGCGGGAAGTGCGTCCTCCGGCGCAGCTTCTGCTCCATCAGATAGCGGCCGACTCGCAGGCTCTGGCGCAGTGGCATGCCCATGGTCACCACCCCGTTCCGGTCGGCCGGTCGATCGGCGCGCGGCGGTACCGCGCGGCGCTTCGCGAACTGGTCCCCGTCATCGGATTCCTTCCGTGAAATACTCCGGCTTCAGACCGGAGAGGAAACGGAACTCCTGCGGTGCAGGGCAGGGATGGCCGATCCGCCGCCAGGGCGGATAGGCGTCCACCCGCGTCACCGCAGGGCTTACCAGTTGGGGCGCTAGCGTGTGAGGCGTGTCCAGGGCGGTGAAGCGGGCGTTCAAGTACCGCTTCTACCCCACCGAGGCGCAGGCCATGGAGCTGTCGCGCACGTTCGGATGC
>NZ_JBDJAV010000046.1:0-72854 GCF_039649625.1 Plantactinospora sp. ZYX-F-223 | reverse complement strand
TCTCAGAGCGCGTTCGGACCGGCGGGCGGGTCAGGGGCGTAGAACTGGGTGGTGTTGGCGACCATCGTCGCCACCGCGTCCGGGTGGTCGCCGCCGGCCACCGTCGCCGCACCCCACGCGTTGCTGCTCAACGTCATGAACTCCCGGGCCTCCCGGGACTCGCCCCAGGCGTTCGGGTCGGCGATGGCGCCGCCGCCCAGATAGAGGCCGAGGCCGAGCAGGGCCAGGTCCCAGCCGACGCCGACCGCGCCGGGGCCGTACTCGGTCCACCGCTCCGGGTCGATCACCGCGACGTGTTCCAGTTCGAGTACGGCCCGCTCGGTGCCGTCGCCGGGGGAGAGTCGTACCTCGACCTCGCTGAACCCGCCCTCGACCGGCTCGCCGAAGACCCAGGTGAGCCTGAGCAGCCGGGGCGGCTCACAGCGGATGATCTCGCCGCCCGCGTTTCCCTCGAGCTGGTACCGCCCGCCGAGCGTGAGGTCGCCGCTGACCGGCAGGAACCAGCGGGGCAGCCGTTCGGGGTTGGTGACCGCGTCCCAGAGGTCGTCCACCGAGGTGTCGTAGCTCCGGCGGAGCAGGACGGTCCGGGCCTCGCCGGCCGGTGTCTCGGCCCGGCCGACCGTCCGGTGGATCGCATTGATCTCGTCGACGATGTCCACCATCACTCCCTCACGCTGGCCTTCGGGGCGGAACGGGTGGCAGCGTATCAGGAGCAACTTATATAAGTGCAGCGCTGTGTGAGATCGGCGTGGCTGCCGCGCACCCCGCGGCGGCCCGCTCGGTGCCGGCCCGCCTACCGCACCCCGACCACGAAGTCGGCGGACCGGCTGACACCGCGATAGCTGACCGTCGCGGTGATCGTGGCGACCCCGGTCGACACCGCCCGGATGCCACCCGACGGATCCACCGACACCACCCGCTGGCGGTTGCTGCGGTACCGCACGGTCGCGCCGGCCGGCAGCGGGGTGCTGGCACCCTCGGCGCGGTAGCCGTACCGGGTGTCGTCGGTCATCGCTACCGTCAGCTTCGGGGAGAGGCCGGTGCCGGGGGAGACCAGCGTCGGCGCGGTCGCGGTGACGACCGACAACGCCGGGCGCAGGGTGCCCCGGACGGTCACCACCGCCCGCAGCCGGGGGTCGGTGTCCGCGCTGGACCGGCCGACCTGGAAGGCGTACGCCCCCGGGTCGACCACGTACCGGCCGGCGCGCTCGTCGAAGAAGGCGAGGTCGGCGACGCGTACCCGGAACTCCACCCGCCTGGTCTGCTTCGGGCGCAGTGAGACCTTCTCGAAGCCGGCCAGCCGCTTGGCCGGGCGTTCCCGGCCGGCCGGTGCGCCCGGCGTGGCGACGTAGAGCTGGACCACCTCGGCACCCGGCACCCGACCGGTGTTGGTGACGTCCACGCCGACCCGGACGGTGCCGTTCGGCTCCACCGTCCGGCGGTCCACCCGCAGCCTGGAGTAGCCGAACCCGCTGTAGCCGAGGCCGTGGCCGAACGGGTACGTCACCTCGCCGTCGAAGTACATGTAGGTCCGCCCGGGGCGCGCGTCCCCGCCCCGGATCGCGTAGTCGTCGATCGGCGGGAGCTGTCCGGCGTCCCGGTACCAGGTGAACGGCAGGTGCCCGCTCGGGTTGCGCGCCCCGAGCAGTACGTCGGCCAGCGCCTCGCCCTTGCGCTGCCCGTTGTACGAACTCCACAGGATCGCCGGCACCGCGCCCTCGAAACCGGCCACGTCCACCTGGCCGACGGTCTCCAGGTAGACGACGGTGTTCGGGTTGCGGGCCGCCACCTGGCTGATCAGGGACGCCTGCGCGCCGGGCAGCGCCAGGGTGCGCCGGTCGACGTCCTCCCGGGAGTGCCGTTCGTCGGTGCCGGCGTACACGATCACCGTGTCGTAGTCGGCGGCGGCCGCCACCGACGCCGGGTCCACCTCGGCCAGGCTCTCCCCGGTGACTCCGGGCAGGTGGTCGACGACCGCGCCCGGGTTGATCCGTCGGATCGCCGCCCTGAGCCCCTGGTAACCGTTGACCTCGTTGGCCTGCCCGGCACTGGCCTGGATGCTGGAGTAGCCGCCGAGGTACATGCTCGGCGGGTTGGCGTAGTGCCCGAGCACCGCCACCCGGTACGGCCCGGACGCCGGCACCCGCAGCGGCAGCAGCGCGGCCCGGCCGGCACCGGCGCGGGTCTTCGGTGCCTGGTTCTTCAGCAGCACGATGCTCTCCGCGCCGACCTCGCGGGCCATCGCCAGCCGGGCCGGGGTCTGGGTGACCGCGGCGTTGGCGTCCGAGTTGGTCCAGATGCCCGGTGCGACCCGGGACCGGGCGGCGGTCACCCACGGTACGTCCTCCGGCCGGTCGAACTCGCCGAGCCGGATCCGGGTGGTCAGCAGCCGGACCAGCGAGGCGTCGACGTGCTCCTCGGTGTAGCGGCCGTACGGGGTGTCGATGCCCCGGGCGATCGCCTCCGGGATGGTGTTGGCGTAGCTCCACTCGTCGTGGTAGCCCTGCTGGCAGTTCAGGTCCTCGCCGGCCGCGTTGGCCCAGGCGTGCCGTTCGACGTGGTCGAGTGGGGCCGGGTGGCCCGGCGGCTGCCAGCGGTGGCCGTGCTGGATCTCCCGGATCGAGTCGCAGTCCGAGGTGAAGAAGCCGTCGAACCCGAAGGTCTGCCGGGCCAGCTCGTCCATCAGATAGCCGCTGGCCGAGGTCGGCACCCCGTTGACCCGGTTGTACGAGGTCATGATGGATGCCGGTGAGCTGCGCTCGACCACCTCCCGGAACTGCGCGGTGTAGTACTCGCGCAGCGTCCGGTCGTCCATGTCGGCGGTGCCGCGCAGCCGGTCGAACTCGCTGTTGTTCGCCGCGTAGTGCTTGAGCGTGGTGCTGGTCTTCAGGTATCCGCCGCTTTCGCGCAGCAGCCGGCCGGTGGGGTCCTTGCCCTCCATCCCGTTCACGAACTGCGCGGCGAGGGCGGCGGTGAGCAGCGGGTCCTCGCTGAACGCCTCGTCGTTGCGGCCCCAGCGCGGATCGCGGGCCAGGTTGATGGTGGGGGAGTAGAAGTTCAGGTCGAGCCGGTTGTCCCGGACCACCTCGCGGGCCTCGTCCGAGATCAGCGTCGCCTCCCGGTAGACCAGGTCCGGGTTCCAGGTGGCGCCGAGCGACAGGTCGACCGGATAGGAGGTGGTGTTGACCAGGATCGGCGGGTTGGCGTTGTGCAGGGTGCCCTCCCGGGCGACGCCGTGCGCGGCCTCGTTCCACCAGCCGTACGCGGCGATGCCGAGCCGGGGCAGCGCCGCCGACTGGCTGCTGACCAGCTGGGCGGCCTTCTCCGCCAGCGTCATCCGGGAGACGAGGTCGACGGCCCGCTCCGGCGGCGAGTAGGACCGGTCCAGGTAGATGGCCCGGCCGTCGCCGCTGGTCCCGGTCGGAACCGCCGCCTCCGGCTCCGCCGCACATCCGCTGCCGCTGACCAGTACGACGGCCACCACCGTCGCCATCCAGGCACGCGCTCGCATCCCGCCATCCCCCTCTGCCGGTCCGGTGGACCCCGGGCGAACGTAGGGCTTATATCGATGGACGTCAAGATGGCTGTCGGTAGTGGTCTGCCCTGAGCTGCGCCGTCGGCTGACCGTGCCGAGCGAATCGGTGCCGCTGTCTGCTAGTCCTTCGAAACCTCGACGATGAGGTGGCTGGTGCCTGGCACTGGATGAGTGCCAGGCACCAGCGCGTCAGGCAGCGCCGCGACCGCCTCCGCTGGAAGATCCACTTCCAGCAGGCCGTCGCCTGGTCGGCGGATGGCGAAGACCTCCGCGCCCAGCAACACGACGCGAGTGCCGTTGCCGTCCAGAAGCAATTCGCGGCCGTGTGGCAGTCGGTCGCGCACCGCTTGGGCCACCGTGGCGGCGGTGACGTTCTTGAACCGCAGCCGGACCGTGTCGTTCTCGGTGGCCCACCCGAAGCCAGCGACCATGAGCAGCCCGGTCGACGAGCCGTCGCGGGCCCGCCCGGTTTCGATCTCGGCCCGTACCGCTGGATCGTCTGTCAGCGACGGCCGGTCCAGATCGGTGACCAGCAGCGGCTGCCGTTCGGCGAGCAGGCTGAGCACACCGTCGGTGTCCCACTGCCGAACTGCCGCGTACTCATCGCTGGTCAGGCCCACCACCTGCAGGAATTGCACTCGGCCGTGCGGAGTGGCGATCGTGCCCAGTTCCGGGTCCTCGGCGAAGGCTAGCGCGGTCAGCGCTGTCTCGTACTCTTGCCGGAGGGGTCCGTTCGCGTTCATGTGATGGCCCGGCTCGAACCAGTTGCCGCTGGAGAACACGTAGCGGGCGAGGTTCTGCAGCAGGTTCGCCGCCCACATCGGTGGTTCGGCGTCACCGGTGTCGCGGGCGACCCGGAAGGTGAACTCGAAGCCCCAGCCCGACTCGTCGGGGTTGTCGGACTCCTTGGCGTACAGCTCGCTCATGCCATAGCCGACGATGTGCCAGTGCGGCATCGGCTCGTCACGGGAGTAGAAGCTGATGCCATCGAGCGGGTCAGGCCCGCCCAGCGCGAATCGGTGCAGCGTGCCGTAGTGCTTCGGCTCGACATTGGGGTACAGCTCGGCGAGCCGGGCGTCGATCGCGTCCCAACCAGGGGCATCGGAGGTCATTGGAGGATCAGAGCATGCCGGTCCGGGCGCTGCGCGCCGGACCACCCAGGTGAGTCAGCACAGCGACACGGGGCCTTCTCGCTGAGTGGTCAGTCACGGCAGGATCTCGACGTACCCGTCGGTTCCGTGCACGCGGATCCGCTGCCCATCGAGGATCAGCCGGGTGGCGTCTACCACACCGACGACGGCCGGCAGTCCGTACTCGCGTGCGATCACCGCGCCGTGCGTCATCAATCCTCCGACCTCCGTCACCAAGCCTGCGATGGCGACAAAGAGGGGCGTCCAGCTCGGGTCCGTGTGAGTCGTGACGAGGATGTCGCCCGGTTCGAGATCGGCCCGTGCCATGTCCAGGATGACGCGGGCCCGCCCTTCGACGGTCCCGGCGGAGACCGGTAGGCCGATCAACGCGCCGGCCGGCAGATCGTCGCGCCGGTACGCTCCGGCGATGACCTCGCCCTCCGAGGTGAGCACCCGGGGCGGCGTGAGCGCCTGATACGACCTGAAGTCGTCCTTGCGCCGGCCGATGAGCTGGTCATCCACCCGGTTCGTGCGTACGACGTCGTGGAGCTCCTCGAACGTGAGGTAGAAGATGTCCTCCTTCTCCCGAAGTACGTGGGCCCGCACGAGGCGCTCGGCTTCCTCCAGCAACGCCTTCTTGTACACGAAGTACCGGCTCACCATGCCGTACTTCGGATACTCCCGGTACCCGATGAAGGTCCGGACCCGGTCGATCATCTGCTTCGTCTCTTCGGCCTTGCGCTCCCCGTCCGGCAGGGCCCGCAAGCGCTCCAGCAGCTCCTGCTCCTTCTCCCATGCCTCCTGCCGCCCCTGTGCGAAGCGCCGATCGCCGGCTCCCGGCGGGAAGTTCCTGATATTGCCGAGGATCAGGGGCACGAGCGTGGAGGGGCGTTCGCTCCACCGCGGCCGCGTGATGTCGATCTCGCCGACGCAGCGCATGCCGTACTTGTCGAGCCAGCCCTCGATGGCGTCTCGCGCTTCCCGCCCGCCCGCGAGCGTGGGCAGCTCGTCCAGGAAACCCTCGTCCTCGACCTGCTGCAGAAACGCCACCACGTCCGGATGCGGGCGGATCACGTCAGCGACGCCCAGCAGCGCCAGCCCCATCTCCGACGTGACGTTGTGGGGCACGGACTGGGTGAGCGTGTCCGCCGCGTTCTTCTCGCCCAGCAATGCCTCCAGCCGCTCGTTGAGCCACCACGTGGCCTCCATCGCCGACATGAACACCTGATGGCTCTGCGGATCGAACAAGATCCGCCTCAGCTCCTGGATGTCCGCCCGGATGAAGTCGAGCAGCGCCTCTCCGGACTTCGTCCGGATGTCGCGTTCCGAGGCGGCGATGGATACCTCGCTGCGCCGGATCAGCTCGGTGACGATGGCCGGATCGGTCTCGATCGGGGCTGGTGGCGCGCCGCCCAACAGTGGCCCCGGGGGATCCTCGTCGGGAAGCGGCCGGATGAAGCCGTCGCGCTCAAGGATGGTCCGCAGCGCGTCGCCGGTCAGTGGATCGGATTTACCCGCCATCTCCAGGAGGCCGGCGCGGGTCGTCGGCGAGGCCAGCCTTTGCGTGACGTCGACGAAAAGGCGGCCGCCGGCCTCGGCCATGGGGGCGGGGGTCGTCAACTGCCAGAAGGAGAGCCCGAGGGGCTTCATGGGGTCGGTCATCATCTGCTGATGGCCGACGGAGAGGTAGACGTGGTTCTCCCGGTCGCCGGACTCGGGGATGGGGAACAGCGTGGTGATCGGCCGGCTCTGGACGATCTGGAAGCCATCGTCGACCAGGCACCATTCGATGTCCTGGGGGCGGCCGAAGTGCGCCTCGATCCGCCGGCCGAGCCGCACGAGCCGCACGACCTGCGCATCCGTCAGCGCCGGCTGGTCCTGCCGCTCCGGGTCGATCGCCTGTTCCCGCGTACCGCCCGCTGGCGAGGCGTGGATGGCGAGCTGCTTGGCGCCGATCGCCTTGGCGACGACCTCGCCGTCGCGCACCTTGTAGACGTCCGGGTTCACCAGGCCGGAGACCAGGGCCTCGCCGAGGCCGAAGCTGGCCTCCACGGAGGCGACCTTCCGGTGGGACGTGATGGGGTCGGCGGTGAACAGGATGCCGGCCGCCTGCGGGAAGACCATCTGCTGCACGACCACGGCCATCTGGACCGAACGGTGGTCGATGCTGTTGCGCTGGCGGTAGGTCACGGCCCGCTCGGTGAACAGCGAGGCCCAGCACCGGCTGATGTGCTGGAGGATCGCCTCTCGGCCCACGACGTTCAGGTACGTGTCCTGCTGGCCGGCGAAGGAGGCCGTCGGCAGGTCCTCTGCGGTCGCGCTGGATCGGACGGCGTAGGCGGCTTCCTCGCCGAACTGGGCGAGAGCGCGGGTGATCGCCGCCGCGAGATCGCCCGGGATGGCGATCTCTTCGATGGTCCGGCGGATCTCCGCGCTGAGCATCCGGATCGCCTCCCGGTCGTCCGGGTTCAGACGCGACAGTTGATCGAGCCGATCGTCGATCGAGGGCGCTTCCGCCATGATTCGCCGGTAGGCCTCCGTCGTCAGGCAAAAGCCAGCCGGCACGCGGATGCCGTCGATCCGCGACAGCCCACCCAGGTGCGCGCCCTTGCCGCCAGCGACCGCGACCTGCGTCTCGTCGACCTCTTGCAGGCCCAACACGTACCGCTCACTCATCGTGATACCTCCGGGCAGCCGCTCCGTTGCCGTCCCTCTGACGAGTCGGCCGGCCATTCCGCCCAGTCGGGCGGCGCGCACAGCCGCACCTCCGCGCCGGGCGCCCGCAACCGCACCGCCGGTCCCACCAGCGGTCCGACGTCACCGCGTCCCCCATCGGTCCACCACAACACACGCACGTCGTGCCCCCGTGTCTTCGTCCGTTCCTGGTCCGGCCGACGATTCTGCAACGCGACCCGGGTCTTGCGGCAATCCCCCCAGCCTGCTATAGGTTAAAAGTGGCAAGGAGTCAGATCTCCTTGCCTTGCTTTTTTGGTCGTCCGCTGCGGACTGACACCCTTCTGCGGACACCCTTCTCGCCGCCGGACGCGTCCGCTCGGTGACTGACCGGCGCGATCGGCGTACCTCGACTATTCCTTGACCAGACCGCAGCGGTGCGCGAGGTCCAGTGCGTCGGGCAGTTCGCCGTGCCGGGCCAGCAGCATCGCGGCGCGGCCGGCCGCCCGCCGCGCACTTTCGGCGTCTGGTGCCGCGTCGAGCATGGCGGCGAGTAGGCCGGAGTCGCCGACCTGCTCGGCGAAGCGGGCGATGGCGACGACCTGGCGGCGGCTGCTGGTGGGCACGGCTGCCAGCGCGTCCGGTACGACAGTGCGAGCCTCGGCGTCGAGGGTTGGCAGCAGCGCCTCGGCGAGCGACCAGTAGCCTTCGCGCAACGCGCCGGCCACCAGACGGGTGAACAGCTCGCGATCCCGTGCCAGCAGTCCGGTGCGGCTGGCCAGCCGGGCCAGCACCAGGCTCAGCCGCGAGTCGGGTCGGCCGGTGGCAGCCTGCGCGTACACCGGGTCGAGCGCGGTGGGGTCGCCCGTCTCGACAAGCGCGGCGCCGAGCCCGGCGTCGGCCAGCAGCGCCCACGGCATGTTCCGCAGGCGGGCCCGCAGCCGCGGTACGTGCACGTCGACGATCTCGGTGCGTAGCTGCTCGTCGGCCAGGGCATACCCGAGCGGTACGACGTCCGCGACGACGGCGGCCAACTCCTGAGGGATGACCCCGGGGCCGGCCAGGATGTCCAGCACGGCGCGGAGCCGCTCCGGGGTTGCCGCCGCGCGCCGGCCGTCGAGCCAGCGCAACACCTCAAGGGCAAGTGGGCCCGGCCCGTATCCCGACACCCGGCAGTCCCGCATCCGGCTCAGCACGGCAAGCGCGTCGTCGACTCGCTCCAGTGCCAGGAACAGCCGGGCGAATCGGTGCTGGTAGATCATCTGTACGTCGCGCTCGCGGCCTCCCTTCGGGCACTTCCGGAACGCGGCCACCAGCGCCTTCGCCCGCGCCGGGGTGAGCCCGGGCGTCGCCAGGGTCAGCAGCGCGCGCTGCTGCTGACTCGGGTCGAGCCGGGTGGCCAGCGTGAGCGCGTCGTCGAACCGGTCCGCCGCGACGAACGCGGCGACGAGCCGCTCACCGTCGATCTCCCGGACGGCTCCACAGCGCCGGTCAACCTCGGCGAGGCCGAGCGGCCCCCACAGGACGGCTGCCGCAGCGAGGCAGGGCCGGTCGTCCCCGTCCAGCAGCGCCGACCAGCGGTCGAGATGCTCGGGCTCGCCGACGTACGCCTCGGCCAGCGCCGCGAACACCGCCGAGATACGCGCGGCCCTGAAGTGGGCCCACATCTTGTCCTCGTCCGGCCGGATCACCAGCACGGCCCGAAGCAGAGCCGCCTCCGCGTCGGGGTTGCCGGCCACGAGGCGGGCCAGCGTCCCGGCGACCGCGTGCTCGGGACCGCTGCGTCCACTTTCGAACGAGCGGTACGGGTGCTCGCCGTCGAGTGCGGCGGCCACCACCTGCACGGCCCGCTCGCCGGTGAGGATTCGAGGCGCCGCTTCGGCGAACTCCCTCGGTAGCCAGCCGTCCAGGCACGCCACCAATTCCTCGGCGGCACCGGCGTGGTCGCCGCCGTCGAACCGGGCCACTGCCCACCCGATCCGATCAGCCGGGTCCACCCTCCACCCCGACGGCACTGCTTCGAAGCGTGCGAGGGCGGATCGGGCCCGGTCGGCGAGGTTGGTAGAGATGCTCACGTCGACTGGCACCCGGCGACCTTACCCAAGTCGGAGCATCCGCACGGTCCAGGACTGTTCGCCAGGACGAGCACCCGGCGGGCCAGTAAGGGAACCGCCACGACAGCGGAGGAGGGGCCCTCAGCGCCAAAGCTGAGGGCCCCTCGTCGCGTCCGCGTACCCGACTGCCTACTGGGTCAGCTCGGCGACCTGCTCGGCGGTGAGCCGGCCCCGGGACTCGTCCGGCGCGGGCGCCGCGAGCGTGCCCCGGGCGGCCCGGGCGTCCGCCGCCGGGGCCGGCGGATCGGCCGGCCGGCGCCAGTGCCAGTCGGTGACCTCCTGGTACGCGGCCACGACCGAGAGCAGCCGCTCCTCCCCGTACGGCAGGCCGCCGAGGATGGTGCCGATCGGTACCCCGGCCGAGGTGAACCCGATCGGGAAGCCGATCTCCGGCAGCCCGAGGATGTCGAACGGCACCGGACCGGTCTGCACCACCACGTCGCAGACGTCGAAGAGCTGGTCCAGCACCCGTTCCAGGAAGAGCAGCTTGGCCCGCTGTCCGGTGAGGAACTCGTTGCCGCCGAGCAGCGCCCCCTGCAACCAGCTCGTCACCGAGACTCCGAAGCCGCGCAGGTCGGTCCGGAGGTACGGCATGAACGGCTCGCTGCGCTCCGGCAGCCGGATGTTGTTGAAGGTGTTGCCGCCGAGCCGGTCCCACTCCTGCGGCAGGGTCACGTCCACCAGGGTCACGCCGGAGATCTTCGCCAGCTCGGCCAGGAACGCCTGCCGGGCCAGCGCGGTCGCCGAGGTGCCGGTGGCGTAGCCGGGGAGTACCCCGATCCGGGTCTTCCAGCGCAGCTTGACCCGGCTGCCGGCGTACACCGGAGTGGCCGCCTCGATCAGCCGGGGGACCGGCGGCAGGCCCTGGCTGCGCGGGTCGGCCGGGTCCTCGCCGGCCATCGCGGTCAGCATGATCGCGGCGTCCCTGGCGTCCCGGGCCAGCGGGCCGGGATGGTCCCGGGTGTAGCTGAGCGGGATGATGCCGTTGCCCGAGACCCGGCCCATGGTCGGCTTGAGACCGGTCAGGTTCTGCGCGTTCGACGGCGCGGTGATCGAGCCGCCGGTCTGGGTGCCGGTGCCGGCGGTGGCCAGCCGCCCGGCGACCGCCGTGGCGGTACCGGTCGACGAGCCGCCCGGGTCGGTGCCCGGGTTGGTCGGGGTCCAGGCGTTGACCGTGGTGACGATTCCGGCTGGCGTGGTGGCCCGGGTGGTGGCCAGCGGACCCATCTGGGTCTTGCCGAGCACGATCGCCCCGCTCGCCTTGAGCCGGGCCACCGCCGTCGCGTCGAACGGCGGCACGAAGTCCCGGAACAGGTAGGAGTTGGCGGTGGTCGGCACCCCGGCGGTGTAGTAGTTGTCCTTGATCGCCAGCGGGATGCCGTGCAGGGCGCCGGAGTGCCGCTGCCGGCCGGCGGCCCGGGCGGCGGCCAGCGCCGCGTCCGCGAGCACCAGGTTGAACGCCTGGTACGTCCGGTCGTACGCCCCGATCCGCGTCAGGTACGCCTCGACCAGCTCCTCCGGGCTGAGCCGGCCGGCCCGGATCAGCCAGGCCGCCTCGGCGACGGTCAGTTCGGTCGGGTCGGCCAGCGCCTCCGGCCGGGGCCGCCGGTACGCCTCCGGCCGGTCCAGCGCCGGGTTCGGCCTGCCGGTGCCGCCGCCGTGCCCGGCCGGGCCGGTGGCATCGGGGGAGAAGGCGCCGGCCACCCGGGGCAGCGCGACGGCACCGCCGACCGTTCCGGCGGCGGCCAGCGCGGCGGCCCGGGCCAGGAAGGCGCGCCGGTCGACGGCCCGGTCCTGGGGCGCGAAGTTCTCGGGCATCAGCGCCGCCATTCCGTGCTGATCGAGGGGTAGAGCATCGGGGCCGCCTGCTGGGACAGTGCCTTGGCGAGCGCCGGGTCGGTGCCGGCCGGGGCCGGCAACTGGTACGCGGCCAGTTCCGCCACGGTGCCCCGGACGAACGAGCGCAGCGAGGCGAGTACGGAGTCCCGACCGGGCGATCCGGTCTCCGGGTCGGCGACGGTGCCCGGTGGCAGTTGATCGAGGTCGATGCCCAGGCTGGCCAGTCGGGCCCGGATCAGGGTGTTGAGTTCGGCGTCGGTGGGCGGGGTCGGTGCCATGGCGCTCCTCGCGACGATCGGTGCGACTCTGACGGTGATGCGTCGACCGGGCGGTCCGGTGCTGGTCGTCATTGTTTCGACCGGGAGTCCCGGGTGGTCGGCCACCAGCGGCGCCAGATCTTGATCAACTACATCGAGCCTGACTGTCCGGCCGGACGGTATCGGGGTGATAACGGCAAGATCACGCCACGGTGAACTGGCGGCCGGCGGCGTAGACTTTCTGCTCGGGCGCCGCAGGTCGCCCGCGCACGGACCCGGACCAACGCCAGCCGGGAGCACGGCGGTGGCGCGGCAGTGGCGCGGCGGGAGTAGGCTCGGCGCCGCGCGGTCGCTGACGCCCGCCAACGACGTCCCGGTGTGACGACCCGCCGGTCACCTGACAGCCGCGAGACGTTGGTCAAGACTTCGGCATCCCGAGGGTCCGGCGGGCCGATCCGAGAGAGAGACTAGCCTGATGGCCGTGACACGCCGCGCGAAGATCGTCTGCACGCTTGGTCCCGCGACCTCCTCACCGGAGCGCATCCGCGGACTCGTCGAGGCGGGCATGGACGTAGCCCGGCTGAACTTCAGCCACGGCAGCCATGCCGACCACGAGCAGGTCTACCACCTGGTCCGCGAGGCCGCCCGGACCACCGGTCGGGCCGTCGCGGTCCTCGCCGACCTCCAGGGCCCCAAGATCCGGCTCGGCCGGTTCGCCGACGGCCCGCACGAGTGGCGTACCGGCGACTCGGTGGTGATCACCGGGGACGCCGTCCTCGGCACCCGGGACCGGGTCTCCTGCACCTACGAGAAGCTGCCGGCCGAGGTGAAGCCGGGTGACCGGCTGCTGATCGACGACGGCCGGGTGGCGGTCGAGGTCAGCGAGGTGCAGGGCAACGACATCCGGGTGCTGGTCACCGAGGGTGGCGCGGTTTCCAACAACAAGGGCGTCTCGCTGCCCAACGTCGCGGTCAGCGTGCCGGCGATGTCGGACAAGGACACCGAGGACCTGCGCTTCGCGCTCGGGCTCGGCGTCGACATGGTGGCGATGTCCTTCGTCCGCTCGCCCGACGACATCAAGCTGGCGCACAACATCATGCACGAGGTCGGGGTGCACCGGCCGGTGATGGCGAAGGTGGAGAAGCCCGAGGCGGTGACCCACCTGGAGGCGATCGTCAACGCCTTCGACGGCATCATGGTGGCCCGCGGCGACCTCGGCGTCGAGCTGCCGCTCGACCAGGTGCCGCTGGTGCAGAAGCGGGCCGTGCAGCTCTGCCGGGAGAACGCCAAGCCGGTCATCGTGGCCACCCAGATGCTCGACTCCATGATCGAGAATTCCCGGCCGACCCGCGCCGAGGCGTCCGACGTCGCCAACGCGGTGCTGGACGGCGCCGACGCGGTGATGCTCTCCGGCGAGACCAGCGTCGGTAAGTACCCGGTGCTCACGGTCAGCACGATGGCCAAGATCGTCACCACCACCGAGTCCGGGTCGATCGGCGTGCCCCGGCTCCAGCACGACCCGCGTACCCACGGTGGGGCGCTGACCGTCGCCGCCTCGCAGATCGCCAAGGCGATCGGCGCCAAGGCGCTGGTCGCGTTCTCGCAGACCGGTGACACCGTGCGGCGGCTCTCCCGGCTGCACTGCGACCTGCCGCTGCTCGCTTTCACCCCGGTGCCCGAGGTCCGCGACCTGCTCGCCCTCTCCTGGGGCGTGCAGACCTTCCTGATGCCGTTCGTGCAGCACACCGACGACATGTTCCGGCAGGTCGACCAGGCGCTGATCGGGCTCAGCCACGCCAACCCGGGCGACTACGTGGTGATTGTCGCCGGTACCCCGTCCGGCACCCCCGGCTCGACCAACACGCTGCGGGTGCACCAGCTCGGTTCGCTGGTCGACCCGGCGACGGTGGCGCGGACCGGGCAGTGAGTCCGGACGGCCCCGGCGAGGTGGTCGTCGGGCAGGCGGCGGTCGACCAGTTGCTGGACGTACTCGATCTCCGCCAGCTCGACGAGATGACCTTCCGGGGGATGAGCCCTCCGGTCGGCCCGCAACGGGTCTACGGCGGCCAGGTCGCCGGCCAGGCACTGGTCGCGGCCGGCCGGACGGTCGATCCGGGCCGGTTCGTGCACTCCCTGCACGGCTACTTCGTCCGGCCCGGCGACCCGGCCGAGCCGATCGAATACCAGGTGGAGAACATCCGGGACGGCCGCTCCTTCTCGGTACGCCGCTCGGTCGCGCTCCAGCACGGCAAGCCGATCTTCTTCATGTCGGCCTCCTTCCACCACCAGGAGGAGGGGCTCGACCACCACGCCCCGGCGCCGGTCGACGTGCCGGCGCCGGAGGCGCTGCCGACCATGGCCGACCGGCTGGCCCGCTATCCGGAGCGGCTCGGCATCTGGGCGATGATCCCCCGCCCGATCGACGTCCGCTACGTCGGCGAGCCCGGCTGGGTACGCCCCGGCGACCGGCCCGCCGACCCGCACCAGCGGGTCTGGATGCGGATCGACGGCAAGCTGCCGGACGATCCGCTGCTGCACGCCTGCGCGCTCACCTTCGCCTCCGACCTGACCCTGCTCGACTCGGTCCTCTCGGTGCACGGCGAGGTGTGGGGGCCGGGCGGGCTGGTCGGGGCAAGCCTCGACCACGCGCTCTGGTTCCACCGCCGGTTCCGGGCCGACGAGTGGTTCCTCTACGACTGCTGGAGCCCGTCCGCCTCGGGCGGCCGGGGGCTCGCCACCGGCCGGATGTTCACGGTCGACGGCCGGCAGATCGCCAGCGCGGTACAGGAAGGGCTGCTCCGCCGGGTCGGCGCCTGACCGGGGCGGTTAACCTTCCCACATGCGTCTCTCTGCCCGGGTCGACTACGCGCTGCGCGCCGTTGCCGAAATCGCCGCACGCGCGGAGGAGGGCGGGCTGGATCCGCGTCCGGTGGCCACTGGCCGGTCCCGCCCCGCCGCCCGGGCCGCCGACGCCGGGCCGAACCGGCGTCCGACGCCGCTGACCGCCGAGCAGATCGCCCGGGCCCAGGACATCCCGCCGAAGTTCCTGGAGAGCATCCTGCTGCAACTGCGCCGGGGTGGCATCGTGCACGCCCAGCGTGGCCCCGAGGGTGGCTACTGGCTGGCCCGCCCGGCGCCGGAGATCTCGCTGGCCGAGATCATCCGGGTGATCGACGGCCCGCTGGCCAACATCCGGGGGCAGCGCCCGGAGGATCTCGGCTACGCCGGCGCGGCGCGGGCCCTCCAGGAGGTCTGGATCGCGCTGCGGGCCAGCGAGCGGGAGATCCTGGAGTTGGTCACCATCGCCGACGTGGCGAACGGCAAGCTGCCGGACCGGGTCCGGGACCTCGCCGCCGACCCGGCCGCCTGGACCTGACCGGCCGGATCGTCCCACCAGCCGCCCTCGGTGCCGAAGCGCCGAGATAATGGACTTGAGTCTCCAGCGGCTGGAAGGTTGATGCTCGTCCCGTGAACGACCGCACCGAGCTGTTCACCATCGGACAGCTCGCCCGACGCACCGGCCTGCCGGTCCGGACCATCCGTTTCTGGTCGGACGTCGACGTCATCCCGCCGACCGGCCGGTCCGCGGGTGGCTACCGGCTGTACGACACCGAGGCGGTGGCTCGGCTGGAGCTGGTCCGGACCCTGCGCGAACTCGGGCTCGACCTCGGGACGGTGCAGCGGATCCTGGAGCGGCAGAGCACCCTGGCCGAGGTAGCGAGGGCGCACGTACGCGCCCTGGACACCGAGATCCGCGCGCTCCAGTTGCGCCGGGCCGTGCTGCGGTCGATCGCCCGACGGAACAGCACGACCGAGGAGATGAGCGTGATGAACAAGCTGGCCCGGCTCTCCGCACAGGAGCGGCAGCGGATGATCGACGACTTCGTGGACCGTACCTTCGCCGGCGTCGACCCGGACGAGCCCGGGGCGAAGATCGCCGAGGCGATGCGGCAGCTCCCGGCCGAGCTGCCCGACGATCCCAGCCCGGAGCAGGTGGACGCCTGGCTCGAACTCGCCGAGCTGGTCGGCGACCCGGAGTTCGCGCAGCGGGCCCGGCAGATGGCGGTGGCCGGCGCGCAGCCAGCCGGCGACCGGGCGGCCGCGCCGCCGCCGTACGACCCGACGGTGGTGATCGAGCAGGTCGGTCGGGCGATGGCGGACGGGATCGCCCCGGACTCGGCGCAGGGCCGGGCGGTGCTGGACCGGATCGTGGATCCCGGCGTACCGGCCGACGAGCGGGTCCGGGTCGCCGACGAGGTGGAGACCTTCACCGACCGCCGGGTCGAGCGGTACTGGGAGTTGCTGGGCGTGCTCAACGGCCGGCCGCCGTTCCCGCCCCGGGTGCCGATGTTCGAGTGGTTCATCGCCGCACTGCGCGCCTCCGCCTGAACCGCGCTGGGCGCCTGAGGCTGAACCGCGCTGGGCGCCTCCGGCTGAACCCTTCCGGGCGCGTGCCGGGCGGCGGTCCGTAGCTTCGCCGACCGCCGCCCGGTGCGGCTCAACCCCGCCGGTCCGGCAGCGCCGCCGCGATCTCGCCGATCAGCCGCCAGGTCTGCGCCACGTGCTCCTCCCGGGTGTACGGCGAACCCGGCACCAGCCGCAGCGTGTAGCGGCCGTCCACCCGGGTGTGCGTCAGGTACGCCCGGCCGGTGGCGTTCACCCGGGCCAGCAGTTCGGCGTTCGCCCCGTCGTCGGCGGCACCGTCGGATGTGGACCGCAGCCGGAAGCAGACCAGCGCGAACGGGCTCGGCGCGACCAGCTCGAACCGCTGGTCGGCCCGGACCCGGTCGGCGAACCGCTCGGCCAGCGCGATGCTGTCCCGGATGTGCGCGCGCAGGCCCTCGGCGCCGTACCAGCGGAGCACGAACCAGAGTTTCAGGGCCCGGAACCGCCGCCCGAGCGGCACCTGCCAGTCGCGGTAGTCGAGCACCTCACCGGACTCGGTCGCCGCATTGCGGAGGTACTCCGGCAGCACGGTCAGCGCCTCGACCAGTTCCGCCCGGTCCGCCACCCAGAACGCGTCGCAGTCGAAGCCGGTGAGTAGCCACTTGTGCGGGTCGAAGCAGTACGAGTCGGCGTACTCCAGCCCGGCGTGGGTGTGCCGCAGTTCCGGGCAGACCGCGGCGGCTCCGGCGTACGCGGCGTCGACGTGCAGCCAGAGGCCGTACTCCCGGCACAGCTCTCCGATCGCCGGGATCGGGTCGACCGCGTTGGTGGAGGTGGTGCCGATCGTCGCCACCACCGCCGCCGGAACCAGCCCGGCCGCCAGATCCGCCTCGATCGCGGTACGCAGCGCCGCCGGATCCATCGCCAGGGTCTCCGGGTCGACCCCGACCGTACGCAGCCCCGCGTCGCCGAGTCCGGCGATCCGGACCGCCTTCTCGATCGCCGAGTGCCCCTGGCTGGAGGCATAGACCCGGTACGCCCGCTCCACCCCGTGCCCCCGCCACCGCCCGGCACCGGCCCGGTGCAGCGCGGCCAGTACGGCGATCAGGATGGCCGAGGAGGCCGAGTCCTGGATCACGCCGCCGCCGGAGCCGCTGGACCGGAACCGTGCCGGCAGGTCGAGCAGTTCCGCCAGCCAGTCCAGCACCACCGTCTCGACCTCGGTGCAGGCCGGGCTGGTGGACCAGAGCATGCCCTGCACGCCGAGGCCGGCGCAGACCAGGTCGCCCAGCACGCTCGGGCCGGAGGTGTTCGCCGGGAAGTAGCCGAAGAACCGCGGATGCTGCCAGTGGGTGAGGCCGGGCGTGATCACCGTGTCCAGGTCGGCGAGGAGCCGGTCGAACGGCTCACCCCGCTCGGGTGGGCCGGGCGGCAGCCGGGCGGCGACCGTGCCGGGCGGATCGGCGGAGGTGACCGGCCGCTGGTCCAGTGTGGACCAGTAGTCGGCGATCCAGTCGACGACCTGGTACCCGTGTCGCCGGAACTCGTCCGGGGTCATGTGGTTGGCCATGTCCCCGAGTCGACCAGCCCGGCCGTTGCCGATCAAGAACCGTTGCCGATCAAGAAACCGGGTGGCAGGAATCGTGCGGCGGGAGCCGTGCGGCAGGGGACCTTGCGGCAGGGGACCTTGCGGCAGGGGAGCCGGTCGGCGTGCTCAGGCGGCCGGCGAGCCGGTGGGTACCCGACCGGACCGGACCGGGCCCGGCGGCGGCGCGGCCGCCGTGCTGGCCCGGACGGTCAGCCGGGGTGGCAGCAGGGTGCCCTCCGGGACCGGCTCGCCCTCCAGCTTGCGCATCAGCAGCGACACCGCCTGCCGGCCCACCTCCTCGGCCGGGATCAGCACCGAGGTCAGCGCCGGACTGGCCCGCTCGGCGACCTCGTCCGGGCAGATCGCCACCACCGAGATCTCCTCCGGCACCCGCCGGCCCAGCGTCGGCAGCGCGGCGAGCACCTGGCCGACCGCCGCCTCGTTGTGCACCACCAGCGCCGACAGGTCCGGCGTTCGGGCCAGCAGCCCGGCCACCTCCTGGACGACCGCCTCGAAGTTCTCCTCACACGGCTGGGCGATCGCCGCGATCCCGTGCCGCTGCGCGGTCTCGGCGAACCCGGCCCGGGTGCGGTGGGCGAAACCGGTGTCCCGGTCGTAGACCACCGCGGGGGCGCCGAGCAGCGCGATCGTGCGGTGGCCGAGCCCGGCCAGGTGCTCGACACAGACCTGACCGGCGCGATAGAAGTCCAGGTCCACGCAGGTGAGTCCGGACGGGTCGGCCGGAAAGCCGATCAGTACGCTGGGCCGTTCCAGGTCGCGCAGCAGCGGCACCCGGGGGTCGTGCATCTCGACGTCCATCAGCACGATGCCGTCGACCATCGCGCTGGCGGCGATCCGGCGCAGCCCGGCCGGGCCCTCGTCGGCGGTCATCAGCAGGACGTCGTGGTCGAACTGCCGGGCCGTGGTCACCACGGCGGTGGCGAACTGCATGAGCACCGGCAGGTGCATGCCGGAGCGCAGCGGCAGCACCAGGGCGATCACGTTGGCCCGCTTGCTGGCCAGCGCCCGGGCCCCGGCGTTCGGGTGGTAGCCGAGGCCGCGCACGCTGGCCAGTACCCGCTCCCGGGTGGACGCCGAGATGGCGCGCTTGCCGCTGAGCACGTACGACACGGTGCTGACCGCGACCCCGGCGTGCCGGGCGACGTCGGCGATGGTCACCATGTCCGCACGCTTGGCGGAGCCTCCGCTGGACTGCCCGGGCGTCGGTCGCGAGGTGGGGCGCGACGATTCGGACACTAGGCGCCTCCAGATCCCGTCCCGGTACGGTCGCCGTCCCCGCCGGCCGTGAAGGTCAACCAACTCACCGTAGCGCCGGGGGCGTCGAACAGCACATACAGGTCCCGTACCCCGGTCGCCGCACCGTGCCAGTGGCCGGTCACCTCCCGGGCCGGCTG
Organism: Plantactinospora sp. ZYX-F-223; assembly: GCF_039649625.1. Taxonomy (NCBI): domain Bacteria; kingdom Bacillati; phylum Actinomycetota; class Actinomycetes; order Micromonosporales; family Micromonosporaceae; genus Plantactinospora; species Plantactinospora sp. ZYX-F-223. The sequence continues at coordinate 53,917 of NZ_JBDJAV010000046.1, read as the reverse complement.
CCGGTCCGGGGTGGCGGCCCCGTTCGGCGGCGCACCGGCGCCCGGCTCCGGCGCGCCGGTGCCGGTGGGTGGGACGGCGATGGTGCCGGCGACCGGGCCCCGGACCGGATCGTCAAGCCGGAGTACGAGTTCGGCGCCGTCCGGCAGCGGTCGCCGGCCACCCACCCGGGCGGCCACGCCGCCTACCCCGGCACCGAAGTCGACCCGGGAGAACCGGATCCAGCCACCGGCCTCCCGGGCGACCACGGCGGCACCGTCCGGTCCGTCCGGCAGCGGCTCGGTGCCGGCGTACTCGTCGTGGTCGGCCGCCCAGAGTGGACCCGCCAGCGGTTGGCGGGGGCGCACCGGCTCGCCGTGCACCGCCAGGGTGGTGGTCAGCACCAGGTCGGCACTGGACCGGCCGACCGCGACGGTGTGCCGGGCGTCCTCCACCACGTACCGGCCCCGGGTCACGTCCCAGTGCGCCAACTCGCTGGCGCGCAGCCGGAGCCGCACCGTGGTCTGCGCGCCCGGGGCCAGGCTCACCCGGGCGAAGCCGCGGAGCTGGCGCAGCGGCTGCTTCACCCGGGACCGCCGCTGCCTGGTGTAGAGCTGGACCACCTCGTCGCCCGGTCGCGAACCGACGTTGGCCACCCGCACGCTGACCTCGATCTCTCCGGCCGCGTCCACCTCGTCCGCGCTCAGCCGCAGGTCAGAGTAGGCGAATTCGGCGTAGCTCAGCCCGTGGCCGAACGGGTAGAGCGGGGTGCCCCGATGGTAGAGGTACGTAGTGTCGGTGGCTATCACGTCGTAGTCGAACAGGTCGGGCAGCTCGGCCGCGTCGTGGTACCAGGTCTGGGTCAACCGGCCACCCGGATCGGCGTCCCCGGCGAGCACGGCCGCCAGCGCGGCGCCGTACTCCTGGCCGCCGTGCGCCGACCACAGGATCGCCGGCAGATGCTCGTCGGCCCAGTTCAACGCGTACGGATAGCTGCTGCTGACCACCAGCACGGTACGCGGGTTGGCCGCGTACACCGCCCGGAGCAGTGCCTCCTGAGCGCTCGGCAGCGCCAGGTCGGCCCGGTCCTCGGTCTCCCGGCCGCAGACCATCGGGTGGTTGCCGAGCACCACCACGGCTACGTCGGCGTCCCGGGCCAGCGCCGCCGCCTCGGCCGCACCGTCGGCGACGAGCTCGACGGTGAAGCCGGTGCCGTCGACCGGGTCCACCGCGTCGGCCCGGAGCACACCGTCCGGGCCGACCCGGACGTACCGCCGGCTGGCCAGGTGGAGCAGCACGGGGTCGCCGGTCTCCCGGTCGACCAGCCGGAACGTCTCCCGGACCACCCAGCCGCCCGGGCCGGGGCGGTCGTTGAGCAGCGGACCACCCTCCTCGCCGGCGCCGACGTGCCGGCCGTTCGCCACGCTGCGCAGCGCGACGACGTCCTGGCCCCAGTCGAAGACCTCGAACCAGCCGTCTCGGGGCACTGTCCCGGCCCCACCCGGCGCCGCCCCGCCGTCACCATCCACCGGCCCGACTCCGCCGTCCGAGGCGGCGCCGTCCGGCGCCGTCACCGGGCGGACCTGGTCGACCCGCAGGGTGGCGCCCTCCGGGTCACCGGCGGCCCGGACGTAGCCGTCGGCGGTCCGCAGCGCGATCCGGTCCGCCCCGCTGTGCTGCGTCGTGCTCGCCGGGGCGAACCGGGCGGCCAGGCCGTCGCGGGCGGTGATCGCGTACGGCAGGGTGCCGCTGTACCAGTCCTCGTAGAGCGTGTCGGCCAGCGGCCCGAGTACGGCCAGCCGGCCGATCCGGCCCGGATCCAGCGGCAGCAGTGCCCCGGTGCCGGGCCGGGCCACGTTGCGGAGCAGCACCAGCGACTGCCGGGCGGCCTCCCGGGCCAGCTCCTGGTGCGCCGGGCAGTTGATCACGTCCGAGGTGATCGCGGTGTACGGGTTCCGCTCGGGCGGGTCGAAGTCGCCGAGCCGGAACCGGAGGGTGAGGATCCGCCGGACCGCCGTGTCCAGGTCGGACTCGTCGAGCAGTCCGCGCCGCAGCGCCTCGGTCAGCCGCGCGATCGTCGGCCCGGAGTCCTCGCTGTCCTCGGTGAAGCTGTCGATGCCGGCCCGCAGCGCGGCGGCGTAACCGCTGGGATGGTCGGGGTGGTAGCCCTGGGCGCCGGCGATGTTGGAGATGGCACCGGCGTCGCTGACGACCAGGATCTCGTCGCTGGTCCAGCGGCGCAGTTCGGTGTCGATCAACGGGCTCAGGTGCGCCGGCCGACCGTTGACCAGGTTGTACGACGCCATCACGGCCACCGCCGCCCCGGTGGCGATGGGCGCCCGGAACGCGGGCAGTTCGTATTCGTACAGCACCCGGGGCGGCAGGTTGCTCGACGTGGTGCACCGGTCGGTCTCGTTGTTGTAGCCGAGGAAGTGCTTCAACGTCGGTGCGGTCTTCAGGTAGTCGGGGTGGTCGCCGCGCAACCCCCGGGCGTACGCGGTGCCGAGCCAGCTGGTCAGCCAGGGATCCTCGGCGTAGCCCTCCTCGTTGCGGCCCCACCGGGGGTCGCGGAGCGGGTTGACCACCGGCGCCCAGACGTTCAGCCCGACCCGGGTCGGGTCCTTGTGGTGCAGGCCCCGCACCTCGTCGCCGACCGCCGCGCCGACGGCCCGGATCAGTTCGGGGTTCCAGGTGCTGCCCAGACCGAGCGCCTGCGGGAAGACGGTGGCCGGGCCGAGCCAGGCCAGCCCGTGCAACGCCTCGGTGCCGGTGCGGAACGCCGGCAGCCCGAGCCGGGGCACCGGAGCCTGGTGCTGGTGCAGCAACGCGGTCTTCTCCGCCCGGCCGAGCCGGCCGAGCAGGTCGGCGACCCGTACGTCGAGCGGCTGGTCAGGGTCGCGGAACGTCGTGTCGGTCATGGTCGATCACCTTCCATGATCTTCGACTAGCGCTGCGCGGCGGTGGAGGCCGGGGTGGTGGCGACAGTCGAAGCGCTTCGAGCAAGCGGGACGGGATGGAGCGGGCGGGTGCCCGGCCGTCAGCCCGGGAAGCTCGAAGCGCTTCGACGACCGGGGAAAAAGTACTCCACCGTGGATAGCGGTTTCCCGCTGGTCACGAGGGAGCATTTCGAGGCTTCCACCAGCCGCCGTACCGGTCAAGGGGTTGTGTCGAACGGATTGGTAGGTATCGGTTTCCATCGGTCCCGCCGGACCGGCCGGTCATGCCGTCGTGGCTGCTCGGGACGGTACGGGCCGGCGCGGTCCCGGTCGGCTCCGCGCCTGGCGTGGCGTGCCGCCGTGGACGCGGCCGTCCGGTGTGGTCGGTCCGGTCAGCGCTGCCCGGCCGGTTGCCGGGGCGCGTCGGACGGCCGTGGATCTTGCGGAGCGGGCGCCTGCGGGCCGGACGTGGCCGTCCCGGCGCTCGCCTCCGGCTCCGGATCGCCAGGTGTGGTGCTGGATCGGGTGGGCGTCTTCCGGGAGACCCGGGCGGACGGGCCGGCATCCCGGGCGGTGCCCTGGGCCGGGTCGCGGAGCGGTAGCCGGCCGGCGTCGACGGTCTCCAGGGTCCGGGCCGCCCCGCCGGCCGCCGCCGCGCCGGTGCCGAGGGCCGAGGCGAGCAGCCGGGCCCCGCCGGCCTCCGGAGCCAGCGTGTGGGCGTGTAGTTCGGCCTCGGCGGCGGGCAGCAGCCACGGCGCCAGCGTCGCGAAGTAGCCGCCGAGCAGCACGACCTCGGGGTTGACCAGGTTCGCCAGCAGGGCGACGGCCCGGCCCAGGTGCCGGCCGGTCTCGGCGAGCGCGTCGAGGGTGGCCCGGTCACCCCGGCGGGCCTTCGTCCGGATCCGGTCCACCTCGGGGGCGAAGTCGGTGACCGGGCCGTCCTCGGCCGCGTCCGGCAGCGCCCGCCGGATCAACGCCGGGATGCCGGCCACCACCTCCAGGCAGCCGCGTCGGCCACACGGGCAGAGTGGACCGTCCGCGACGACCGGTACGTGACCCAGCTCACCGGCGAACCCGCGCCCGCCGCGCAGCAGCCGGCCGTCGGCCACCACGCCCGCGCCGAGCCCGGCGCCGCCGGTCAGGTGCACCAGGTTGGCGGTGCCGGCGTACGGGCCGTGCCGGTATTCGGCGAGGGCGGCGAGGTTGGCGTCGTTGTCCACCACCACCTCGTAGCCGGGATCGCGCAGGGCGCGCCGCAGATCGGCACCGAGTGGTAGGTCGCGCCAGCCGAGCGTGGTGGCGAGCCGGACGGTGCCGCTGGGGTCCACCAGGCCGGGGACGGCGACGGTGAGGCCGAGCACCTCGCGCCCCTGGTTGCCGACCCGGTTGACGGCCCGGCCGGCGAGCGCCGCGATGGCGCTGACCGCCCGGCCGGGGGAGGCGGACGAGCCGTCGAAGGCGCGCCGCCAGGAGAGCAGTTCGGTGCCGGCGAGGTCGACGGCGACCACGGTCAGCTCGTCGATGCTCACCTCGATGCCGATCGCCGCGTACGGGGCGCCGTCGACCACCAGCATCGTCGCGGGGCGGCCGATCCGGTTCTCGGCCAGCCCGGTCTCCCGGACCAGGCGCCGGTCGAGCAGTTCGGCGACCAGGCTGGAGACGGTCGCCTTGTTCAGCCCGGTCGAGGCGGCGATGTCGGCGCGGGAACAGGGTGCGTGTGCCCGGACGAAGCGCAGCACGACGGCAAGGTTCGTGGCCCGTACGTCGGCGAGATCGGCCGGCTGTGGCCCGGTCTGCGTCGTGAACAAGATCAGCCCCGCTCCTCGCGTGTCGGTCTCCGGGCCCGGTGTCACGCCGGTTGCCGACGGCGCGCCCATCATGCCGCACCGCCACGCACGGGCCACGCTCGCCCGTCGCGCCATGATTCCGGTGTCTTGTGGCACCGGTCACCGTCGATTACTTTTGTTTAGTCACCCGACTAACTAACTCTACCCCATACCCACCCAGCAACCGAACGGGTTCGTCCGCCGCGTGCCACGCGGGTCGCCGACCCGGACGGTGATATCGAAGGGAGCGCCCCCCGTGGAACCATCCGGCCCGGGCAGCGCCACCAACCGTAGGAACTTCCTGAGCCTGGTGGGCCTCGGTGCCGCGGCGACCGTCGGCAGTGGCCTGCTCGCCGGCTGCGGCGGCGAGGTCGCCTCCACCAGCGACGCGCAGAACCTCGACAAGCTCGCCGGCCTGCTGCCCAACCAGAAGGAGCTGCCGCCCGGCATCCCCAAGCCGAGCATCGTCGGCACCCGCCCGGTGCCGGACGGCTACACCGAGTTCCCGAGCACCCTGGTCGACGCCATCACCGACAAGCCCGGCACCAGCGGCCAGCGGATCAACGCGATGACCCCGGCCTGGGGGCCGGCCCCGCCCGGGCTCGGCCAGAGCCAGTACCTGGCGGCGGTCAACGCGGAACTGGGCGTCGAGGTCAACTTCAGCGTCCAGGACGGCAACCTCTACGCCGACAAGCTCAACGCCATGCTCGGCGCCCGGGACGTGCCGGACCTGCTCTGCGTACCGGAGTGGGAGGTCTCCAAGCTGCCGCGGTTCGCCGACGCGACCGCCGCGCTCTTCGAGGACCTCACCGACTACCTCAAGGGAGCCGGGATCGACCCGTACCCGATGCTGGCCACCTTCCCGGTCGGGGCCTGGCGGCACGCGTTCTGGAACGAGCGGCTGATGGCGGTGCCCTGCCCGAAGGACGGGCCGTTCCCGTGGGCGCTCTTCTACCGCAAGGACCTGCTCGACGCGGCCGGTCTCGGCTATCCGAAGACGATCGACGAACTCTTCGAGGTCGGCAAGAAGGTGACCGACCCCGGCAAGGGGGTCTGGGCGTTCAACGACATCTTCGCGATGGTCCAGATGTTCCACAAGGTGCCGGGCACCGACGACGGCTGGCGGCTGAAGCCGGACGGCACGCCGGAGTTCAAGTACGAGACGCCGGAATACAAGCAGTCCGTCGAGTTCATGGCCAAGGTCTACCAGGCCGGCCTGGTCCACCCGGACCTGGTGGCCAGCAAGGGCGCCGACTCCAAGCAGTTGATCGCGGGCGGCAAGATTATGTTCTTCCAGGACGGCCCGGGCGCCTGGCAGGTGATGCAGGCCGAGCAGCAGCGGATCACCCCCGGCTTCAACATCCAGCCCGTGCCGATCTTCTCGGCCACCGGCGGCGACCCGCTGGTCTGGGGCGACGACAACCCGATCTCGTACACCTTCATCAAGAAGGGGCTGGGCAAGGCCCGGGTGGAGGAACTGCTGCGGGTGATCAACTGGTGCTCGGCGCCGTTCGGCACCAGGGAGTTCGACCTGCGTGAGTACGGGGTGGAGGGCACGCACCACAACCGGACCGCGACCGGCCCGGTCAAGACCGACCTCGGCTTCAAGGAGATCCAGAACCAGTACTTCTTCATCAGCGGGCGCAGCCCGGTGGTGCAGCCGTTCCCGCAGACCCCGAACTACGTCCGGGACATGCTCACCTACTCCAACGAGATGGTGAAGTACCTGGAGAAGGACCCCTGGTCGGGGTTGAAGCTGGAGATGCCGGCCCGGTTCAAGGCGAGCCTCACCCCGACCGACGACAAGGTGACCGACCTGCTGCGCGGCCGCCGGCCGATCAGCGACCTGGAGACGATCGTCGCGGAGTGGCGCAACGGCGGCGGTGACGAGGCCCGGGAGTTCCGCGCCAAGGCGCTGGCCGACGCCGGACGATGAGTACCCGCGAAACGGCCCGGCCGGGTGGCGCCGGCGAGGACCGGAGCCGGCAGCCCGGCGGGTACGCCCCGGTGACTCCGCAGGCCGGCGGCCGGGCGGGCGAGCCGAGTGCCCTCGTCGAACCCACCGTCGCGCCGACCCGGCCCGGCGAGGATCCGCGGAGCGGGCCGGAGCAACCCCGGGACAGCCCCGCAGCAGCCGTACCCGCCTCCGGCGGTCCGGGCCGGACGGGTAGCGGGCCGGTGCGGCACGGGCGGAAGCGGCGTCGCGAGCGGGCGCCGCTGCGGGCCCGGCTGCGTCGGGACTGGCCGCTGCTGGTGATGGTCGCCCCGGCCGCGCTGCTGCTGCTGGTCTTCCACTACCTGCCGACGCTCGGCAACGTCGTCGCGTTCCAGGACTACAACCCGTACGCCGGGGACAGCCCGCTGCAGGCGTTCCTGCACAGTCCGTGGATCGGGACGACCCACTTCGAGACGCTCTTCGGCGACCCGGCGTTCTGGGACGCGCTGCGCAACACCCTGGCGATCACCGCGTTCCAGCTCGTCTTCTACTTCCCGCTGCCGATCATGCTGGCGATCATGCTGCACAACATCCTCTCCCCGAGGCTGCGGGGTTTCGTGCAGACCGTCGTCTATCTGCCGCACTTCTTCAGCTGGGTGCTGGTGGTCACGTTCTTCGTGCAGATGTTCGGCGGGGCCGGGCTGCTCGCCCAGGAGATGCGTGACGTCGGGCTCGAACCCTGGAACATCATGTCCAACCCGGACACCTTCATCGTGCTGGTCACCGCCGAGACGGTGTGGAAGGACGTCGGTTGGGGCACCATCGTCTTCCTCGCCGCGCTCTCCACCATCGACCCGCACCTCTACGAGGCGTCCGCGGTCGACGGTGCGAGCCGGTGGAAGCGGCTCTGGCACGTGACGCTGCCCGGGTTGCGGCCGGTGATCGTACTGCTGCTGATCCTGCGGCTCGGTGACGCGCTCTCGGTCGGCTTCGAGCAGTTCATGCTGCAACGCGACGCGGTGGGACGGCAGGCCGCCGAGGTGCTGGACACCTTCGTCTACTTCAACTCCATCACCACCGGCAACTACGGCTACGGGGCGGCGGCGGGGCTCTTCAAGGCCGTGGTCGGGCTGGTCCTGATCCTGGCGGCCAACCGGTTCGCCCACGCCCTCGGCGAGCGGGGAGTGTATTCGCGATCATGACTGTGACAGATCCCCTGCGGACGGCTCCACCGCACCGGCACCGGGGGCGGAACCAACGACCGGCCTGGGAGGAGAAGCCGAGCGCGGTCGGCCAGGTCTTCCGGGGCGGCGTGCTCACCGGTGTGGTGCTGGCGGTGCTGATCCCGCTCTGGGTGGTGCTGGTGACGAGCCTGGCGTCCCGGGAGACGATCAACGAGGCGGGCGGGTTGGTGGTGGTGCCGAGGGAGATCGACTTCTCGGCGTACCGGGCGATCTTCTCCGGCGGGTTGGTCACCCAGGCACTCTGGACCAGCACGCTGGTCACCATCGCCGGTACGGCGGTGAGCCTGGTGCTGACCGTGCTGGCCGCGTACGGGTTGTCCCGGCCCGGCTCGGTCGGGCACCGGGGGCTGCTCTTCTACTTCCTGCTGACGTTTTTGATCTATCCCGGCATGGTGCCGAGCTATCTGGTGGTCACCGCGCTCGGGCTGAAGGACCAGATCTGGGCGCTGGTGCTGCCCACCGCGATCAGCGTCTTCAACCTGGTGGTGGTGCGGGCGTTCTTCCAGAACATCCCGACCGAACTGCTGGACAGCGCCCGGATCGACGGCGCCGGCGAGTTCCGGATCCTGGCCCGGATCGTGCTCCCGCTCTCCCGGGCGGTGATCGCGGTGGTCGGGCTCTTCTACGCGGTCGGCTACTGGAACGTCTGGTTCAACGCCCTGCTCTACATCGACGACAACTCGAAGTTCCCGATCCAGCGGGTGTTGCAGAGTTTCATCCTGGCCGGCCAGTCGCCGAACAACGCCGGCACGCTCGGTGTCTCGATGCCGCCGACGCTGGCCATCAAGATGGCCGTGGTGGTGGTCACGGTCTCGCCGATCGTCCTGGTCTATCCGTTCGTGCAGCGCCACTTCGTCAAGGGCGTGATCATCGGGGCGGTGAAGGGCTGACTCGGGTCGCCGGGAGTGACCAGAGGAGCCGGAGTGCCAGAAGTGTGACTTGTAGTAGACGATCCGTAACGGACCGGATTGATATGCTGGTCGGCATGACCGCCATGGCCCCGACCCGTACCGTCCCGGACGTCTCCTTCCTGCTCGATCGCACCAGCCACGTGCTGCGCACCCGGATGGCCGCGGCGCTGGCCGAGATCGGGCTGACCGCCCGGATGCACTGCGTGCTGGTGCACGCCATGGGGGAGGAGCGGACCCAGGCCCAGCTCGCCGAGATCGGTGACATGGACAAGACGACCATGGTGGTCACGGTCGACGCGCTGGAGGCGGCGGGTCTGGCGCAGCGGCGGCCGTCCGGTACGGACCGGCGGGCCAGGATCATCGCGGTCACCGCCGAGGGAGCCCGGGTCGCGGCGGAGAGTCAGGCGATCGTGGACCGGGTGCACGCGGAGGTGCTGGCGACGCTCGGCGAGCGGGACCGGGAGGTCTTCCTGCGGGTGATGGAGGGCCTGGTCACGGGCCATCTGGCCGAGCCGGTCGAGACCCCTGGACCGGTACGCCGGGCCCGGCAGCGCGAGAGCTAGATCCCAAACAGATAGTCTGCAACAAAACTATCTGCTACGGTCCCTCCTGTCGGCATCACTGACAGGAGGACGACGTGTCCCAGACTTCCGCGCCCCGCGCCGCCACCGGCACCGCCCCGGCGACGGCCGAGCCGCCGGTCACCGGCGGACCCGCGTCCCGGCGGCGGTGGCTTGCCCTCGGAGTGATCGCCTCGGGGACGTTGATGACCATCCTCGACGGCAGCATCGTGACCGTGGCGATGCCGGCCATCCAGCAGGACCTGGGCTTCTCCGCCGCCGGCCTGAGCTGGGTGGTCAACGCCTACCTGCTCGCCTTCGGCAGCCTGCTGCTGCTCGCCGGCCGGCTCGGCGACCTGTTCGGCCGCAAGAGGATGTTCCTGGCCGGCACGGCCCTCTTCACCGGCGCGTCGGTGCTGGCCGGAGTGGCCGGCTCGCCGGCCGTGCTGATCGCCGCCCGCTTCCTCCAGGGCGTCGGCAGCGCGGCGGCGACCGCGGTCGCGCTGGGCATCCTGGTGACGCTCTTCGTCGAACCCCGGGAGCGGGCCCGGGCCATCGCGGTGTTCGCCTTCACCGGTGCCGCCGGCGCCTCGCTCGGCTCGGTGCTCGGCGGGGTACTCACCGACCTGCTCAATTGGCAGTGGATCTTCTTCATCAACCTGCCGATCGGGCTGGCGGCGCTGGCGATCGCCCGGCCCGCACTGCCGGCGGACCGGGGACTCGGCCGGGCGGCCGGCGCCGACGTCCTCGGCGCTCTGCTGGTCACCGCCGGCCTGGGGCTGGGCCTGCACACCGTGGTCAGCGTCGAGTCGCGCGGCTGGACCTCGCCGGCCACCCTGGGCTTCGGTGCAATCGCCGTACTGCTGCTCGCCGCGTTCGTCGCCCGGCAGGCCACCGCGGTCAGCCCGCTGATGCCGCTGCGGATCCTCCGGCCCCGCAACGTCGCCGGGGCCAACCTGGTGCAGGTGCTGATGGTCGCGGCGTGCTTCGCGTTCCAGGTGCTGGTCGCGCTCTACCTCCAGCAGGTGCTCGGCTACGGCGCCGCCGGGACGGGGCTGGCGATGCTGCCGGCGGCGGTGACGATCGGCGCGGTCTCGCTCGGCGTCTCGGCCCGGCTCAGCGCCCGGTTCGGCGAGCGGAACGTGCTGCTCGCCGGGCTGGCGCTGCTGGTCGGGGTGCTCGGGCTGCTCACCCGGGTCCCGGTGCGGGCCGACTATCTCACCGATCTGCTGCCGGTGATGCTGCTGACCGCGGGCTTCGGGCTCGCCCTGCCGGCGCTGACCAGCCTCGGCATGTCCGGCGCCCGGTCGGACGACGCCGGGCTGGCCTCCGGACTCTTCAACACCACCCAGCAACTCGGGATGGCGGTCGGGGTCGCGGTGCTCGCCACGCTGGCCGCCGGGCGTACCGAAGAATTGCTGGCGGCCGGCGCGAGCCAGCCGGCCGCGCTGACCGGCGGGTTCCGGCTGGCCTTCGCGGTCGCCACCGGGCTGCTGGTCGCCGCGTTCGCCGTCGCGTTCACGGTGCTGCGCCAGCCCGCCCGGCGCTGACCTGCGGCGGTCACCTGAAGGGGGACGGGGCGCCCCCCACCTGGGCACCCCGCCCCGACCTTCAACCCCGCACGGTGGGTAGTCCGTCCAGCGGCACCGCGCTCGTCGCGGTGCCGCCCAGCAGTAGCCGCCCGGGCAGCCGGGCGCCGTCGACCGGGGCGAGGGCGACGCCGCTGACCGGGAGCGGTCCGTCGACCTCCACCCGGAACTCGTCGCCCGAGCGGCTGGCCCGGATCGTGGTGTCGCCGTCGACGTCGTGCACCACCGTGCTGGCGTCGGTGGCGCCGAAGCTCAGCACGGTGACGTCGGAGAACGCTCCGTCGCCGACCCGGTCGGCCGGCGGCATCACCGGGATCAGCGCGCCGTACCGGACGAAGAGCGGGATCTGCCCGAGCGGCCGGTGCACCCGCAGGTGCCGGCCACCGGCGTGCACCTCGCCGGTCCAGAAGTCCACCCAGTCGCCGGCCGGCAGATAGAGGTGCCGCCGGTTCTCCGGACTGGTCATCGGCGCCACCAGCAGGTCCGGGCCGAGCCGGTACTCCAGCTCCGCCGTCCAGGCGGCCGGGTCGTCGGGGGAGTCCACCAGCAGGGCCCGCATCATCGGGGCACCGGTCCGGGCCGAGGTCACCGCGGCCGAGTAGAGGTACGGCATCAGCCGGTAGCGCAGCCGCAGCGCCTCGACCGTGAGCCGTTCGGCCTCGGCCGGGAAGTCCCAGGGCAGCCTGCTGGTGGTGCCGTGGAACCGGACCAGCGGGGAGAGCGCCCCGAACTGCGCCCAGCGTACGTAGAGGTCCGGCGTCGGCGTGCCGTGGAACCCGCCGCTGTCGTGGCTCCAGAACGGCACCCCGGACAGGCCGTGGCTCAGCCCGCCGCGCAGCGTACTGGCCAGTGCCGGGTACGTCGCGTTCACGTCACCGCTCCACTGTGCCGCGTGCCGCTGCCCACCCAGGTACGACGACCGGGCCCACACCGTGCCGTGCCCGGCCACCTCGCGGGTGACCTTGACCACGACATCGTTGAAGAGCAGCGCGTAGACGTTGTGCAGCTCGACGCCGGTCATCCCGTTGTGCGCCACCGCGTCCGCCGGTACTCCCTCGGCGAAGTCGGTCTTGAACACGCTGGCGCCCTGCTCCAGCAGCGGCCGGAGCAGCCCGGTGAACCAGTCGACCGCGGCCGGGTTGGTGAAGTCCACGATCCCGCCGGCCGGGTGGCTGCCGTGCCAGGTGTCGGCGACGTAGACCGAGCCGTCGGCCCGGCGCAGGAAGTAGCCGGCCTCGGCCGCCTCGGCGTACAGCGGGCTGCCGGTCATCACGTACGGGTTCATCCAGAGGCTGACCTTGAAGCCCTGTCCGGCCAGCTCGGCCAGCATGCCGGCCGGGTCGGGGAACTGCTCGGCGTCCCAGCGCAGGTCCGACCAGGCGCCGGCGACCTGCCAGTAGCAGTCCAGGTGCAGCACGTCGCAGGGGATGCCGCGCTCGCGGATCCGCCGGGCCCGGTCCAGCACCCGCCGCTGGCTGTCCCGGAAGAAGCCGGAGGAGATCCAGGCGCCGAACGCCCACTTCGGCGGCAGCGCCGGCCGGCTGGTCAGCCGGTCGTACCGGTCCAGGATCTGCGTCGGGGTGGGCCCGGCGATCACGTAGTAGTCGATCAGGTCGTCCGGTACCAGGATCTGCACGCAACTGTGCGTGGACTGGCACATGTCGAACTCGACCGGCATGCCGCTGTCCACCAGCACCCCGTAGCCCCGGTCGGAGAGGTAGAGCGGGATGTTCTTGTGCGAGCGGTCCGACTCGCTGCCGAAGGCGTCGAAGTTCCACATCAGCGCCCGCTGGCCGCGCTTGTCCAGCGGGGTGAACTTCTCGCCGAGCCCGACGAACCGCTCGTCGCCGGGGGTCACGAAGCTCTCGTGGTACGCCGCGACCGCGCCGTCGACAAGTGAGCGGCCGAACGGCAGCGTGCGCAGCCGGCCGCTGATGTCCTGCTCACCCCGGCTCTGGCTGACCAGCACCGCGCCGGTCGGGTCGACGAAGCGCAGGTGCCACGGGTCGAGGCTCAGCTCGGCGACCACCGCTCCGGCATCGACGCGGACCCGGTCGCCGTCGACGCGGACCTCGGCCCGGTGCGCCTGGGGATGTACCAGGGGCAGTGCCCGGCTGGCCCGGCCCCGGGCGAGCGGGTCCTCGCTGAGGCGTACCCGGATGACGCCCTCGGCGGCGGCGGTGATCCGGACCGCGAGCGAGCCGCCGTCCGAGGTGGCCGCCTTGAGAGTCACGCCCTGGCCGTCCGTGCTCAGCACCTCGGCCCGGTGAAGCGCGGAGAGCCCGTGCTCGCCCGGCGCCCGGACCGGCAGGTCGGGCGGATCGGCGACGAACGTCTCGTGCGGCACCAGGGGCGGGCGGTACGGCATGCGGTCTCCTCGGCTCCCGGGACGCGGGTCCCGCACCGCCGACGGTGCCGGCCGGCGCATGGACTCCCCTTAGTTTCTTTGGTAACCCAACAAACTGTCAACGGCACGATCGCGGTCGATGCGTCAGGCCGGCCGCCAGCAGGAGGAGCTGTTGGTGCGTGACGGTGACCCGGACGGCGTCCGAACCGCCGTAGCAGAGGGCGCCCTGCCGGCCGTCGCCGCTGATCAGGACCGCTGCCCAGTCCTCAATCCGGGTGGTCGAGCCGAGGCCGTTGACAGGGCGATGCACCCCGCCTACTTTGGCTGGAACCCAAACAAAGGTCAACGGCGACGGTTGCGGGTACGCCGGGAGAGGCGGGGCGGGTGCGCTGGCCGAAGGGTCTGACCGGGCTCTGCTACGGCGGTGACTACAACCCCGAGCAATGGCCGGCAGAGGTCTGGCCGACCGACGTCGAGCTGATGCGGCGGGCCCGGGTCAACCTGGTCACCGTCGGGGTCTTCGCCTGGTCCCGGCTGGAGCCGCAGCCCGGCCGGTACGACTTCGAGTGGCTGGACCAGGTGCTCGACCTGCTGCACGACGGCGGCATCCGGGTGGCGCTGGCGACCCCGACCGCGTCCCCGCCGCCGTGGTTCTCGCTCCGGCACCCGGACGCGCTGCCGGTCACCGCCGACGGGGTACGGCTCAGCCACGGCAGCCGGGACACCTACTGTGCCAGCGCCCCGGCGTACCGAGCGGCGGCCCGGGAGATCGCCGTCGCGCTCGCCGAGCGCTACCGGGACCATCCGGCGCTGGCGCTCTGGCACGTGCACAACGAGTACGGCACCACCTGCTACTGCGAGCATGTCGCCGTCGCCTTCCGGGCCTGGCTGCGGGCCCGCTACGGCGACCTCGACCGGCTCAACGACGCGTGGACCGGCAGCTTCTGGAGCCAGCACTACTCGGGCTGGGAGCAGATCCGGCCGCCCCGGGCCACCCAGTACCTCGGCAACCCGAGCCAGCTACTGGACTTCCGCCGGTTCGTCTCCGACGAGCTGCTGGAGGCGTACGTCGAGCAGCGGGACCTGCTCCGGGCCGCCACCCCGGACGTACCGGTGACCACCAACTACGTGCTCGGCGGCTGGGTACCGGTGGACCACGCGCGGTGGTCCGCCGAGGTGGACCTGGTGGCGATCGACCACTATCCGGCGGAGATCGGGCCGGGCGCCGAGGAGCAGACCGCGTTCGCCGCCGACCTGGCCCGGTCCTGGGCCCGGCACGGGCAGCGGACCGGGCGGGCCGGCCGGACCGCCGCCGGACCGCCGGAGGGCCGGAACCCGCCCGGCGGCCCGGCCTGGCTGCTGATGGAGAGCGCGCCGAACCTGATCGTCACGCCGGACCGGATGCACGCCAAGGAGCCGGGCCGGATGACCCGGCACAGCCTGGCCCACGTCGCCCGGGGATCCCGGGGTGCGATGTTCTTCCAGTGGCGGGCCTCCCGGGGCGGTGCCGAGGTCTTTCACTCCGCACTGGTCCCGCACGCCGGCCCGGACAGCCGGGCGTTCCGCGAGGCGGTGTCGCTCGGCGCACTGCTCGACCGACTCTCCGAGGTGGACGCCGGCACGGTACGGGCGCGGGTGGCGATCGCCTGGGACGCCGCCAGTTGGTGGGCGTTGCAGGCCACCGTGCTGCCCTCGGCGCAGCTCGACTACTCCGCCGAGGTGTCGGCGGCACACCGGGCGCTGTACCGGGCCGGCCACGCGACCGACTTCGTGACCGACGGCGACGACCTCTTCGGGTACGCCCTGCTGGTGCTTCCGGCGCTCTACCTGGTCTCCGACCGGTACGCGTCCCGGATCCGCGACTACGTGGCGGCCGGCGGTCACCTGCTGGTCAGCTACTTCAGCGGGATCGCCGACGAGCATGCCCGGGTCCGGGTCGGCGGCTATCCGGGAGCGCTGCGCGACCTGCTCGGCATCCGGGTGGAGGAGTTCCATCCGCTCGATCCGGACACCCGGCTGCCACTCTCGGACGGCACCACCGGTCGGCTCTGGGCCGAGACCGTACGCCTGACCGGCGCGACGCCGTCGGTCGGTTACCTCGGCGGACTCCTCGACGGCCAGCCCGCGCTGACCCGGCACGGGTACGGCGACGGCGTGGCCTGGTACCTCGCCACCCGGCTCGACGACGATCCGTACCGCGACCTGCTGGCCCGGCTGGCCGAGGCGGCCGGCGCGGCACCGACCTGCCCGGCGGCGCCGGCCGGGGTGGAGGCGGTCCGCCGGTCCAGCGCCGAGACGAGCTGGCTCTTCCTGCTCAACCACACCGACGCGCCACAGACCGTCGCGGTGTCCGGAGTGGACCTGTTCACCGGCGTACCCGTCGACCCGGTGGTGCTGCCCGCCGGAGGTTGTGCGGTGCTCCGCGAGACCTGAGATTTCCGGTGCGTGTTCCTCGGTGGACGGGAATGGCGGTTGCCGGTGTCGTGAAAGCGATAGTGAACACAAATGTTCAGCGCGACCCGCGTCATACGGAGCGAGTGTGTCACTGCGGCTTTGTATCGGCTGCATTAGCTGATCGTCAGGGATGTCCGCCGGACGGTGGACCGGAGCCCGCCGCCCCTACCGCTACGCTGGCGGTCCGAGCTTATGTCAGGTGATTCCAGCTCGGCATGCTCATGAGACACACATGACCGGGGTGTGCGTGGGATGACCACGAGAACCGACGCGGAGGGTGGAGCGTGGTGACGGCTACAGTGGAAGCACCGGTCAACGCCGCTGATCTTCAGGAGTACCGGGCGTATCTTCAGCGCGGAGAAACGCGTCTATCGACTCTCCACCGGGTGGCGGGCGCCTTTCTCGGCGGGGCCGGCCTGCTCACCCTGCTTCCGGTGCTGTTCCGTGACACCTTTTCGGAGTTGTTTTCCGAGCTGCTGTTCCTGCCCTACCCTTCTTTTCCGCCCTCCAGCGCGCCGCAGCGGTGGCTCATGATGTTCCCGGTCGCTGTCTCCCTGGTGCTACCTCTGTGGGCGCTCTATGCCCTGTTACGCGACCTGGTCCGCTTCTACTTCACGAGCCACCACTTCGGCGCCCAGTACCCAGGCGTTTCGTACCCGAGGTTCATCCTGTCCGGGATCCGGGTTTCCGACAAATCCCTGTCCGATCCGGAACCGATACGTCAGGCGCGTCAGGAACTCGGGGTGACGGAGTTGCTCGTTCCGGTGTCGGCCGCCGCCCGGCAGCGACTGCTCAGGGAAGCTCATCTCATCGGTGAGTGCCGGGGCCTTGAAGTCACCTCCAACATGACCGTCGTGCAGAACAAGCTGCGCGAGTTCATGTTCAAGTACACCGCGTCGGTCCCGCGGACGCTGGCTCAGGAATCCGCCAAGATGGAGGCATCGCTGGCGCGTCACAACCTGTTGCTCAGGGTTCTCGTTCTCCGGTACGCCAAGGCGTTCCTCCTGACCATCCTCACCACCGGGATCACCATCACCACCCTGGTCTTCCTCGACCTCGCCGCACCGGCGCGCC
The DNA here is from genome assembly GCF_039649625.1 of Plantactinospora sp. ZYX-F-223. Taxonomy (NCBI): domain Bacteria; kingdom Bacillati; phylum Actinomycetota; class Actinomycetes; order Micromonosporales; family Micromonosporaceae; genus Plantactinospora; species Plantactinospora sp. ZYX-F-223. The sequence continues at coordinate 37,063 of NZ_JBDJAV010000046.1, read as the reverse complement.
GGGTCGAACTGGTGGGTAACGCGGGCGCGGAGGTGGTGCCCGGGACGGTGCTGTGGCTCGGTGTCCTCGGTGTCTACGCGGCCTGGTGCCCGGTTGCCGCGTTTGTCGTGCGGCGTCCTGTCGCCTGGATCTACCAGGAACTGGACGACCGGAACCGGTCCTTCAGGACTCCGCAGAGTCTTCTCCAGTTTGAGGTCGTCACACTCGCCTCGGTCGCATTCGCCAGCATTCTCACGACCGCCTCGCTGTGCTGGTTCGTGCTGGAATCGCAGAGCCTGGCGGCCACCTGGCCCGCGATGGTGGCGGGTGTGGCGCTACTGGGGGCGACGCTCCTGTACGTGGGCAGGAACATCGCCTCGGGATTGAGGAGGGACGGGTGAGCGGTGAGGAGACGGCGAACGCCTCGACGGCAGTGAGCGACCACGGATCGGGCGTCGACGAGGTGCTCGCGATGAAAGTAGAGGTCGCGGAACTCCGGGAGTGGCTGACGAACCTCAAGCACGAGTACGTGCTGGCCGGCGCTTCCGTGCGGGACGGCGCGGACGCCGACGTGGAGATGATACGCCAACTGCGGCAAGAGGCGGAGGGCCTCGTCAAGTTGGTGCGCAGCGCGACCCTGTTCGGCCGGTACGCCGACGACGCGGACCACCATCGCCGCCAAGCGAATCGATGGCGACGGTTCGCCGTCGCAATCCTCGTCACGGCGGTGGGCCTGGCGGTCTATTTCGTCGTCGCGGTGCCGAACCTGGCGTGGTATCAGATCGCGGTGCCGATGCTGCCACTCGCGCTTCTGTTCACCTACGCCTCAATCGAGTCACACAACCATCGACGCGCCGAACTCGATCGCAAGCGTATCTATCTTCGGATGGCCGCGATCGAGTCCTACACGACGACCGACATTAGTGATCAAGTTCGTGACGACCTGGGTGGACTGCTCTACAAGTTCATAGAGAAGCACTTCATCGAGCCCCAGCTCGACCCCAATGAACTTTCATCGGTCTCGGCAGGCTGGCCCGCCTGGCGTGCGCGTGTCGAGCGGCGGGGCGGAGGCCGGCAGTCGCAGTAGGAAGCGGGTTAGGATAGGGCCGTTGAGGTGCCTCCCGTAGCCCGGCGGCTCCGGTCCGGGCAGTTCACCCGCGGGTATGCCCGGCCAGCCTCCGCCGCCGGGTATGCCACTATGCATCGATGGCATATCCCTCGGTCCCACCGCCGGGCATGGCCCTGGCCGCCTACCCGTACCCGGTCCCGCTGCCGCCGGGCTGGGGCGCGCTGATCGTCTCGGCGAACCGGGGGCCCTACCTCGTGCCCGCGCCGAGCACCTGCAAGCTGAAGATCGATGGGCGTGAGGTCTCCGGAATGGCGGAGGGCACCTTCCACATCGCGGTGCCGGCCGGGGAGCACGAGGTCAAGTACACCGACCTGTTCGGCATCCCGATGATGACCACGAGGGTCGTCGTACAGCCGGGTGCCGGGCACCAGTTGTCGTTCCGGTTCGGCGGGTGGCGCAACCGGGTGCACGACGGGCTGGGTACCGACGTGACGAAGTTCGGCATGTGGTCGAACTACAGCATCGCCCTGATCAGCTTCGGCGTGGTCGGCCTGATCTGCTGCGGCGGGCTGGTGCTGGTCCCGATGCTGACCGGCGGGGGCGGGAGCTGACCCACCCGTACGGCCCGGAGTGGCGGGTAGCGCTCAGAAGTAGTCGAGCAGTTCGGCCCGGTGGCCGGCGCCGAGCAGGTCGAGCGCGCCCGGGTCGGTGCCGGCGGGGCAGCGCAGCAGGCCGGCCTCGGCGACCGCGTACCCGTCGGCGGCACCGGTGTAGAGCAGCGCGAAGCCGCGTACCGAGAGCTGGGTCGGGGGCTCCTCGGGGATCCGGTGCAGTTCGGCACCACCGCCGTCGACCTCCAGCCGCCAACTGCCGGAGTTCCACGGCGCGATCTCGTCGGTCAGTGCGAAGTCGACCCGACCGCGCACGTGTGCCGGCCAGCCCCGGCTGCGTACCGCCCGGACCACGTCGACCGGCCGGTGCATCCAGATCCGCTGCTCGTGCTGCCGGGCCTGCTCCAGCGGCAGGTTGGCGGCGACCGCGTCGGTGCCCAGCGGCCAGAGCCGGACGGTCGGGGTGACGCTCTGCCAGCTCGCGAGTACGCCGACCAGTTCGCGGGCCGCCTCGGGCGTGCTGGCCAGCACCTCCTCGACGGTCAGTACGGCGTGCTGGTCGTAGCCGCGACCGCGCTGCCAGCTCGCGTACCCGACCAGCCGGCCGTCCTGCTCGACCAGGGTGAGCCCGTCCACCCCGTCCGGCAGCGCCGTCGGAGGCTGGTTCCGGTCGAAGACCCCGCCCCGGCGGGTGAGCAGGCCGCAGCGGTGCCGGACGATCCGCTCGTACAGGTCGGCCGTGGCGGCGAGATCGGCGGGACCGCCGGGCCGGACCGTCAACCCGGGTGCCGGCCGGTGCCGGGGCAGCGCCACGGTGGGCAGGTCGACGGCGCGCAGGGCGCCGGTCACCTCCCAGCCGGCCCGCCGGTACGGCCCGGTGACCGTCGGATAGAGCGCGCTGATCGCGGCACCCCGCTCGCGGGCACCCCGGAGCAGCTCGCGGAGCAGCGCCAGGGCCACGCCCCGGCCGCGCGCCTCGGGCAGCACCGCGACTCCGCCGACGTCCGCCGCGGAGACCCGGCGGCCGGCCCACCACTGCTCGTGGTGCAGGTCGACCGCCTTGCCGACCAGCCGGCCGTCCGGGTCGAACGCGCCGTAGCCGGTGACGCCCGGCCGGGGATCGGTCGACGGTGCTGCGGTGGACGGGGCGGAGCCGAAGGCCAGCCGGCCCAACTCGCCGGCCGCGGCCAGGTCGTCGGCTTCGAGCTGCCGGATGAGGGTGGGCACCGACCGAGCCTAGTCAGCCCGCCTCGACCGTCGCGAGCGAGTTCGTCGCCGGGTGCCGGCCCACGGCCGGGCCGGCGGGACGCTCCGGTGGCGGCGCCGGGCGGGCTGAAACCTTTAAACCGACCGGGCTCGATGTTGTGTACCGGAAAGCGGTTGCCCTAGCATTCAGGTGCGCAGGAAGCCGTTCCCCCGTTGTCGGGTTGCCGTTGAACTGTTCCATTTCGGCCGCCCTCCCGCGGTTCGGGTCCGGCCGGCCCCAGGGCAGGGTCGGTACGGCATGGCCATCCCCGGTCGGGCTGGCGAAACCCGGTACCGCGCCCCGCCCCCAACGGAGTTGATCATGCGTATCTCAGCACGTCGCCGTACCCTGCTCGCCGCCACCGCGGCCGCCGCGCTCGCCGCGACCGGCACCTTCACGGTGGTCGCCTCGGCCGCCGCCGCCGGTTGCCGGGTCGACTACCAGGTGACGAACCAATGGCAGGGCGGCTTCGGCGCCAGCGTCAGCCTCACCAACCTCGGTGACCCGGTCACCGGTTGGAGCCTGACCTGGTCGTACGGCGCCGGCCAGCAGGTCACCCAGGCCTGGAACGCCACGGTCAGTCAGAGCGGCGGCCAGGTGACGGCCAGCAACGTCAGCTACAACGGCGCACTCGGCACCGGCGCCAGCGCCACGTTCGGCTTCAACGGCTCGTGGAACGGCAGCAACCCGGTGCCGGCGAGCTTCGCGATGAACGGCACCACCTGCACCGGTGCGGTGGCGCCGACCGCGACCACGCCGGGCGGACCGCCCACCGGCACCCCTCCGGCGACCACCCCGCCGGTGACCACACCGCCGCCGACCAACCCGCCGGCCGGGGCCAAGCAGGTCGAGAACCTCGACCGGGGCCTGGTCAGCGTCCGCTCCGGCAGCGCCAACCTGGTCTCCTGGCGGCTGCTCGGCACCGAGACCTCCGGCGTGTCGTTCAACCTCTACCGGGGCTCGACCCGGGTCAACTCCACCCCGATCACCGGCGCCACCAACTATCTCGACTCGGGCGCCGCCGCCGGGTCGGCGTACACGGTGCGGGCGGTGGTGAACGGGACCGAGCAGGCGGCCTCGGCGCCGGCGCTCCAGTTCGGCAGCGGCTATCTCGACGTACGGCTCCAGGTGCCGCCCGGCGGCACGACACCCTCCGGGGAGGCGTACAGCTACGTGGCGAACGACGCCTCCGTCGGTGACCTGGACGGCGACGGCCGGTACGAGATCGTGCTCAAGTGGGATCCGTCGAACGCCAAGGACAACTCGCAGTCCGGCTACACCGGCAACGTGTACGTCGACGCGTACACCCTGACCGGCACCCGGCTGTGGCGGATCGACCTGGGCCGCAACATCCGGGCCGGCGCGCACTACACCCAGTTCCAGGTGTACGACTACGACGGCGACGGCCGCGCCGAGGTGGCGATGAAGACGGCCGACGGCACCCGCTCCGGCACCGGCCAGGTGATCGGCTCCTCCTCGGCGGACCACCGCAACTCCAGTGGCTACGTGCTGGCCGGGCCGGAGTTTCTGACCATGTTCGACGGGCAGACCGGCGCGGTGCGCTCGACGGTCAACTACGAGCCGGCCCGGGGCAACGTCTCGTCCTGGGGCGACGACTACGGCAACCGGGTGGACCGGTTCCTCGCCGGAACGGCGTACCTGGACGGGCAGCGACCCTCACTGATCATGGCGCGCGGCTACTACACCCGCAGCGTCGTCGTCGCCTGGGACTTCCGCAACGGCTCGCTGACCCGGCGCTGGACCTTCGACTCCAACTCGGCCGGTTCGCAGTACGCCGGCCAGGGCAACCACGCGCTGACCGTCGGCGACGTGGACGCCGACGGCCGGGACGAGATCCTGTACGGAGCGATGGCGATCAACGACAACGGCTCCCCGCTGTGGAACACCGGGCACGGGCACGGCGACGCGGCCCACCTCGGCGACCTCGACCCGAGCCGCTCAGGGTTGGAGTACTTCAAGGTCAGCGAGAACTCGTCCAGTCCGTCGTCCTGGTTCGCCAACGCGCGTACCGGGCAGGTCTACTGGTCCACCTCGCCGGCCGGGGACAACGGCCGGGGCGTGGCCGGGGACGTCCACGCCGGCAGCGCCGGGGCGGAGTCCTGGTCGTCGGCGGCCGACGGGCTGCGCAGCCCGAGCGGGTCGAACGTCGGCCGCAAGCCGTCGTCGGCGAACTTCCTGATCTGGTGGGACGGCGACCCGGTCCGGGAGCTGCTGGACCAGACCCGGATCGACAAGTACGGCACCAGCTCCGACACCCGGCTGCTCAACGGCAGCGGGGTGGCGTCGAACAACGGCACCAAGGCCACCCCGGCGCTCTCGGCGGACATCCTCGGCGACTGGCGCGAGGAGGTGATCTGGCGGACCAGCGACAACGGCGCGCTGCGGATCTACAGCACGCCGACCGAGACCAGCACCCGGATTCACACCCTGATGCACGACCCGATGTACCGGGTGGCGATCGCCTGGCAGAACACCGCCTACAACCAGCCGCCGCATCCGAGCTTCTTCATCGGGAACGGCATGTCCACCCCGCCGGCACCGTCGATCTATCTTCGGTAGCCCGGATCAGGATCCGGAAACGATAGGGCCCGGAAACGCGAAGCCGCACCGGCCCGCGGGGTCGCTCATCTCCCCGCGTGCCGGTGCGGCACACACCGCGACATCACGCGACCCGTCCCGATCGCGCTTGTCGAACCACCACCGGTAAGAACATTAGGCCGCTTCCGGTGCGCGCCGATGACGGCACGGTGAAGAGTGTGTTTCGCGACCTCGATTCGGCGTGACGCCGGTCACGGTCACCGCCGCGACCGGCCTCGCCATGGAGATCGCGACCGGCCTCGCCATGGAGATCGCCGGGCCGGTCAGCCCTGCCGGCGGAGCCCGCCGGCGACCTTCTCCGCGATCAGCTCGTACGAGCGCACCCGGTCGGCTATGTCGTAAACCAGGGTGGTGATCATCAACTCGTCGGCCCCGGTCCGGGCCTGCAGGTCGGTGAGCTGCCGGCGTACCGTCTCCGGCGAACCGAGCGCCTGCCCCTCCCGCCGTTCGAGCACGAACTGCCGCTCCAACTCGGTGTACGGGTACGCCGCCGCCTCCTCCGGGGTGGCCAGCGGGGCCGGCCGGCCGGTACGCAGCCGCAGGAAGGACAGCGAGGCCGGGCCGGAGAGCCACTCCGCCCGTTCGTCGTCCTCGGCGCAGACCGCGTTGACCGCCACCATCGCGTACGGCCGGTCCAGCCAGCGCGACGGCCGGAAGCTCTGCCGGTAGAGGGCCAGCGCCGGCAGGGTGTTCGCCGCGCTGAAGTGGTGCGCGAAGGAGAACGGCAGGCCGAGCAGCCCGGCGAGTTGGGCGCTGAACCCGCTGGAGCCGAGCAGCCAGATCTCCGGCCGGTCACCCTGGCCCGGGGTGGCGGTGATCGGGCCCGGCCGCTCCCCGGTGAAGTAGTTGACCAGGTCGTCCAGCTCCTCCGGGAAGTTCTCGGCCGACAGCCCCGCCATGGTCCGGCGCAGCGCCAGCGCGGTCGGCTGGTCGGTGCCGGGCGCCCGGCCGATGCCGAGGTCGATCCGGCCCGGGTGCAGCGCCTCCAGCGTGCCGAACTGCTCGGCCACCACCAGCGGCGCGTGGTTGGGCAGCATCACCCCGCCGGACCCGACCCGGATGGTCGAGGTGGCCGCCGCCACGTGGGCGATCAACACCGCCGGGGCGGAGCTGGCGATCGCCGGCATGTTGTGGTGTTCGGCCACCCAGAACCGGTGATAGCCGAGTTCCTCGGTGCGCCGGGCGAGTTCGGTGGTGTGCCGCAGGGCCGCGCCGGCGGTGGTGCCGGCGGCGACCGGTGCGAGGTCAAGGACAGACAACGGTACGTCGATCACACGTGCGGCAACCGGCGACGGACCGGATTTCTTCCGGGCGGCGCCTTCACCGGCGGATTTCCCGCGTCTCGCCGGACGGGTTTGCCCGGCCCCGCTCCCGGGACCGGCGCCCCGTGGTAATCCTCTGGCAGGAGACGTGAGCCTTCGACGGCAGTGTCCCGGAGCGGGGGAAAACAGGCGGGCGGATGGTACTCGGTGGCGGGGCGGAACTGCTGCGGAGAGAGGAAAGCTCGCCACGGGCGACCTTCCTGGAACTCTTCCTGGACCTGGTCTACGTCTTCGCGCTGACCCGGGTCTCGCAGCGGCTGGTGCACGACCTCACCCAACTCGACCAGGAGGTCTTCCTCGAGGCGCTGCGCGCGCTGGTGCTGCTGCTGACCCTCTGGCTGCTCTGGTCGATGACCACCCTGATGACCAGCCGCTTCGACCCGGAACGGCCGCTGGTCCAGGGCGTCGTGGTGGTCACCATGTTCGGCTCGATGGTGATGGCGGTCGCCGTACCCCAGGCGTTCGGCGGGCACGGGCTGATGTTCGCGCTCGCCTACGTACTGCTCCAGTTCGGCCGGCCGTTCGTGCTGGGGCTGACCCTGCGCGGCGACCCCCGGCAGCGGATCTCCGTCCGGCTGGTCTTCTGGGTACTCTGCACCGCCCCGCTCTGGATCGTCGGGGCACTCGTCACCGGCGACCTCCGGCTGCTGCTCTGGGGCCTGGCGCTGGTCGCCGACTATCTAGGCCACCTGCTGCGCTGGCCCACCCCCCGGCTGGGCTCGTCGACGAGCCCGGAATGGGCCTTCGCGGGCGAGCACATCGCCGAGCGGTACCAGCAGTTCTTCCTGATCGCGCTCGGCGAGTCGATCCTGGTCACCGGGTTCGCGTTCAGCGGCGGCGACTTCACCGCCGCCCAGTCGGCCGCTTTCCTGATCGCCTTCACCACCACCGTGCTGCTCTGGCGCGTCTACTTCTTCCAGGCCGGGTTCCTGCTGGCCGCGGCCTTCGGCACCGCCCGCGACCCGGCCCGGTTCGCCTGGTCGGCCACCTACACCCACCTGGTGATCGTGGCCGGGGTGGTCACCACCGCGGTCGGGTACGAACTCGTGGTGGCCCGGCCGCTCGGGCACACCGACGGCGCCTGGGTCGGGGTCATCGTCGGCGGCCCGTTGCTCTTCCTTGCCGGCCGGGCCCGGTTCGGGTACGAGGTCTTCGGCACGGTCCTCCGGTCCCGGCTGCTCGGCATCGTCGCGCTGGTGGCGGCGGCGCCGGGCATGCTCTTCGTGCCGCCGCTGGCCGTGGCCGGCACCGTGAGCACGATCCTGCTGGGCATCGCCCTGCACGACCTGGCCCGGACCCGGGGCCGCCAGCCGAAACCCCCCGCCTCGCCACTCTGACCGCCCCGAACACCGACCGGCGGGCCCGGCTGGGCGGCCCGGCTCAGCGTGCCGTCGGGCGGGCCCGGACGTGCAGGCGTTCGCCCTGCGGTCCGAAGAGGGAGAGGACCTCGGTGACCCCGGGGCCGGGGTTGGAGACGTGGTGCGGGACCCGGGTGTCGAACTCGGCGACCTCGCCCGGGGTCAGGATCAGGTCGTGCTCGCCGAGCAGCAGGCGCAGCCGCCCGGAGAGCACGTAGAGCCACTCGTAGCCCTCGTGGGTCTGCTGTTCCGGCTCGCCGCCCGGAGTGTTCGGCGGGAGGATCTGCTTGAACGCCTGCAAACCGCCCGGCCGGCGGGTCAGCGGGAGGAACGTGATGCCGTGCCGGACGATCGGCCGGGGATGCACCCGGGGGTCCGCGGTGGCGGGCGCGTCGACCAGTTCGTCGAGGGAGACCTGGAAGGCCCGGGCGAGCGGCAGCAGCAACTCCAGGGTCGGCTTGCGGCCGCCGGACTCCAGCCGGGACAGGGTACTCACCGAGATGCCGGTGAACTCGGCGAGCTGGGTGAGCGTATTGCCCCGCTGCCTGCGCAGCTCCCGCAGCCGGGGGCCGACCGAGGTCAACGCGAATTCGTCCTTTGCCATACCGGCAAGGATAGTTGCTGACCGTCCCAACGCGCCGCACCGTGGAGGCGTACCGTGCGAGGAAGGGGAGCGCAGCGTGGAGAAGACATACGACGTGGTGGTGGTCGGTGGCGGCGCCGCCGGGCTGGCCGGAGCGCTGGCGCTGGCCCGGGCCCGGCGGTCGGTGCTGGTGGTGGACGCCGGGGAGCCGCGCAACGCACCGGCCGACCGGGTGCACAACTACCTGGGCCGGGAGAACACACCTCCGGCGGAGCTGGTGGCGGACGGGCGTGCCGAGGTGACCCGGTACGGCGGCGAGATCCGCACCGGTCGGGTCGAGACGGCCGCCCGGGACGGCGACGGTTTCCGGCTGACCCTGGACGGCGGCACCGAACTGCGGGCCCGACGGCTGCTGGTGACGACCGGCCTGGTCGACGAACTGCCCGAGCTGCCCGGGCTGGTGCAGCGGTGGGGCCGCGACGTGCTGCACTGCCCGTACTGCCACGGCTGGGAGGTGCGCGACCGGCGGATCGGCGTACTGGTGACCGGGCCGACCGCCATGGCGGTGCACCAGGTGAACCTGTGGCGGCAGTGGAGCCCCCAGGTGATGCTGCTGACGCACGAGGCCCCGACACTGGAACCCCCCGACGCCGAACAGCTCGCCGCGCGGGCCATTCCCGTGGTCCCCGGCCCGGTCGCCGGGCTGGAGATCGCCGACGACCAGCTCACCGGGGTACGCCTGGCCTCGGGCGAGGTCGTCGCGCTCGACGCCCTCGTGGTCGCGCCCCGGTTCACCGCCCGGGCCGGCCTGCTGGAGTCGCTCGGGGTCAAGCCGGTCGACGTGGAGATGGGCGGGCACGTCGTCGGCAGCCAGATCCCGGCCGACCCGAGCGGGCTGGCGGTGCCCGGGGTCTGGGTGGCGGGCAACGTGGCGGACGTACGCGCCCAGGTGATCTCGGCCGCCGCGTCCGGCCTGATGGCCGGTGCGCAGATCAACATCGACCTGGTCGCCGAGGAGACTCGCAACGCCGTCGAGTCCTACCGGCACCAGGTGCGCACGATGTTCGAGCAGGAGGGCTGGGAGGAGCGCTACCAGGCCCGCCCGGCGATCTGGAGCGGCCGCCCCAACCCGCAACTCGTGGCCGAGGCGGCCGGGCTGGCGCCGGGCCGGGCGCTCGACGTCGGCAGCGGAGAGGGCGCCGACGCCATCTGGCTCGCCGAGCGGGGCTGGCAGGTGACCGGGGTGGACATCTCGACCACGGCACTCGGCCGGGCCGCCGCGCACGCCGAGGCGGCCGGTGCCGAGGTCGCCGGCCGGATCGAGTGGCGGCACGCGGACCTGCGCGAGCAGCCGCCGGCCGAGGGCCGGTACGACCTGGTCTCCGCGCAGTTCATGCACCTGCCCGGCGAGACCCGACGGGAGGTGTTCGGCCGGCTCGCCGCCGCGGTGGCCCCCGGCGGCACCCTGCTGATCGTCGGGCACCACCCGTCCGATCTGCGTACCTCGGCACACCGGATGCACTTCCCGGACATGATGTACACCGCCGAGGAGGTCGCGTCCGGGCTCGACCCGACCGCCTGGACGGTGCTGGCCGCCGAGACCCGGCCCCGGCCGGTGGTGGACCAGGAGGGACGCGAGATCACCATCTCCGACGCGGTACTGGTCGCCCGCCGCCGGTAGCCGACCCGGGGGCGGGCCCGGTGGCTCAGCGCGGCGCCACCGTCCGGAGCGGACGGCGCCGCCCCGGTCAGGCGGGCCGGGTGACGGGTTCGGCCCGGGCGAGGACGGCGTCGGGATCCCGTAGCGGCCGGCCCGGGTCGACGTCGCCGCTCACCAGCACCGCCTGATCCGGGCCGGCAGCGGAGAAGAGCGTTCCCTCGTGCTGGACGGCGGCCGTGCCCCAGGCCACGGCGGTACGGAGCGCGGCGATGCCCGTCCCGCCGCCGTGCAGGAAGCCGGCCAGGGCGGCGTCACCGGCACCGACGGCGCTGACCACTCGGGGCACCCGCGCCTCGGCGTGCCGTACCTCGGCGGCCTCGACCAGCAGTGCGCCGTCGATGCCGAGGCTGGCCAGCACCGCGCCGGCGCCGAGCTTGCGGACCTGGAGCGCCGCGTCGATCACGTCGCCGAACGTCCGCAGTGGCCGGCCGACCAGGTGGGCCAGCTCGGAAGAGTTCGGTTTGACCAGGTCGGGTCGGCCGGCGAGGCTGGCCCGCAGCGGCTCGCCGGAGGTGTCGACCGCGACCCGGACCCCGCGGGACCGGGCCGCCTCGGCCAGTTTGGCGTACAGGTCCGGCGGTACGCCGTCGGGCAGGCTGCCGCAGCAGGCCAGCCAGGTGACGCCGGCGAGGTTGTCCAGGACTGCGCGCACCAGCGCCTCGGTCTCCCCGGCGTCCAGCTCGGGACCGGGCTCGTTCACCTTGGTGACGGTGCCGTCCGGCTCGACCAGGCTGATGTTGCTGCGGATCTCACCCCGCACCGGCACTTCCCGAACGGGCAGTCCGGCCAGCCGGAGCATCTCGGAGAGCTGGGCGCCGACCGAACCGCCCACCGGCAGGACGGCGGTGACCGGTCGGCCGTGGCGTTGCAGGGCCAGCGCGACGTTGACGCCCTTGCCGCTGGGTTCGTTCCAGCCGCGACGGCTGCGGATCACCGTCCCACGGGGTAGGGCGTCGATGAAAACCGTCCGGTCGACGCTCGGGTTGGGGGTCAGGGTGAGAATCACAGGTACTCCACGTGCCGGCCGGGCCAGGCCGGCTCGGGCGATCGCTGCCTCACCACCGCCCCCCGGCCACGGTGTCGCCGGAGTGCACTCCTGCCGGGGTACCGGGGGCGTCCGGGAAGTCGTCCACGCTGCCGTAGACCCCGGCCGAGAGCCCGGCCAGCAGAGCGGCGCCGCGCGCCCCCGCCTCGACGACCGGGGAACGGCGTACCGGGCCGAGCCGGCGGGCCTTGGCCGCCATCAGCGCGTCGCTGCGCGACCAGCCGCCGACGGCGACGAGGTCGTGGTGGTCACCGCTGTACGCGGTCATCGCGTCGTGGATGACGCCGATCTCGTCGGTGACCGTCTCCAGCGCCGCCCGCCAGATCTCCGCCGGCTCGGCGGCTTCCCCCGCCGGTACGACCACCGACCGGCCCTCGTCGGTGATTCGCACCCCGACCCGGCCCGGCTGGACCTGCTCGGCGAGGGTGTCGATTCGGGTCAGGTCGGCACGGTCCAGGCCGAGTCCGGCGAGCACCCGTTGCAGCACCAGTCCTCCGGTGGTGGCGCCGAGCAGGCACCAGCGATCGGCCAGGGCGTGCCACCCGACGGTGACCCCGGCGGCGACCAGCCCGGCGACGGTCTCCGGGGCCAGGCCCGGCGGGACCGACCGGACCAGTGCCTCCGCCGTACCACAGGAGTCCAGTTCGTCGCCGGGGCGTACCGCGCCGGCGCCGATCGCGGCGACCTGGTGGTCGTGGCCGCAGACGGTGAGCGTGGCTCCGGTGAGCCGGTCGAGTCGGCCCCCCGCGCCGACGGTGCCGAGCGCGGTTCCGGCGGTCACCACCTCGGGCATCAGCGAGGCGCGCGCCCCCGACCACTCCAGCGCCTCGGGCCACCAGTCCCGGTCGTCGAGCCGGAGCCAGCCGGTCCGGGAGGCGAGGGACTGTTCGGCGGCCTCCGCACCGCCGAGCCTGCGGACCACCCACTCGGCGATGTTGAGCCGGCGCACGGCGGTCCGGGTCTCCGGATGGTGGGTGAGCAGCCAGCGGTGCTTGGTGAGCGCCCACTGTTGCCGCAGCGGCAGCCCGGTGGTGCGGGCGAAGCTCTCCGGGCCGATCCGGGCGTACAGGTCGGCCAGTTCCGTCTCGTCCCGGGTGTCGTGCCAGGCGACGACCGGGCCGACCGGAGCGCCGGACCGGTCCAGCAGCACTCCGGATTCGCCCAGGCTCGCCACGCCGAGTCCGGCGACCGGACCGGGCGGGGCGGCGGCCAGCGCGCCGGCCAGGGCCGCTAGGGCGGAGCCGAGCAGGGCGGTCGCGTCGAGTTCGGCGCCGGTTCGGGTGGCTGTCCAGGGCGTGGCCGCCGAGGCCTGGGACAGCGGCTCACCCGTGTCGGTGAAGACCACGGCCTTGCTGGTCGTGGTGCCGACGTCGAGGCCGACGAGCAGTGCAACTGCCACCTCGTCACCTCCCGCTGATGCGGTGCCAGCCGGTTGTTCAAGGATGGGAATACTTGTTTTCGATCGGGAAAGCTGTCAAGGGCTGGCACCACTGAACCTTTTTCAACCTGGACCGCGCGGCGCTCACGCACCGCGTCCGACCTTGCGGTCCGCCGGACCGCAAGGGGAGGTTGAAAAAGGTTCACTCTGGCACCCCCCACGGAAAATGGAGCACCGGATGCCCCTTACCGCCACCGGCCAACTGGTCGACCGCGCCCGTGCCGCGAACACGGCGATCGCCGCCTTCAACGTGATCACGCTGGAGCACGCCGAAGGAATCGTCGCCGGAGCCGAGCAGGCCGGCCGGGGCGTGATCCTCCAGATCAGCGAGAACGCCGTTCGCTTCCACCACGGCCGGCTCGCCCCGATCGCCGCCGCCGTCACCGCGGTGGCCGAACTCGCCGCCGTGCCGGTGGCCGTACACCTCGACCACGTGCAGAGCCGGGACCTGCTACACGCCGCGGAGGGGACCGGGATCAGCTCGGCGATGTTCGACGCGTCGAGACTCGACTACACCGCCAACGTCAGCGCCACAGTGGAGGCGGTCGGCTGGGCGCACGCGCGCGGCCTGTGGTTGGAGGCGGAGCTGGGTGAGGTCGGTGGCAAGGACGGCGCACACGCCCCGGGGGTCCGTACCGATCCGGCCGAGGCGGCCGAGTTCGTCGCCGCGACCGGGGTCGACGCGTTGGCGGTGGCGGTGGGCAGCTCCCATGCGATGACCGACCGGACCGCCGCGCTCGACTTCGCGCTCATCGGCCGACTCCGGGAGACGCTGCCGGTGCCGCTGGTGCTGCACGGCTCCTCCGGCGTCCCCGACGACGACCTGGTCCGGGCCGTGCGGGCCGGGATCGTGAAAATCAACGTCGGCACCATCCTGAACGTCGCCTTCACCGAGGCGGTCCGGGCCGAGCTGGCGGCCGCGCCGGTCCTGGACCCGCGGAAATACCTGGCACCGGCGCGGGACGCGATCGCCCGGACCGTCGCCCACCTGGTCAGCACGATCTCCTGAGCGACGGGTCAGGAAGGTGCTGAACGACGGCGCGGCACGCGTCCATGGCGGCTCAGTATTGAACCTCTCCACCTCCCCGTGGGGTCCGCCGGGCCGCCGGTCCGGACGGGGTCCGGACCGGCGGCCGCCGGGGTCTCCCACCTCGTCGTACCAGGTCCGGGGTCAAGGGCAAGACGATGAAGGCGCTGATGGGTCAGGGCGCCGGTTACCCCGGCGACCATGTCGAGCTGAGCGGCGGCGGCGACTTCGCGTCGAGTTACGGCGTCCGTGCCGTCCTGTCGACCAAGCCGCGAGGTCTCCATGAGAGGGTTCATCGACGAGGAAGAACCTGGAGCTGGGGTGGCCGCCGCGGCCGGCCGGCTTGCTGATCCCGTGGCGCTGGTCGATGCGCAGCGACGCGAGGTGCTGCGCCGGCTGCGTGACACCCAGCGCGCGGCGCCGGACCGTTCGGTGGATCCGGTTGCCGGGGTGCTGCTGGAGGGCGTCGTGCTGCGGCTGCGGGCCGACCTGGAGTGGCTGGAGGCAGGCGAGCGCATGTGGGCTGAGCGTGATCGGACTGGGCGGAAGGCGGAGGCATGACCGGATCGATGGCGCTGCGGGCCCGTGGGCTGACCAGACGGTACGGCTCGAACAACACGCTGGTACGCGCGGTCGACGAGGTCGACCTGGACGTGCCCGCCGGACAGACGTTAGCGATCATGGGGCCGAGCGGCTGTGGCAAGTCCACCCTGCTGCACCTGCTCGGCGGGCTGCAACGCCCGACCGGTGGGCAGGTGTGGCTGGCCGAGCACCGGATCGACACGATGAGCGAGCGGGCCCTGGCCCGGCTGCGGCGCGACAGCGTCGGGTTCGTCTTCCAGTCGTTTCATCTCATGGACGAGCTCACCGCGGTGGAGAACGTCGAGCTGGCCGCGCTGCTGGCCGGCCAGTCACCGGGGCGGGCCCGCAAGCGGGCGATGTACCTGCTGGACCGGGTCGGGCTGGCCGACCGCGCCGCGCACCTGCCCTCGGCGCTGTCCGGTGGGCAGCGCCAGCGGGTCGCCATCGCCCGCGCGTTGAGCAACGAGCCGCTGGTCGTGCTGGCCGACGAACCCACCGGCAACCTGGACAGCTCCGCCACCCTGGAGGTACTGCGGCTGTTCGAGGCGTTGCGCGCCGCGGGACAGACCCTCGTGGTGGTCACCCACGACGCCCGCATCACCGCGGTCGCCGACCGGGTGATCTCCATGCGCGACGGGGCGTTCGCCGACGACAACCGATTCGCCAGCATCGCTGCCGGCACCGTCTACGACGGGCGGCGCTGACATGTCCGGCCGCCTCCTGCTCGTGTGCCGGCTGCTGATGCGGGATCTGCGTCGCCGCCGGACCGAAACCGTCCTGCTCCTGGTCGCCGTCACCGCCGCCACCGCCACGCTGACCCTCGGCCTCACCCTCAACGACATCGCCGACCGGCCGTACCAGCAGACCCGGACCGCCACCGCCGGCCCGGACGTGATCGTGACACCCCGGGCCACCGGTCAGGCCGCGTTGGACGAGCTCGCATCGCTGACCACCGCGGCCGGCGTCACCGATCACAGCGGCCCCTTCCCGATCGCCTACCTGACGATGACGGCCGGCGGCAAGTCCGCGCACGCCGTCGTCGAGGGCCGGGACAGCGCACCCGTATCGATCGACCGGCCCGCCGTGACCGACGGCACCTGGGTACGCCCCGGCGGCGTGGTCGTCGAGCGTGCCTTCGCCGAGGCCCTCGGCATCCGTGCCGGCGACACGGTCAGCGTCGACGGCCATCCGCTGCGCGTGAACGGGACCGCGGTCACCGCCGCGAGAGCGACGTATCCGTACGCCGGGTGGCACTACCCGGGCAGCGTCCTGGTCGAGCGCGGCGGCCTGGTCTGGGTCGACCGCAGCGACATGGCCAGGCTCGCGGGCGGCCAGCCGCTGTCGTACACCCTCAATCTCAAACTCGCCGACCCGGCGGCCAGCACCACGTACCCCGTCGGCGACCAACTCACCACCTGGCAGGCGATCGGCCACCTCAACGGTCGGCTGTACAGCGACGCGCGGATAGCGCTGCTCGTCGGCAGTTGGCTGCTCAGCGGCCTTGCGCTGGCCGGCGTCGCCGGCATCGTCGCGGGCCGGATCATCGGCCAGCGCCGCCGGGTGGGGCTGCTCAAGGCCGTCGGCGCCGGACCTGCCATGATCGCCGCCGTCCACCTCGCCGAGTACCTCGTGATCGGGCTCGCCGCCGCCGCCACGGGCCTGGCCGCGGGCTGGTTCGCCGCACCCGTGCTGATCCGCCCCGGCGCCGGACTCATCGGTTCCGTCAACACCCAGCCACCCGCGCTCCGCACGGTGATCGCCGTCACGGCCCTCGCCCTCACGATCGCTGTGGCGGCGACTCTGATACCAGTGGTGCGCGCCGCCGCCACCAGCACCGTCCATGCACTGGCCGACGCTGCAACGCCACCGCGGCGCCGATGGTGGCGTATCTGGCTGTCGCGGCAGCTGCCCACCGCCCTGCTGATCGGGGTGCGGATCAACGCGCGCCGGCCGCGCCGGGCCCGGCTGATCACCGTGAACACCCTGATCACCACGACCGCACTCGTCGCCATACTTCTGGTCAACACCCGTGTGGTGCACTTCGACCTCGGCTACACGGAGCTCGCCAATCCCCGATGGGAACGGGGCGAGCAGGCCACGCTCCTGCTCACCGTCGTGCTGTGCACTCTTGCGCTCATCAACGCCGTCGTGAGCACCTGGTCCGCGGTCCTCGACGCCCGGCAGCCGCTGGCCGTCGCGCGGACGCTGGGTGCCACGCCCGCACAGGCCGGCGTGGGCCTGGCGGTGGCGCAACTGCTTCCCGCCATACCCGGCGTCGCCGTGGGGGTCCCGGCCGGCATCGGGCTTGTTACGTTCCTCAGCACCGGCGAGGTCCAGTACCCACCCGGTTCCTGGCTGCTCGCCACCGCACTCGGGGTCCTGCTCGCCATCGCCGCACTCACCGCCATCCCGGCGATGGTTGCCACACGGCGCCCGGTCGTGGACACACTCCAGTCCGCACCGACCTGACAGCCGTCGTGCCTGGCTCCGCACTCAAGCTGTCCCCGACCAGGCAAAACGCGTATGTGTCGAGTGCCCCCGGTGGGATTCGAACCCACACTTTCGATCTTTTGAGAATCGCGCCTCTGCCGTTGGGCTACAGGGGCCTGGCGTCGATAAGACTACCCACTACGCTGAGGGCGGCGACACCCGGCTGGGCAGGTGTCGGAAATGTAGTTGGGGGTAGGGGCTCGTGGCCGACATTCAGGCTGGTACCGAGCGTAGGCGGGTGTTGATCGCCGAGGACGAGGCGCTCATCCGGCTGGACCTGGCCGAAATGCTGGTCGAGGAGGGCTACGACGTGGTGGGGGAGGCGGGCGACGGCGAGACTGCGGTGCGCCTCGCCGAGGAGTTGAAGCCCGACCTCGTCATCCTCGACATCAAGATGCCCATCATGGATGGGCTGGCCGCGGCGGAGCGGATCGCCGGTGGCCGGATCGCCCCGGTGGTCATCCTCACCGCGTTCAGCCAGCGGGACCTGGTGGAGCGGGCGCGGGCGGCCGGCGCGATGGCGTACCTGGTCAAGCCGTTCCAGAAGAGCGACCTGGTGCCGGCGATCGAGATCGCGCTGTCTCGCTACTCGGAAATCGCCGCTCTGGAGGCCGAGGTGGCCGGCCTGACCGACCGCCTGGAGATCCGCAAGACGGTGGAGCGGGCCAAGGGTGCGCTGATGACGACCTACGGGATGACCGAGCCGCAGGCGTTCAAGTGGATCCAGCGCACCGCCATGGACCACCGGATGACGATGCGCGAGGTGGCCGAGCGGATCCTGGCCGAGGGCACCGGCGCGGAGCCGGCCGAGGCAGGCTGAGTCCGCCGGCCGAGGGGTTGTTCGGGACCGGTCGAGGGGCAACCGGCGTCGTACTCCGGGCTTACACTCGGGCGATGTTCCCCGGACGGCGTGGCATCGGCGCCATGGTCCTCGCGGCCGTGCTGCTCGGCGCCGGCTGTTCGGAGCCCGCGCCGGAGCCGCCGCCCGAGCCGGTCCGGCCGCAGTGGCAGCGGCTGACCCTGCCCGCACCGGCCGGGACCCCCGGCCGACCGATGGTGCGGGACGTCACCGGCTGTGCCGGCCGGTGGTATGCGGTCGGCGGGGTCGGCGGCGCCGCCGGAGAAACCCGGCCGGCGGCCTGGACCAGCACCGACGGGGTGACCTGGGCGGCGATGTCGCTGGAGCCGAAGGGCTACTACGGGCGGCGCAGTGTGCTCTACTCGGCGGCCTGCCGCGACGGCCGGGTCGCGATCCTCGGCGACAAGCCGGGCGGGGCGCACGGCAATCCCCGGGCGAGCAGCTGGCGGCAGCTCCCCGACGGCTCCCTGGTGGAGGTCGAGGCCCGGTTCGAGCTGTACGGCGGTCCGACGGCCGTTAACGTCGCCCGGCTGGTCGCGGGTCCGAGGGGCTACCTGATCGCCGGTAACCGGTCCAGCGGGGTGGCCTCCTGGGTCTCCGCCGACGCGGGCGAGTTCGAGATCATGGAGGGCGTGCCGGAGCTAGCCACCGACGGACGGGGCACGACCTGGGGCTTCGACGCGGTGGCGACCCCGCAGGGCTGGCTGATGGTCGGCGGCATCCTGCCGCCCGGCGGCCGGATCGACCGGGACCCGCTCGGCTGGACCTCGCCGGACGGCCGGACCTGGCAGCGGGATCCGGTGCCGGCGACCGAGGCGTACGAGGAACTGCAGCGGGTCGTGATGCTGGCGGGGACACCGGTGGCGGTGGGACTGCGGGGCAAGGAGTTCGGTGTCTGGCGACGCGGGCCGCAGGGCTGGGAGTCGGTCGGCGCATTCGGCACGCACGGCTCCGCCGGGGCTCCGGCGGTGGGCGCGCTGGCCGTGGCCGGGGACGGGCTGCTCGCCGCCGTCTCCGACGGGGCGTCGTACTCGCTCTGGTCCGGCGCGGACGAGGGCCGCGGCTGGCGGCCGGTGACCGGGCCGGTGCCGATGCCGGCCGGCGCGAACCGGGACGTCAGCGTGTTCGCCGTAGCCGACCAGGTGCTGCTGGCCGTGGACGACGGCCGGGAGGCGGCCGTCTGGAGCACCCGGCTGTCCTCCGGAACGTAACCCGTCGAGGCCCCGGAGACGGGTGCGGCGGGACCGGACAGCAGGTCAGATAAGGGGCGTAGCCGGACTCGGTTGTTACGGCTGTGGTCAAAGGTGTGCACGTGTTCGTAACGGTTTGGCAAGCCCGGCCCCCAGACCTTTCCTTGACCGAATAAGCCTCGGTACGCTCCGCCATCACGAGCCGTAACGCAGGTGGACGTTAATCGTCCGGCGGTGGGGTGGGCCGATCCCGGCACTACCCGCCACCAGGCCGTCGTCGCCTGCATCTTGAGGAGGTCAAGGAGCCGTGAGGCGTAAGTATGTACGGGCGCTGAGCACCACCGCCCTGGCGGCGGTTATGGTGGCCGCGGCCGGCTGCCAGGACTCGGGCGGCGGCAGCACCGAGGCTGAGGCCTGTGGCGGCAAGATCGCGATCTTCGGTGCGTTCACCGGTGACAACGCGGGTCTGGTCATCCCGTCGCTGAACGGCGCCAAGCTCGCCGTCAAGCAGCACAACGCGGCGAAGCCGGACTGCCAGGTCACCCTGCAGGAGTTCGACACCCAGGGCGACCCCGCCGTTGCCACCCCGTTCGCGAGCCAGATCGCGGGCGACGCGTCGTTCCTCGGCGTGATCGGCGGGCACTTCTCCGGTGAGAGCGACGCGACGATGCCGGTCTACCAGGCCGCCGGCCTGGCCATGGTGAGCCCGTCGGCCACCCGGATCGACCTGACCCAGAAGGGCAACACCTCGTTCTTCCGGGTGGTCGGTCACGACGGCACCCAGGCCGCCGCGGTGGCGACCTACCTCAAGGGCCAGAACGCGCAGAAGGTCTTCGTCGTCGACGACGGCAGCGCGTACGGCGCGGGCATCACCGCCGAGCTCGGCAAGGCGCTCGGCCCGCTGGTGGTGGCCACCGACAAGATCCAGGAGCGGCAGTCGCAGTTCGACGCCACCGTCTCCAAGATCAAGAGCAGTGGCGCCGACTACCTGTTCTACGGCGGCTACACCCGTGAGGCCGCTCCGCTGGTCCGTCAGATGCGCGCCGCGGGTGTGACCGCGAAGTTCATCGGTCCGGACGGTCTCTACGACCCGGCGTTCCCCGAGGGCGCGGCCGGCGGTGCCGAGGGCGCCGTCATCACCTGCCCGTGCCTGCCCGCCGACAAGGCCGGCGGCACCTTCTCGGCGGACTACCAGAAGGAGTACAACATCGCGCCGGGTTCGTACGGCGCCGAGGGCTACGACGGTGCCAAGGTCTTCCTGGACGCGTTCGACGCGGGCAAGCAGACCCGGAAGGACATCCTGGACTTCGTCAAGGCCTACGACAAGCAGGGTGTGTCGAAGTACATCAAGTTCGACGGCAAGGGCGACGTGGACCCGACCAAGGTCGTGATCTGGGCGTACGAGGTGAAGAACAAGCAGATCACCGCGCTGCAGGAACTCAAGATCAGCTGACCGGGTTCTTTTTGAGGGCGGCCGGGGGAGAACCCCCCGGCCGCGCTCGATGCAAGGAGCTTTTGTGAACTTCGACGAACTATTCGGCCACTTCGGCCAGCACACCGTCGACGGTCTCTCCAAGGGCGCGATCTACGCGTTGATCGCCCTCGGTTACACCCTGGTCTACGGCGTACTCCGGCTGATCAACTTCGCCCACTCCGAGGTCTTCGTGGTGGGTACCTTCGCCGTCCTCGGCGCGTGGACCGCGTTCGGGATGCAGGACCATCCCGCCGCCGGGCAGGCGATCCTCTTCCTCATCATCGGTCTGGTCGCCGCTGCGGTCGCCTCCGGCGGTACCGCGCTGGCACTGGAACGCATCGCATACAAACCCCTGCGCAAGCGCAACGCGCCACCGCTGGTCTTCCTCATCACCGCGATCGGACTCTCGCTCGTGCTGGTGGAGATCCTCGGCCTGCTGCTGCCGCGACTCGTCGGCGGCGTCTTCCCCACGCTGTTCGGTCGGGAGCGCCAGATCGTCGGCATGCCGACGATTATCGAGCAGAAGCCGCTGCTCACCATCGGTGACACGGCGATCACCAACGTGCAGGCGATCGTCTTCGTCTCCGCTCTGGTGATGATGGCGGCGCTGGACTGGTTCATCAACCGGACCCGGTACGGCCGCGGCGTGCGGGCGGTGGCCCAGAACCCGGAGACCGCCGCCCTGATGGGGGTCAACCAGGACCGGGTCATCATGCTCATCTTCGTGCTCGGCGGGGTGATGGCCGGCGCCGCGGCGCTGCTCTGGAGCGTCCGCTTCGGCTTCACCCAGAGCAGTCTCGGCTTCGTCCTCGGCCTCAAGGCGTTCACCGCCGCGGTGCTCGGCGGGATCGGCAACCTGCGGGGCGCCCTGCTCGGCGGCCTCTTCCTCGGCCTGGTCGAGGTCTACGCCGCCACGCTCTACACCTCGGCCTGGGAGGACGTGGTGGCGTTCGTGGTGCTCATCGTCGTGCTGATGTTCCGGCCGACCGGTCTGCTCGGCGAGTCGCTCGGGAGGGCCCGCGCATGATGGACAAGCTCCGGGCCACCGAGGCCCGCCGCCGTGCCGCGCTCTCCGGGATCGCCGACCGCTGGACCGCACTGCCGCCCTGGCAGCGGATCGTCGGGATCCTCGCGTTCATCGCGTTCCTCTACTACCTTCCCCTGCTCGGCATCCCCGGCCTGACCTGGCTGCGTACCGACTCGATCGACGGCGGCAACAGCTGGGCGGGCGTGCTCTTCACCTGCGCCATCTACGTCCTGGTCGCGATCGGCCTGAACGTGGTGGTCGGGCTCGCCGGCCTGCTCGACCTGGGCTACATCGGGTTCTTCGCGATCGGCGCCTACAGCGTGGCGCTGTTCGGCTCGACGAACTCGCCGGTGGTCAAGTGGATGCAGCGGACCTTCGACCTCGAACCCACCTGGGCGGTGGCGTGGGCGATCTGCATCCCGCTGGCGATCGCGCTGAGCCTCACCTCCGGGGTGATATTGGGCTGGCCGACGCTGCGGCTGCGCGGTGACTACCTGGCCATCGTCACGCTCGGCTTCGGCGAGATCATCCGGATCGTCGCCCGTAACCTCACCGGGGTCACCAACGGCGCCGCCGGGATCTCCGCGATCCCCGGGCCGGAGGGCGCGCCGTCCGCGGACAACAAGATCTTCGGTCTCCAGGACCTCAAGCCCTGGTACTGGCTGGCGATCACCGTCGTGCTGCTGATGGTCTTCGCCGTGCGCCGGCTGGAGAACAGCCGGGTCGGCCGCTCCTGGCTGGCGATCCGGGAGGACGAGGACGCGGCCGCCGTGATGGGCGTGAACGGCTTCAAGTTCAAGCTCTGGGCCTTCGCGATCGGCGCGGCGCTGGGCGGCCTCTCCGGGTTCCTCTTCGCCAGCCGGAACGCCTTCATCGACCCGAGCCAGTTCAACGCCACCCTCTCGATCCTCTTCGTCGCGATGGTGGTGGTCGGCGGTTCGGGCAACATGGTCGGGGTCGCGTTCGGTGCGGTGCTGCTGGCGTACCTGCCGGAGCGGTTCCGGTTCGTCAGCGACTACCGGTGGGTGGCGTTCGGCTTCGCGATGGTGGTGGTGATGGTCCTGCGGCCGCAGGGTCTGATCCCCAGCCGGCGGCGTGCCCGTGAACTCCAGGACCGGGCGAAGGAGGCGAAGGTCAGTGTCTGAGACGACCTCTACGGAGGCCCGCGAGCCGGCGATCCCCAGCCAGCCCGGACCACGCCGGTTGCTGCTCGAGATCGACCAGGTCGTGCTCCGCTTCGGCGGCGTGGTCGCGCTCAACGAGGTCAGCTTCCAGATCCACGAGGGCGAGATCCTCGGGCTGATCGGTCCGAACGGCGCGGGCAAGACCACCTGCTTCAACGTGATGACCGGGGTGTTCAAGCCGACGTCGGGCCAGGTGCGCTTCGCCGGCGCCCGGGTCAGCGGCCGGAAGCCACCGGAGATCAGCCGGATGGGCATCTCGCGTACCTTCCAGAACATCCGGCTCTTCCCCGAGATGACCGCGCTGGAGAACGTGATGGTCGGGACGGACTCCCGGCACAAGACCAGCGTGATCGGGGCGCTCTTCCGCTCCTACCGGGTCAAGCCCAAGCCGGAGGAGTTGCCGGTGGTGGACTCGGAGGTCCCGCTCTACCGGACCTGGCAGCAGGTGCGCCTGACCTGCGCCAAGATCTTCGGCATCTCCCGGCACACTCTGGAGGAGCGGGCGGCGGAGAAGAAGTCGCTGGAACTGCTCCGCTTCGTCGGCATCGAGGGCCGGGCGAACGAGGTGGCCCGCAACCTCTCCTACGGCGACCAGCGCCGGCTGGAGATCGCCCGGGCGCTGGCCACCGAGCCGAAGCTGCTCTGCCTGGACGAGCCGGCCGCCGGGTTCAACCCGGCGGAGAAGGAGCAACTGCTCGCGCTCATCCGGCAGATCCGCGACCGGGGCCACACCGTGCTGCTGATCGAGCACGACATGCGGCTGGTCATGGGCGTCACCGACCGGGTCGTGGTGCTGGAGTTCGGCACCAAGATCGCCGAGGGTACGCCCGAAGAGGTCAGCCGAGACCCGCGGGTGATCGCCGCGTACCTGGGGGAGTCCGTCGATGCTGCTTGAACTCGAGAACGTCACGGTGGCGTACGGGCGGATCGAAGCCCTGCACGGGATCAGCCTGCACGTCGACGAGGGCGAGATCGTGGCCCTGATCGGCGCCAACGGTGCCGGCAAGACCACCACGATGCGGGCCATCTCCGGCATCCGGGGGCTGGCCGGCGGTGCGATCCGGTTCGCCGGTGAGGACATCAGCCGGCTCCGGGCCGACCTGCGGGTGGGCCGGGGACTCTGCCAGTCTCCGGAGGGCCGGCAGATCTTCCCCGGTATGACGGTGCTGGAGAACCTGGACATGGGGGCGTACACCCGGCGAGACTCCGCTGGGATCGCCGCCGACCTGGAGCGGGTGTTCGGGCTGTTCCCCCGGCTGGCCGAGCGGCGCAAGCAGGCCGGCGGCACGCTCTCCGGTGGCGAGCAGCAGATGCTGGCGGTGGGCCGGGCCCTGATGAGCCGGCCGAAGCTGCTGTTGCTGGACGAGCCCTCGATGGGGCTGGCTCCGCTGGTGATCAAGCAGATCTTCGACATCGTGACGGAGATCAACCAGCAGGGCACCACGGTGCTGCTGGTGGAGCAGAACGCCCAGCAGGCGCTCTCCCGGGCGCACCGGGGTTACGTGCTGGAGACCGGCCGGATCGTCAAGGAGGGCACCGGCCAGGAACTGCTGCACGACCCGGCGGTCAAGGAGGCCTATCTCGGGGTCGCCTGATCCCGTACCCGGCAAGCCCCGGTCCGGTCGTCCGGACCGGGGCTTCCGCGGCTGCGCTGGCACGTTCCAGGTCGGGCCGCCGCCCCGCCGGCCCGTCGCCGATCGGCACCGCCGGACCGGGCGTGCCGCCGAGTCCGCCGGGCGGCCCGGCGGTGGATGCGCTGTCGGGGGTGCGGACTAGAGTCGCCTATCGTGACAGCTTCCACGCCGCGCCTGCTGCTGCTCGACGGTCATTCGCTCGCATACCGGGCGTTCTTCGCCCTGCCGGTGGAAAACTTCTCCACCACGACCGGGCAGCCGACCAACGCGGTCTACGGCTTCACCTCGATGCTGATCAACGTGCTCCGCGACGAACGCCCCACGCACATCGTGGTGGCCTTCGACGTCTCCCGGCGGTCGTTCCGCACCGAGCGCTACGCCGAATACAAGGCCGGCCGCTCGGAGACGCCGGGCGAGTTCGCCGGCCAGGTCAGCCTGGTCAAGGAGGTGCTGGCCGCGCTCCGGGTGCCGACGGTGGAGAAGCCGGGCTACGAGGCCGACGACGTGCTCGCCACCCTCGCCTGCCAGGGCCGGGACGCCGGCATGGAGGTGCTGATCTGCACCGGTGACCGGGACGCCTTCCAACTCGTCGATGACCGGATCACCGTGCTCTACCCCCGCAAGGGCGTCTCCGACCTGGCCCGGATTGACCGGGCGGCGGTCGCCGAGCGCTACGGCGTCGGTCCGGAGCAGTACCGCGACCTGGCGGCGCTGGTCGGCGAGACCAGCGACAACCTCCCCGGCGTGCCGGGAGTGGGCCCGAAGACGGCCGCGAAGTGGATCCTGCAATACGGCGGCGTCGAGGGTGTGGTCGCCCGGGCCGACGAGATCAAGGGCAAGGCCGGCGACAACCTGCGCGAACGGCTCGCCGACGTGATCCGGAACTACGAGATCAACTGCCTGGTCTCCGACCTGGAGTTGCCGCTGCGCGCCGAGGACACCCGCTGGCCCGGCTGGGACCGGGAGGCGGTGCATCAGGTCTTCGACACCCTGGAGTTCCGCATCCTGCGGGACCGGCTCTACCAATACCTCGACGCGGTGGAGCCGGAGGCCGAGGCCGGTTTCGACCTGGCCGGCAAGGTCCTGCCGACCGGAGAGGTGGCCGGCTGGCTCGCCGAGCACGTGCGGCCCGGCACTCCGGTCGGGATCGCTGTCGCCGGCTCGTTCGGCCGAGGCACCGGCGCGCTGACCGGCGTCGCGCTGGCCACCGCGACCGGGGTGGGAGGCTGGTTCGACCCGGCCGGGCTGACCGAGGCCGACGAGGCGGCGGTGGCCGGCTGGCTGGCCGACCCGGAACGGCCCAAGGTGCTGCACGACAGTAAGCCGGCGCTGCTGGCCCTCGCCGCGCACGGCTGGACGCTGCGCGGGGTGGCCCGGGACACCGCGCTCGCCGCGTACCTGGCCCGCCCCGACCAGCGCTCCTACGACCTCACCGACCTGGCGCTGCGCTACCTGCACCGGGAGTTGAAGGTCGACGCGCCGGAGACCGGCCAGCTCGCCTTCGACGGCCTGGGCAACGACGGCGAGGTCGAGCAGAACCTGATGCTCCGGGCCCGGGCCACCCTGGACCTGGCCGATGCCATCGGCGCCGAGCTGTCCCGGGACGGCGAGCAGTCGGCCGGACTCCTCGGCGAGGTGGAGCAGCCCCTGGTCGAGGTGCTCGCCGCGATGGAGCGGACCGGCATCGCCGCCGACACCGACTACCTGTCGGAGCTGGAGGCGCACTTCGCCGGCGAGGTGAAGGCGGTGGCCCAGGCGGCGTACGGGGTGATCGGGCGGGAGTTCAACCTCGGCTCGCCCAAGCAGTTGCAGGAGATCCTCTTCACCGAGCTCGGCCTGCCCAAGACCAAGAAGATCAAGACCGGCTATACCACCGACGCCGACGCCCTGCAGTGGCTCTACGCTCAGCAGCCGCATCCGCTGCTGGAGCACCTGCTCCGGCACCGCGACGTGGCCCGGCTCAAGTCCACGGTGGACGGCCTGCTCAAGTCGGTCTCCGACGACGGCCGAATCCACACCACGTTCCACCAGACGGTCGCGGCGACCGGCCGGCTCTCCTCCACCGACCCCAACCTGCAGAACATCCCGATCCGCACCGAGGAGGGCCGGCGGATCCGCCGGGCCTTCGTGGTGGGGCCGGGCTACGACTGCCTACTCACCGCCGACTACAGCCAGATCGAGATGCGGATCATGGCGCACCTCTCCGGCGACGCCGCGCTGATCGAGGCGTTCAACTCCGGCGCCGACTTCCACGCCGCGACCGCGTCCTCGGTCTTCGGGGTGTCGGTGGCCGAGGTCACCCCGGACCAGCGGCGCAAGATCAAGGCGATGAACTACGGCCTGGCGTACGGGCTGAGCGCGTTCGGCCTCGGCCAGCAGCTCGGGATCGCCGCCGACGAGGCCCGCGCCCTGATGGAGGAATACTTCAGCCGCTTCGGCGGGGTCCGGGACTACCTCCAGACCGTGGTGAAGAAGGCGGTGAAGGACGGCTACACCGAGACCATCCTCGGCCGTCGGCGCTACCTGCCCGACCTGGTCAGCGACAACCGGCAGCGCCGGGAGATGGCCGAGCGGATGGCGCTGAACGCCCCGATCCAGGGCTCGGCCGCCGACATCATCAAGGTGGCGATGCTGCACGTCGACACCGCGCTGCGCGACGCCGACCTGCGTTCCCGGATGCTGCTCCAGGTGCACGACGAACTCGTCTTCGAGGTGGCGCCCGGCGAGCGGGCCGACCTTGAGGCGCTGGTCCGGCGCGAGATGGGTGGCGCCTATCCGCTGGCCGTGCCACTGGAGGTCTCCGTCGGCGTCGGTTCCGACTGGAACAGCGCCGACCACTGACCGCGTCGGCCGGGGTCGAGCGTCAGCGGCGCCGGTTCCGGCCCGATGAGCGTTCGGCCTCCTGGTGCCGTTGCCGGGCCTTTCGGGACGGTCCGCCGACCGCCGGCAGCGGCGCCTTCAGCGGGTCGTGGCCCCAGTTCATCAGCGAGTAGCGCCACCTGGTGTCGCGTACGTCGCCGGCCGGGCGCTGGGCCATGTGCCGCCGGACGTACCCGACGACCTTGCGCATGTGCGCGAAGTCGCGGTCGGTGAACTGGTTCGCCCGCTTGCGCAGCAGGTCGACGATCCGCCGGCCGGACTCGTGCCCGACCGACTCGCCGCCACCCCGGCCGCCCCGGCGCCAACCCACCGCCTTCGAGTCGTCGGTCGCCAGCCACCTGCCCAACTCGCCCGGGTTCATGTTCACCGCCTCCCGGAACTCCCGGACGGTGTCCCGGCCGTCGTCGTCCCGACTACTCATCGAACAACGCCTCCGGCTTGTGCACCGCGTCCCGCCCCTCGTCGGTGCGGACCCGGTACTGCGGATTCTCCTCGGACGCGGCGACGGTGCGCTTCCCGGCGTACGTCCGTTCGGTGATCTCCTCCTGGACCGTGCCGTACGCGCGGGAACCGTGGCTACGCCAGCTCACCCGGTCGCCCCTGCGCAGCTTCCTCCGCTCTGGCATACGGCGGTCTACCCGACCGGCCGGGGCGGTAACCGGTACGCGGGCCGGGGCAGGAAGGGGACTTACGGGGTGATGTCGCCGATCGGCAACGTGATCGGGAACGGCTGGGCCAGTTCGAGCAGTTCGTCGGCCTCGGCGAGCAGTTCGTACTCCCGGTTGCCGCTGCGCCCGGGCCGGTCGGCCAGCCGGTAGGCGTACACCCGGACCGGATCCTGCTCCACCCGCCAGTAGCAGGCGATGCCGGCGGCGGCGTACTCGGCCGGCTTGCTGAACCGGTCGGTACGCCGGGTGCCGGGCGAGACGACCTCGACCGCGAGCACCACCTCGTGCGGCAGCAGGAAGTGTCGGTCGCCCGAGACCTCCGCCCGGTAGACCAGGACGTCCGGCTCCCGGGTGTAGTCGGCGCCCAGCGCCACCCCGACCGCCTGCGCCACCCGCAGGTGCTCCGGTGCGTGGTCGCCCAGCCAACGCCGGAGCAGGTACGAGATGTCTTGATGGCCCAGGGTGGGGGAGGGGACCACGTGGATGACTCCGTCGACGAGTTCGACCCGGGGGGCGTCCGGCGGCAGGCGCAGCAGGTCTTCCAGCCGGTAGCCGGCCTGGCGCTGCCGGACCGGGTCCGGCTGCCAGGGCCCGGGCATGTCCGCGACCGGCTCGGCGCTCATCGGCTCAGCATACTGAGCCGGCCCGATGTCAGGTCGCCGCGCTGTCCGGTTTGTCGCAGACGAAGATGGCGGTGCCGGGGAAGAGCCGGCCGCGCAGCGGGCTCCACTGCCCCCAGATCTGCTCGTGGCCGGCCGGCCACTCCGGCTCCACCAGGTCGCGCAGTACGAAGCCGGCGCCGACGATCTCGCGTACCCGGTCGCCGAGGGTGCGGTGCTGTTCGACGTAGGTCGGGGTGCCGGTGGCATCCTGCTCGACGTAGGGGTCGCGGTCGAAGTACGAGTGCTTGACGACCAGCCCGCCCTCGCCCGGGTCGTCGAGGAAGATCCACCGCATCGGGTGGGTGACCGAGAACACCCACTGGCCGCCGGGCCGGAGCACCCGGTACACCTCGCGCAGCGCCGCCGCCGAGTCCGCCACGAACGGGATCGCGCCGAACGCGGTACAGACGATGTCGAAGCTGGCCGCCCGGAACGGCAGCGCGAGGGCGTCGGCCTGGACCAGTGGCACCCGTACCCCGGAGGCGGTGGCCCCGAGCGCGGCGTGCCGCAACATGCCGGCGGAGAGGTCCAGCCCGACCGGCCGGGCACCCTCGCCGGCCAGCCAGCGGGCCGCCGAGGCCGCGCCGCAGCCGAGTTCGAGCACCCGCCGGTCGGCCAGCTCGCCGAGCAGCCGGGCGTCGGCCTCGCGCAGCCCCTCCGGGCACCAGACGAAGTCTGCCTGGCCCAGGAACGCCCCGTGTTCGGCCTGGTAGTCGTCGGCGTCGGCATCCCACCAGCGCCGGTTGGCCCGCCGGCTCTCGCCGTCGGTGACGGGGCGCCGGAGCACCCCGGGCGGGTCGTCCTCGGGCAGCTCGGCCAGGGTGTTCTCGGGCATCCCGCCACGCTAGTGCCCGGGGGCGGCGCGGGCGCCGGTCGGGTCCCGGCCAGGGCGGCGTCACCGACCGTTTCGGCGCGGTTCGGTTGCCGTTTGCCGGTACCGGTGCGGGGTAAGGTGCTCTCCGGGCGCGGACCACGGCGCCTCGGCGACCTCTTCCCGAGCAGTGGACAGCGGATCTCATCACGTGCGGGGAGGGCTTGCATGCTGTGGTAATGCGCACGGTAAGCTGTTCGATGCGCTCGCGGATCGTGTGCCTCGGCAGGGAGCAGGTCCGCGGTCGTCGGATAATCCCCGCGGTCGGAGCAGCGATCGCCCGGTGCACCTGACGACGGATCCGCAGGCGTAAAGGGTCACCGCGACACAAACCTGCTGTGACATCCATCCGACCGGAGCAACCGCCCACATGACGAGCAGCATCGAGGCCCCCTCGAGCGCCACCAAGGTCACCGTCGACGACCTCGGTTCCGAGGAAGCTTTCCTCGCCGCGATCGACGAGACCATCAAGTACTTCAACGACGGCGACATTGTCGAAGGCACCGTCGTCAAGGTCGATCGGGACGAGGTCCTGCTCGACATCGGCTACAAGACCGAGGGCGTCATCCCCTCGCGCGAGTTGTCGATCAAGCACGACGTCGATCCCGCCGAGGTGGTGTCGGTCGGTGACCACATCGAGGCCCTCGTCCTCCAGAAGGAGGACAAGGAGGGGCGGCTGATCCTCTCGAAGAAGCGGGCCCAGTACGAGCGCGCCTGGGGCACGATCGAGAAGATCAAGGACGAGGACGGTGTCGTCCGCGGCTCCGTCATCGAGGTGGTCAAGGGCGGCCTCATCCTGGACATCGGGCTGCGTGGCTTCCTGCCCGCCTCCCTGGTCGAGATGCGTCGGGTGCGGGACCTCCAGCCGTACGTCGGCCGGGAGCTCGAAGCCAAGATCATCGAGCTGGACAAGAACCGCAACAACGTGGTGCTGTCCCGCCGGGCCTGGCTGGAGCAGACCCAGTCCGAGGTGCGCACCGAGTTCCTCAACAAGCTGCAGAAGGGCCAGGTCCGCAAGGGCGTCGTCTCCTCGATCGTCAACTTCGGCGCGTTCGTCGACCTTGGCGGCGTGGACGGTCTGGTGCACGTCTCCGAACTCTCCTGGAAGCACATCGACCACCCGTCCGAGGTCGTCGAGGTCGGCCAGGAGGTCGAGGTCGAGGTGCTGGACGTCGACCTCGACCGCGAGCGGGTCTCGCTGTCGCTGAAGGCGACCCAGGAGGACCCGTGGCGCCAGTTCGCCCGTACCCACGCGATCCAGCAGATCGTGCCGGGTAAGGTCACCAAGCTGGTGCCGTTCGGTGCGTTCGTCCGGGTGGACGACGGCATCGAGGGCCTGGTGCACATCTCCGAGCTGGCCGAGCGCCACGTGGAGATCCCGGAGCAGGTCGTCCAGGTCGGCTCGGACGTCATGGTCAAGGTCATCGACATCGACCTGGAGCGGCGGCGGATCTCGCTCTCGCTCAAGCAGGCCAACGAGGGCTTCGTCGAGGGCGAGGAGCACTTCGACCCGACCCTCTACGGCATGACCGCGACCTACGACAACGAGGGCAACTACATCTACCCGGAGGGCTTCGACCCGGAGACCGGGGAGTGGCTCGAGGGCTTCGACAAGCAGCGGGAGGCGTGGGAGCAGCAGTACGCCGAGGCTCGCAACCGCTGGGAGGCGCACACCAAGCAGGTGCAGAACTCCCGGGCGGCCGACGCCGAAGCTGCGGCCAACCCGGCGGCCGCGACCGGTGGCGCCGGTGGTGGCGGTGGCGGCACCTCGTCCACCAGCACCGCTCCGGCCCGCCAGGCGGAGGAGCCGGCCGGCACGCTGGCGACCGACGAGGCTCTCGCCGCACTGCGGGAGAAGCTCGCCGGCGGCAAGTAGTCGACGCGTAGTACAGGCGGCGGAGGCCCGCTTCCCGGACCGGCTCGACCGGCCCGGGAAGCGGGCCTTCTCCCTTTCCCGGCTCGTTTCCCGGCCGGCTCGCCGGTAGCGGGTGCCCGGAATGGGGTGCGGAATCCGAAGATCTTGGCGAGCGGCCGCCGATCGGGTTGACTGGACCGGTGCTGAAGGTCGGACTCACCGGTGGGATCGGGTCGGGAAAGAGCGTCGTCGCGGCCAGGCTGGCCGACCTCGGTGCGGTAGTGGTCGACTCCGACCGGATCGCCCGTGAGGTGGTGGAGCCCGGTACCGACGGGTTGCGGGAGGTGGTGGCCGCGTTCGGCGCCCGGGTGTGCGCGGAGGACGGCAGCCTGGACCGGGCGGCGCTCGGCGAGATCGTCTTCGCCGACCCGTCGGCGCGGGCCAGGCTGGAGGCGATCATCCATCCCCGGGTACGCCGGCGCAGCGCCGAACTGATCCACGGTGCGGCTCCGGACGCCATCGTGGTCAACGACGTACCGCTGCTGGTCGAGGTGGGGCTCGCCCCGACGTACCACCTGGTGCTGGTGGTGCGGGCCGCCGAGTCGACCCGGGTCGAGCGGCTGGTCCGGGACCGTGGCATGACCGCCGAACAGGCGGCGCAGCGGATCCGGGCACAGGCCGGCGACGAGCGGCGGGCGGTTGCCGCCGACGTACTGCTGGACAACGACGGTGCGCTGGCCGAGCTGCATGCCGCGGTGGACGAGTTGTGGCGGGACCGGCTGACGCCGTACGAACGCAACGTCCGGGAGCGCCGGCCGGTACGGGCGACCGAGGCGCGGCTGGTCGAGCCCGACCCGAGCTGGCCGGCCCAGTACCAGCGGCTCGCCGCCCGGATCCGGCACGCCGTCGCCCCGGCCGAGGTACGCGTTGACCACATCGGCTCGACCTCGGTGCCCGGACTGGCGACCAAGGACGTCGTCGACATCCAGTTGGGCGTCGCCTCGCTGGCCGAGGCCGATGCACTGGCCGACCGGCTCGCCGATGCCGGCTTTCCGCGCTGTCCCGGGCAGTGGTGGGACAACCCGCGCCACCCGGACCACACCTCCCGGTGGGAGAAGCGGCTGCACGGCGGCGCGGACCCGGGCCGGCTGGTCAACCTGCACGTCCGGGAGATCGACTCGCCCGGCTGGCGGTTCGCCCTGCTGATGCGTGACCACCTGCGGGCCGACCCGGAGCGCCGGGCCGACTATCTGGCCGTGAAGCGGCGGCTGGCGGCGGCCGGCCCGGATCTTGACGGCTACGCCGAGGCGAAGGAGCCGTGGTTCGACCTGGAGCACCGGTATGCCGAGGAGTGGGCGACGGCCGCTGGTTGGCGGCCGGCGCCGCCGGAGGAGGGCTCGTGAGAGGCAGCGGAGCCGCCGGATAGCCGCGTCCTCGCGGGGATCGCCCGGCGGAACCGGAGGCCGGCGGCCGCAACGAGATCGGCGCCCGGCGCCGGAGGTCAGCGGCGGCGATGAGATCGGCGGTCGGCACCCATGGCGGCGGGCGGCAACGCCGGGGGAGGGACGTAAAGGGCGCTCGCGGCGGCCGGTCTGCGCTCTCGCGCGACCGCGTCGGTGCGCTCGCCGGCCTGGGCCGGGGCTGCAACCCCTGCGCCGGATGCGACCCAGCCGGTGTGGCGGCTGGGGTCGCAGACCCGGGCGGCCGCCGCGAGCGGCCTACCCTAGAACGGTAGCGCGGTGATCTTTCACACACAATGACGATATCGAAGCCGATCGTGTACCCACCGTGGCCCGGCGGCTTGTCACACCGTCGGCGTACGGTTGAGGTCATGGCGCTCGACATTCCGCGGCTCGACGGCCGCTTCCAGGTGATCTCCGAGTTCCAGCCCTCGGGTGACCAGCCGACCGCCATCGACGACCTGGAGCGCAGGGTGCGTCGGGGCGAGCGGCACACCGTGCTGCTCGGCGCGACCGGCACCGGCAAGAGTGCGACCGCCGCCTGGCTGATCGAGCGGTTGCAGCGCCCCACCCTGGTGCTGGCACCCAACAAGACCCTCTGTGCCCAGCTCGCCAAGGAGTTCAGCGAGCTGCTGCCGCACAACGCCGTCGAATACTTCGTCTCGTACTACGACTATTACCAGCCCGAGGCGTACATCCCGCAGACCGACACCTACATCGAGAAGGACTCCTCGATCAACGAGGAGGTCGAGCGGCTGCGGCACGCGACCACGATGTCCCTGCTGACCCGCCGGGACGTGGTGGTGGTCGCCACCGTGTCGGCGATCTACGGCCTGGGCACCCCGCAGGAATACCTGGACCGGTCGGTGCGGATCCAGATCGGTCAGGAGATCGAGCGGGACAAGCTGCTCCGCCGGCTGGTCGATGTGCAATACACCCGCAACGACATGGCCTTCAACCGGGGCACCTTCCGGGTCCGGGGCGACACGCTGGAGATCATCCCGGCGTACGAGGAGCTGGCGCTCCGGATCGAGTTCTTCGGCGACGAGGTGGAGAAGCTCTATTACCTGCACCCGCTGACCGGCGAGGTGGTCCGGGAGGTCGACCACCTGCTGATCTTCCCGGCCACCCACTACACCGCCGGCCCCGAGCGGATGGAGCGGGCGCTCGCCGGCATCGAGGCCGAGCTGGCCGAGCGGCTGGCCGAGCTGGAGCGGCAGGGCAAGCTGCTGGAGGCGCAGCGGCTGCGGATGCGCACCAGCTACGACGTGGAGATGATGCGCCAGGTCGGCTTCTGCTCCGGCATCGAGAACTACTCGATGCACATCGACGGCCGGTCGCCGGGCAGCGCGCCGCACTGTCTGCTGGATTACTTCCCCGACGACTACCTGACCGTGGTCGACGAGTCGCACGTCACCATCCCGCAGATCGGCGGCATGTACGAGGGCGACGCCTCCCGCAAGCGGATGCTGATCGACCACGGCTTCCGGCTGCCCAGCGCCGCCGACAACCGGCCGCTGCGCTTCGACGAGTTCCTGGACCGGGTCGGCCAGATGGTCTTCCTCTCCGCCACACCCGGCCCGTGGGAGCTGGAGCAGGCCCAGGGCGAGGTGGTCGAGCAGGTGATCCGGCCGACCGGCCTGGTCGACCCCGAGGTGGTGGTCAAGCCCACCAAGGGGCAGATCGACGACCTGATGCACGAGATCAAGCTGCGCACCGAGCGGGACGAGCGGGTGCTGGTCACCACGCTGACCAAGAAGATGGCCGAGGATCTCTCCGACTACCTGCTGGAGCACGGCATCCGGGTCCGCTACCTGCACTCCGAGGTCGACACGCTGCGCCGGGTGGAGCTGCTGCGCGAGCTGCGCAAGGGCGACTACGACGTACTGGTCGGGATCAACCTGCTCCGGGAGGGGCTGGACCTGCCCGAGGTGTCGTTGGTGGCGATCCTCGACGCCGACAAGGAGGGCTTCCTGCGCAGCGGCCGGTCGCTGATCCAGACCATCGGCCGAGCCGCCCGGAACGTCTCCGGCCAGGTGCACATGTACGCCGACAAGATGACCCCGTCGATGGCCGAGGCGATCGAGGAGACCAACCGGCGCCGGGCCAAGCAGGTCGCGCACAACGAGGCGAACGGGATCAGCCCGGAGCCGTTGCGCAAGAAGATCCACGACATCCTGGACGACATCTACCGGGAGGCCGAGGACACCGAGGGGGCGACCACCCGGGTCGGCGGCGCGGTGCGGCAGATGTCCCGGGGCAAGGCGCCGACGCCGGAGACCCGCAGCCGGGGCCGGATCGGTGCCGCGCCGGCCCGGGAGGGGATGGCCCGGGCCGAGTTGGCCCAGCTCATCCAGGAGCTCAACGACCAGATGCTCGCCGCGGCTCGGGAGCTCCAGTTCGAGCTGGCCGCCCGGATCCGCGACGAGGTGGCCGAACTGAAGAAGGAGCTGCGCGGCATGGACGCGGCCGGGGTCAACTGACCACCGGCGCCGGCCCGGGTCGCGGTGGTCGAAGCCGTCAGGCGTACCGGTTGAAGCCGCCCTCGGAGTCGATCACCTGTCCGGTGATCCAGCGGCCGTCCGGCGAGCAGAGCCACTCGACGAGCCGGGCGGCGTCGTCCGGGCGGCCCCACTCGCCGCCGGGAAAGAGGTGCCCGCTTGCGGCCAGGTCCTCGGGCGAGGCCCAGCCGGTGTCGGTCGGCCCGGGGTTGACGCAGTTCACCGTGATGCCCCTCGGCATCAACAGCGGACTCAACTGCCGGGCCAGGTTCTCCACCCCGGCCTTGCTGGCCGCGTACGCCAGCTCGCCGGGCATCGGGCCGAGCCGCTGGCCGCTGGAGAAGAGCACCAGTCGGCCTCCGGAGCCGGCGTCGAAGGCCGCCGCGAACGCCTCGACCAGCAGCAGGGTCGCCCGCACGTTGACGACCAGGTGCCGGTCGATCTCGTCCGCGTCGAGCTTGCCGAGCGGGGTGTGTGTCGAGTAGGCGTGCACCGCGACCAGCACGTCGAGCCGGCCGTGCGTGCGTACCGCCGTCTCGATCAGTTCGGCGGGGGCGGTCGGCGAGGTCAGGTCGGCGGCCCGGTACCGGGCCACGTCGGGGTCGCCGGTCACCTGTTCCAGCTCGGTCAGCAGCCCCGGGACGCCCTCGGGGTCGCCGCCGTACGGCTGCGCCTCGTCGTACCCGGGCAGGCCGGTCAGCTGTAGGCGGTAGCCGGCGGCCGCGAACCGCCGGGCGACCGCGGCGGCGATCCCGACCCGGCGGCTGACCCCGGTAATCAACGCGACCCGTTCCTCCATGCCGCAGAGTCAACCCGATCCGCCCGTTCCCGGCCAGCAGGAATTGCCGGCGGAGCAGCCGGCGACGCGAGCGGTACGCCGTCCGGAGAACCGCCCGGCCAGCCCACCGCGTGCCCGGCGCCCGGCGTGCGGAGCGGTCCGGGAACGGGAAGCGGTGTGCGGGCAGGTCGCTGCTGTCGGCGCCGCGCCGGGCGGTCGGATGTCGGGTCGCCTTGTTAGGGTTCTGCCGCCCCCGAGCCTTTTCCGGAGTCCCCCAATGACGATCAATTCGCACATCACCGAATTCGCCGGGCTGCCGGTGGTCGACTTCCAGCCGGACCGACTGCCGGACGTGGCGCCCGACACGGTTGCCTGGCGGCTCAGCCTCACCGACTTTCCGCAGGGCGACGGAGACTTCGCCGACCTGACCGAGCGGTTCCTGACCGCTGTCGACCCCGCCAAGGTCTCCGCACTGATCGTCGGCGACTGGGGCGCGGCGTACGAGGAAGCCGCCCCCGTCGATCTGCTGGTCCGATTGGCGCCGCGACTGACCGGGTTGACGGCGCTGTTCATGGGCGAGATGGTGATGGAGCAGTCGGAGATCTCCTGGATCACCCAGGCCGATCCGGCCCCGCTGCTGGCGGCGTACCCGGGACTGGAGATCCTCCGCATCCGTGGCGCGACCGAGGGGTTGACCCTCACCCCGACCCGGCACACCGCACTGCGCGAGCTGGCGATCGAGGCCGGTGGCCTGCCCGGACACGTGGTCCGGGCGATCGCCGAGTGCGATCTGCCGGCGCTGGAGCACCTGGAGCTGTGGCTCGGCACCGACGAGTACGGCGGGGACGCCACTGTGGAGGATCTGGCGCCGATTCTGGGTGGGGCGCGGTTGCCGGCGTTGCGGTCGTTGGGGTTGCGTAACGCGGAGATT
>NZ_JBDJAV010000045.1:0-73508 GCF_039649625.1 Plantactinospora sp. ZYX-F-223 | reverse complement strand
GCTCACCGGCATCACCGCCGCCGTCGTCGGCGTCATCGCCAACCTCGGCCTCTACTTCACCGTCCACACCCTGTTCGCCGACAGCCGCACGGTCACCGGCGGGCCGCTACGCCTGGAACTGCCCGAACCCGCAGCCGTCCGGTGGGTGCCTCTAGCCATCGCCGTCATCGCTGGCGTGCTCATCTTCCGGTTCAGGTGGTCCGTCCTGCGGGTCCTCGGCCTCAGCGCCGTACTCGGACTCGGCGCCGGGTTGGCGGGCCTGCCGGTCGCCTGACCCGATCCGGTATGAGGCGCAGTGACACCACAAAGTCAGCGTGCACCGACAACCGTCGTAGGACGGGTTTCGGGCGCTGAGACCCTCGCGGCAACGCCCGCGCGGGGCAGCTGACCCGCGCCTGACCGCCGGCGAGGCCGACTATAGGGCCGCTCGGCGGAGGGCTACGCGGTGAATGACCGCAGCAGCAGCCGATCGGTGGCAATGGGCAGGGACAGTGCCTTCATACGCGACTCTTGGTTCGGCAACGACCGGACCACAGTACCGAACCGAGCCGGTGACCGATCGTAATGGACTCTCGCCGTACTTGACGGTGGAGGCGCCATCGTCCACTGCCCCGGTCGCTGGGACAGCCGAGTCGACGGTGCCGTCATCGGCGCGCCGTCAGGGCCACCGGAAGGGTGCTCAGCCCGCTGACGAAGTTCGACGGCAGCCGAGTGACCTGGCCGGTCAGCTCGATGGTCCGCACGGTCGTACGCAGTTCGGCGAGGAGGGCGCGGATCTCCGCCCGGGCCAGTTGGGCCCCGATGCAGAAGTGTGGACCGTAGCCGAAGGTGAGGTGCCGGTTCGGCCGGCGGGCGAGGTCGAAGGTGTCCGGGTCGGCGAAGACCTCCTCGTCGCGGTTGGCGGAGACGGTCCAGAGCGTCAGCACGTCGCCGGCGGCCAGGGCGCGACCGTTGAGTTCGGTGTCGCTGGTCACCGTGCGGGCGACGTGTGCGGCGGGGGTGGTCCAACGCAGGATCTCCTCGGTGCCGCTCTCCAGCAGGGCGGGATCGGCGACCAGGCGTACCCACTGGTCGGAGTGTGTGGCCAGCGCCAGCAGGCCGCCGGCGAGGGCGAGCCGGGCCGTCTCGTCGCCACCGATGACCAGGTTGTAGCAGTTCAGCAGCACCTCCTCCTCGGTCAGTGGGCGGCCGTCGACGCTGCTGTTGACCAGCAGGCTGATGATGTCGTCGCCGGGTACGGCGCGACGTTGCGCGGCCAGCCGGGTGTAGTACAACAGGATCTCGCTCTGCGCCATCCTGGCCTCGATGCCGGTCTGCTCGGCGTGTTCGCCGAGCATCGCGGCGCCGGTCAACTCCAGTATCCGGGCACGGTCGGCTGCCGGGACACCGAGCAGTTCGCAGATCGCCCGGAGCGGCACCTGCGCGGCCACCTCGACGACGAAGTCACCGCCGCCCCGCTCGAGCAGCCCACCGAGCAGGTCGCGGGTGGCGACGGTGATGGACTGGGTCACGGCGCCCAGCGAGCGCGCGCCGAACCCGCCGAGCAGCAGGCTACGCAGACCGCTGTGGAAGCGGCCGTCGCTGACCACGAGCATCTTGCCCGCGCCCGGGTCGTGACCGCGCAGCACCGTACCGAGCATGTTGCCGCGCAGCGAGGTGAAGGTACCGCTGTCCCGGACCACCCGTAGCACGTCGGCGTGCCGGGTGACCACCCAGAAGCCCTTGCCGGCGCCGAGCGCGGTGGTCGGGTGCCAGCGCACCGGGTCGTACCGGCGCAGCCACCGCCAGACCTCGGTCAGGTCACGCGTGGCGTGCAGGTACGGGTCCAGCAGGTCGATGCCGTCGACCGGGGTGCTGTCGTCGGTCGGGGTGGAGTCGACCGGGTGATCGGCGGCGGTCAATCCCGCGACTCCATCTCGTCAAGTAGGGCGGCGAGCATGGCGTCTTCGGCGCCGTCCCCGATCGCGCTGAGCCGGGCGGCGAGCTCGCGGAGGCTGAGCGGCTCCAGGAAGAGTTCCATCGGGGCCTCGATGCCGAAGTCGTCACCGAGCCGGCTGACCAGGTGCACGGCGGTCAACGAGTCACCACCGGCGGCGAAGTACGACTGGTCGAGGTCGTCCGGACCGCTCAGCCCGAGCACGCTGACGAGCAACTCGGCGACGGCCGCCTCGGACACCCGCCGATCCCGGCTGTCCGGCCCCTCGTCCACCCGCTGTGGACCCGCGGGTGCGGACGACGGCGCGGAAGCCGGCACCGGTGCCGGCGCGGTGAGGGTCAGCGCACCGAAGCCCTCCCCCGCGAAGGGGTACGTCGGCAGGTGCACCCGCCGTGCGCCAGCGGCCGGCGCCGGCCACTCGACGGCCTCGCCCCGCACCCATGACTCACCGAGAACGCGCAGCTCCCCGGCCTCGGCGACCTCCCCGAGCACCGCGCCCTCGAGCTGCCGCCCGTCGGCCAGCGCCGCCAACGCGCTCGCCGCCTCCGCCGCACTGCCGGCCACCACCTGGGCCCGGACGGCGAGCGAGGCCCGACCGGTACGCAGGGTATGTGCCACGTCGGCCAGGGCCGGCGGATCGGGCGTACCCAGCACGGCGGCCAACTCGCGCGCCACGGTGCGGAGCTGCTCGGGCGTACGGGCGGATATCGGGAGCAGTTCGAGACGCTCGGGCGGGGCCGGGCGGACGGGTTCGGGCGGCTCGCCCAGCACCACGTGGACGTTGGTGCCGCCGATGCCCAGCCCGGTCACGCCGGCTAGGCGCTGGTCGCCGCCCGGCCGGTCCCACGGGGTCAGCCGGGTGACCAGCCGGTACGAGGGCACGCGGTCCAGATCCGGATGCGGGCGCAGGACGTTGACCGTCGGCACCATGGTCCGGTGGCTCAGCATCAGCACCACCTTGATCAGGCTCGCCACCCCGGCGGCCGCGTCGAGATGGCCGAGGTTCGACTTGACCGAGCCGATGCCGCACGGTTCGGTGGGTGGCTGGCCGAGGGCACCGGCCACCGCGGCGAGCTCGATCCGGTCGCCCAGCTCGGTGCCGGTGCCGTGCATCTCCAGGTACTGCGCGGCGGCGGGATCCAGCCCGGCCGCCGCCCATGCCTCGACGATCGCCCTG
This sequence comes from Plantactinospora sp. ZYX-F-223, assembly GCF_039649625.1. Classification (NCBI taxonomy): domain Bacteria; kingdom Bacillati; phylum Actinomycetota; class Actinomycetes; order Micromonosporales; family Micromonosporaceae; genus Plantactinospora; species Plantactinospora sp. ZYX-F-223. The sequence goes on along the minus strand of NZ_JBDJAV010000045.1, from coordinate 70,395 downwards.
GTCTGCGAACCGACGCTGGGCGCGGTGAAGCCCACCTTCGCCGAACCGTCATTGGTGACCGCCGTACCGAGGACGACGGCGTGGATCGGGTCCGCGTCGGCGAGCGCGTCCGCCAACCGGCGCAGTACGAGCACTCCGACGCCGTTGCCGCTGACCGTGCCGGCCGCCTTCTCGTCGAAGGGCCGGCACCGCCCGTCCGGCGCGAAGATGCCGCCGTCGCGGTACAGGTAGCCGCGCTTGTGCACCGAGTCGACCGCCACCCCGCCCGCGAGGGCGGTGTCGCACTCGCCGAGCAGCAACGCCTGCGCGGCCAGGTGCACCGCGGTCAGCGAGGTCGAACAGGCCGTCTGCACGGTCAGGCTGGGACCCTCCAGCCCGAGCCGGTACGACACCCAGGGCGCCAGGAACTCCCGATCCGTCAGGATCCGGAGCTGCATCGGGCCCAGCTCGGCGGCGAGCCGGCGGTCGGTGTTGGCGGCGAGCATGTGTTCGGTGGGGCTGCCGCCGACGTACACGCCGGTCCGGTCGGGGACGTTCCGGGGATCGTAACCGGCGTCCTCCAGCGCGCTCCAGGCCGTCTCCAGGAGCAGCCGGTGCTGAGGGTCCAGCGCGGCCGCCTCGGTGCGGTTGAAGCCGAACAGCTCCGCCTCGAAGCGATCCGCCCCGGCCAGGTATCCCTTTGCGGGCACGTAACCCGGATGGCTCAGCTCGTCCCGGTCGACCCCTGCGGCGAGCAGTTCCTCGGCATCGAAGGTGGCGATCGAGCAGGCGCCGGTACGCAGGTTCTCCCAGTACTCGCCGAGGTCGCGAGCGCCGGGGAAGCGTCCACTCATCCCTACGATCGCCACGGCGGGTGCGTCGGTCATGCCAGGCCGCCTTTCTCTGAGTCGTTGCCGGGGCGGACCCGCGCGGTCCGAGCCGCGAGCCGGGCCCGCCGGTCCTGGCCACGGCGCCTCGACGCGTCGCGGTCGGTGCCCGGCGGGGCGGAACCGGCGGCACCGTCCAGGCGTACCGCGAGGGTGGCGATGGTCGGATACCGGAACAGGTCGACCATGGTCAGCTCGCCATCGCGGTCGGCGTCGTCCCGGTCAGCGTCGTGCCCGCGCAGCCCGGTCAGCACCGCCAGCAGCCGGAGGGAGTTGCCGCCCAGCTCGAAAAAGTTGTCGTGCACGCCGATCCGGTCCAGTTCGAGGACGCGGGACCAGATCGCCGCCAGCCGGCGCTCGGTGCCGGTGGTCGGCGCGACGTACTCGTGCCCCAGCTCTGGTCGGCCGGCCGGCGGGGCGGGCAACCGGGCCCGGTCCACCTTTCCGGTCCGGCCGATCGGCAACTGGTCCAGGTGTACGACACTCTCCGGCACCATGTAGCGGGGCAGCCGCTCGGCGAGCCAGCCGCGGAGCTGGCCGCCGCCCGGCGCCGGGTCGCCGGCACCGACCACGTAAGCGACCAGTCGCCGCCGGTTGCCGTCGCCATGCACCGTGGCCGCCGCCACCGCGACCTGCGGATGGCTGGCCAGCACCGTCTCGACCTCGCCCAGTTCGACCCGGAAGCCACGGATCTTCACCTGGGTGTCCGACCGGCCCAGGTAGCCGAGCACTCCCTCGGAGTCGTAGCGGCCGAGATCCCCGGTCCGGTACATCCGCGAGCCGGGTGGGCCGAACGGATCGGCGACGAAACGCTCGGCGGTGAGTCCCGGCTGGTTGGCGTAACCCCGGGCGAGATTGGCACCGGCCAGGTAGATCTCGCCGACCACGCCGACCGGCACCGGCCGCAGCCGCCCGTCGAGCAGGTACGCGCGCCCGTTGGCCACCGGCCGACCGATCACCACCGGCTCGCCGGGCCGCAGCTCGGCGGTGCTGGCGTAGACGGTCGCCTCGCTCGGCCCGTACGCGTCGACCAGCCGGCGGCCCGGCGCCCACCACCGTTCGACGAGTTCGGCCGGGCACGCCTCGCCGCCGACGGCGAGTGTCCGCAGCTCGGGCAACGCACCGGGTGGGCGGGGCAGGGACATCGCGGCCGACGGCGGCAGGAAGGCGTACGTGATCCGGGAGTCGCGCAGGCGCCGGTACAGGGCGTCGCCCAGCCGCTCGTGCCCGCCCGCGATGTGCAGCTCGGCACCGGCGACCCAGGCGAAGAAGAGATCCGAGACGGCGACATCGAAGCTGAACGCGACGTACTGGAGGACCCGGTCCGCTTCGGTGACCGGGAACTGCGGGCGTACCGCGGTGGCCAGGTTGGTGAGCGCCCGGTGCGACACGGCCACCCCCTTCGGCGTACCGGTCGAGCCGGACGTGTAGAGGAGGTACGCGGTGTTGTCCGGCCCGGGGGTCCGCGCGCTCCGGCGGCCGGTACGCTCCGGTCGGGCCGCCCCGTCGGTCACCACCACGTCCGGCGGTCCACCGGTCACCCCGGCATCCGTGACCGCGCCGACCTGCGGCACGCCCAGGGCCGCCTCGGTCACCGCCATCGCCGGCACGCCCAGGTCCCCGGACCGCCCGGCGGTCCCGGCGGCCTGACACGCCGCTCCGGTCGGCTCCAACGCCACCAGGACGACTCGGGCACCGGCACCGGCGAGCATCTGCCGGAGCCGGGCCGGCGGCTGCTCCGGGTCGAGCGGGATGTACGCGCCGCCGGCCCGCAGCACGGCGAGCGCCGCCAAGGCCATCTCGGCGGACCGGGGCAGGCACACCCCGACCGGTACCTCGGGCCCCACCCCGGCCGCCACCAACCGGGCCGCCAACCGATCGGCCCGGTCGAGCAGCTCGCGGTAGCTGAGCACCGTGTCGCCGCAGACCAGCGCGGTCGCCTCGGGACGCTCGGCGGCGCGCTCGGCCACCAGGTCGGCGACCAGCCGGTCCGGCGCCGGCGCCGCGGTCCGGTTCCACTCGTGCAGGACCCGGTGCCGCTGCTCGGCATCGAGCAGCTCGACGTCGGCGATCGAGGTGCCCGCCCGGTCGAGCAGGCCGTCCAGCAGCACCTGGAAGCCGCGTGCCCAGTGCCGGACGGTGGCCGGGGTGAACAGGTCGGTGCGGTAGATGAGCTGCCCGACGAGGTCGGCGCCCCAGCGCTCCACGTACATCAGCAGATCGAACTTCGCCACGTCGAGCGGGAGTTCGACGCGTTCGACCCGGGCCCCCGGCAGATCCAGCTCCAGCGCGGTCTCGTCGTCGTAGGCGAACACCACCTGGACGACCGGGTCGTGGCTGGACTGGCGCTCCGGGGCCACCGCGTCGACCACCGCGCTGAACGGCGCGTCCTGGTACGCCCGGGCCGTATCCAGCCGGTCGCGGACCCGGTCGACCAGTTCGGTGAAGACCGGTTCGCCGGACAGGTCGACGCGCAGCGCCAGGGTGTTGGTCAGCATCCCGACCATGCCCTGCACCTCGGGATGGTCGCGGCCGGCGACCGGGACGCCGACGACCAGGTCGGACTGGCCGGATATCCGGTTCAGGAATGCGGTGAAGGCGGCGAACAGCACCGCGAACGAGGTGGTACCCCGGTGCCGGGCGAGCGCCGCCAGCCGCTCCCGGGTCTGGACCGGTAGGACGAACCGGTGTACGCCGCCGGCCGCGCTCTGCACGGCGGGGCGGGGCCGGTCGGCGGGCAGCCCGAGCACGGTGGGCGCGTCCCGCAGCAGGTCGCGCCAGTGGGCCACGGCGGCGGCGTACTCCCCTTCGGCGAGGCGATCCCGCTGCCAGGCGGCGTAGTCGGGGAACTGGATCGGCAGCGGCTCGACGACGGCGGGCCGCCGATCAACGTCGGCGCGGTAGTGGTCGGCCAGTTCGTGCAGCATGACCTGCACCGACCAGCCGTCGCAGACCAGATGGTGGACGGTCAGCAGGATCCGGTGGCTGCCGTCCAGGACGGCGTACACGCGGCAGCGCAGCAGCGGGCCCCGATCGAGATCGAACGGGCGCGCCGCCTCGGCCCGCATCGCCGCGTCGACCTCGGCCACCGGCACGTCCCGGTCGATCCGTACCTCGGCCGTCGCCTCGGCCGCCACCACCTGACGATGTTCGCCGCCGACGGTCCGGAACACGGTACGCAGCGACTCGTGCCGGCGTACCAGCGCGTCGAGGGCGCGGGTGAACGCGTCGACGTCGAACGGGCCGCGTACCGCGAAGGCGGTCGGTACGTGGTACTGCGCACTACCGGCGTGCATCCGCTCCAGCACCAGCAGGCCGGCCTGCCCGGGCGACACCGGGAACTCGTACTCCACCGGTTCGGCGACCGGGGCGCTCTGCTCAGCGGGCGACATCGTCGGCACTCCCGAGACGGGCGGCATGGTCGGCACTCCGGAGACGGACAGGATTGTCGGCGCTGGTGAGGAACGGGTCGATGGCGGCGACGATCTCGGCGATCGGTCCCGGCTTCAGCACGTCGCGGTGGGCGCAGCCGAGTTCGTGCACGCGTACCCGCCCGGCCGTCCGGCGCCAGGCGGCGGCCTTCGCCTCCGAGGTCAACCCGCCGGTGTCGGCGGTAGCCGAGAAGAGCAGCACCTCGCCGTCGTACCGGGACGGCCGGTAGTCGCGGGTCAGCCGCAGGTGCAGGGCACCCACGTCGACCATGGCGGCGAGCTGCTCGTCGGTCGAGCCGCGCAACGGGCCCTCGGCGGCGCGTACTGCCGGGAAGACCTCGGCCCGGTCCAGCCGGCCCACCTCGGCAACCAGCCCCGGTGGCCCGGACTCCAGCAGGATGCGCAGCATCTCCTTCTCCACCACCGCTTCGCCGAGCGGCGGGAGCGGCTCGTCGAACACGGCGCTGGCCGGCACGGCGTCCACCACGGCCACCAGCCCGACCGGTTGACCGGCCGCGCGCAGCCGGGCGGCCAGCTCGTACGCCAGCAGCCCGCCAAACGAGCGCCCCAGCAGCAGGTACGGCCCCTCCGGCTGCACCGCCCGGATCCGTGGCAGGTACTCGTCCGCCATCTCCCCCACGCTCGCCGGTGGCGGGGTGTGCCCGCCGAGCACCGTCGACTGGAGGGCGTGCACCGGGCGCACCGGCGCCAGCACCGGCAGCAGCGCCGTGTACGACCAGCCGAGGCCCATCCCCGGATGCAGGCAGAACAGCGGCGTACGGTCGCCGTCGGCGCGGAGGGTGAGCATCGGCGCCAGCCCGAGGTTGCGGGGGACGGCGTCCAGCCGGGCGGCGAGCGCGGCCGGGGTCGGCGCGTCGAACAGCGCGCTGATCGGGAGGCGGGTGCCGAGCGCGCTCTCGATCGCCGCGACCAGCCGCATCGCCAGCAGGGAGTGGCCGCCGGCCTCGAAGAAGTTGTCGTCCGGCCCGACCGCCGGCACGCCCAGCACCGTGCCGAACAACTCGCACAGGCTCGCCTCGCGGTGCGACGACGGAGTTGCCGCACCTGGTTGTCCGATGTGCACCGTCGGTGCCGGCAGGGCGGCCCGGTCCACCTTGCCGTGCCGGGTCACCGGCACCCGGTCGATCCGCTGGTAGCCGGTCGGCAGCAGGTGTCCGGGCAGCCGTTGCGCCGCGTGCCGGCGTACCGCCGCGAGGTCGCCGTCCGGTCCCAGCACCAGGTACGCGACGAGTTGCCGGCCCCCGTCCGGCCCGGGTTGGGCGGCGGCGACCGCGCGGTGCACGCCGGGGCAGGATTCCAGCACCGCCTCGACCTCACCCGGCTCGATCCGGAAGCCCCGGATCTTCACCTGGTCGTCGGCCCGACCGACGAACTCCAGCTCCCCGTCGACGGTCCAGCGCACCAGGTCGCCGGTGCGGTACATCCGGGCACCCGGCTCCGGCGAGTACGGCGCGGCGACGAACCGCTCGGCGGTCCGGGCCGGCCCCAGGTAACCGCGCGCCAGGCCGGTACCGGACAGGTACAGCTCGCCGACGGTGCCGACCGGTACCGGGCGCAGCCGGGGGTCCAGCACGTACGCCCGGGTGTTGTCGAGCGGACGGCCGATCGGGACCGGGCCGGTGCAGCGGCGGATCGGGTGCCGGGTGGCGAAGGTGGTGGTCTCGGTCGGGCCGTAGCCGTTCACCAGCCGGAGGTCCGGGCAGGCCCGCCGCACCCGGCGTACCGCGTCGGGGTCGACGACGTCGCCGCCGGTCCACACCTCGCGGAGACCGGCGAGCACGTCCGGGGCGAGCTGCGCCACGGTGCGGAACAGCTCGGCGGTAAGCCAGAGCGCGGTGATCCTGCCGTCGGCCAGCATCCGCTCGAGGGTGTCCGGCTCGACCGGTCCGGGCGGCGCGACCACCACGGTGCCGCCGGTCAGCAGCGGCACCCACGTCTCGTACGTGGCCGCGTCGAAGGTGTCCGGGCTGTGCAGCAGTACCCGCGCGTGCGCGCCACCGGCGAAGCACCGGTCGGCGGCCAGCTCCAGCAGGTTGCGGTGGGTCGCGACCACTCCCTTGGGGACACCGGTCGAGCCGGAGGTGAACATCACGTACGCGGCCGAGTCGGGGTGCGGCACGCCGGGTCCGCCCCGGCCAACCGGGCCGGTGCCCGATCCGGCGGCATCCGCACCGGCACCGTCCGGGGTGACCACCCGGATGCCGTCCGGGAGCCAGTCCGGCGCCCGGTCGGCCAGTAGGGTCCGCACCCCGGCGTCGGCCAGCAGCCGGACCAGCCTGGACGCGGGCTGCCCGGGGTCGAGCGGGACGTAGTGGCCGCCGGCCATCAGCACCGCGAGCTGGCCGACCACCAGCTCCGCCGACCGGGCCAGCAACAACCCGACCGGTGACTCTGGGCCGACGCCCGCGGCGGCCAGCCGGCCGGCCAGCGCGTCGGCCCGGTCGGCCAGCCCGCGATAGCTCAGGATGCCGGCGTCCGACTCGACCGCCGCCGCGTCGGGGGTACGCGCCACCTGGGCCGCGAACCGCTCCGGCACGCTGCGACCGGACGACGGGCGCGCGGTGTCGTTCCAGGTGACCAGCAGGCGGTGCCGCTCCGCCGCCGGCAGCACGTCGACCTGCTCGATGGCGGTGTCCGGGTCACCGGCCAGCACCTCCAGGGCCCGGACCAACCGCCGTACGACCAGTTCCGCCTCGGCATCGGCGAAGCAGTCAGCGCGGTAGTCGAGCCGCAACGACACCCGCTCGCCGACCAGCAACGCCACCGTCAGCGGGTAGTGGGTGGCGTCCCGCACCTCGACCAGCCGCGGCCCGCCGTCGGAGGACGGGTCGTCCGCACCGCGCGGGAAGTTCTCGAAGGCCAGCACCGTGTCGAAGAGTTCACTCATCCCGGACAGTCGCTGCACCTGCGCCAGCGGTACGTGGTGGTACGGGATCAGCCGGAACTGCTCGTCCTGGAGGCGGGCCAGCAGCTCGCCGACCTGCTGCCCCGGGCTCAGCCGGACCCGGACCGGCACGCTGTTGATCAGCAGCCCCACCATGGTCTCCACCCCGGCAAGGTCCGGTGGCCGGCCGGACACCACCGCGCCGAAGACCACGTCGTCGGTGCCGGTCATCCGGGCGAGCACCGCCGCCCAGGCGGCCTGGGCCAGCGTGTTGACGGTCAGCCCGGCCGCGCGGGCCGGCTGCCGTATCGCCGCGCTCAGGTCGGCGGGCAGCTCGAACTCGATCGTCTCGGGCGGGACCGCGGTGCGGGGCACCGGACCACGGGCGACCAGGGTCGGCTGCCGGATCCCGGCCAGCGCCGCCCGCCAGGCCACGGTCGCCGCCTCACCGTCGTGGCCGCGCAGCCAGGCCAGGAAGTCCCGGAACCGCGGGGCGGGCGGCAGCTCGGCACCTCGGCCCGCGTACAGCTCGGCGAGTTCCCGGATGACGATCGGCATCGACCAGCCGTCAAGCAGGATGTGGTGCAGCGTCAGGATCAGGTCGGTCCGGTGCGCGCCGAACCGGACCAGGGTGCCGCGCAGCAGCGGCGGTCGGGTCACGTCGAACCGCCGGGCACGGTCCGTCGCCAGGAGCCGGCGCAGCTCCGCCTCCGCCCCGGCCGGTCCGTGCTCCGACAGGTCGACCTCGGTCCACGGCAGCGTCACCTGGCGCGGTATCACCTGCACCGGCCGGGCCAGGCCCTGGTGCCGGAAGCACGCCCGCAGGTTCGGGTGCCGGACGAGCAGACCCGTCACCGCGGCCCGCAGCCGCTCCGGGTCCACCGGACCGTCGATCCGGAACCGGGACTGCACCAGGTAGACGTCCGGCCCCGAACCGTGCACCAGCGCGTGGTAGAGCAGGCCCTGCTGACCCGGTGCCAGCGGCAGTACGTCGGCGATACCACCGCCGCTCACCACGACCCACCCCCACCCGGCCCGTCCAGGTCGGCAGCCAGCGCGTCGAGCTGCTCCTGGCTCAGGTCCACCAGTGGAAAGTCGGAGCTGGTCGCGCCGCCGGCCCCCTCGGTCGCGGCATGCTCGGCGAGGACCCGCAGCGCCGCCCGCCAGTGCTCGGCCAGCTCGCGCACCTCCGACTCGGCGAGCACGCCGGTGGCGTACGACCAGGTGGCGACGAGCTGCGGGCCATCCGTACCCACCCGGGTCACCGCGTCCAGCTCCAGGGCATGGGTCAGCGGTACGGCATCCGCACAGACCACGCCGAGCAGCTCGGCGCGGCCGATGGCCGACTCGAACCGGCCGAGGTAGTTGAATCCCACGTCCGGCTGGGGCAGCGCGGTCAGCGTGGCGGCGGTCTCCGGGTTGAGGTAGCGCAGCAGTCCGTACCCCAGCCCCTCGGCCGGTACGGCGCGCAACTGCTCCTTCACCTGTTTCAGCGCCTTGCCGGTGTCGGCCCCGCCCCGCCAGTACGCCTCGGCGGCCGCCTCCCCGGCATCCAGTCGGACCGGGAACCGGCTGGTGAACCAGCCCACCGTGCCGGCGAGGTCGACCCCGTCCACCCGCGCGTCCCGACCGTGCACCTCCCGGTCGACGAGCAGGCCGGTGCCCCGACCACGCCACCGGACGACGGCGGCGAGCAGCGCGGTCAGCAGGACGTCGTCGGGACCGCACCGGAAGGCCGTCGGGACCTGGCCGAGCACCGGTTCGGTCTCGACCGCGGACAGGGTAACCGGCACCGTCGCCCGCCGGCCCGCACCGCCGCGTCCCGGCGCGAGCCGGGCCTCAGGTCCGGAGAGCACGCCCTTCCACCGGGGAAGCTCGTCCACCACCTGGCCGGCCCGATCGTGCAGCAGCTCGGCCCAGCGCCGCAGCGACGTACCCGAGGGCCGACCGGCGGGCGCGGTGCCCGGTGCCGACCCCGCCGGCACCGCTGCCGGGGCTGCCGGTCGCGCCACCGCTGCCGGAGCCGATCCGGCGGGCGACGCGGTCGCGGCGGTGCTCGGGTCCGCGCGCAACAGCTCGGTCAGTTCCTGGCGCAGGATGTGCAGGGACACCGCGTCGACCGCCAGGTGGTGCACGGTCAACAGCAGTCGCCCGGCCCGCTCCGGCCCGCCGTCGAACCAGGCCGCCGCCAGCAGGTGGCCGGCATCCGGCGCCAGCCGGACCCGGGCCGCGGTCTCGCGGATCGCCGTGTCCCGGTCGGCGTCGGTCATGGCGACGGCGTCCACCCGGACCGCCCCGCCGCTGACCTGCGCCGAGCCCGGCGGCGACACCTCCACCTCCCAGTCGTCGGGAGCGTGCCGCAGCAGTCGCAGCCGCAGGGCGTCGTGCCGGTCGGTCAGCGCCCGCAGTGCCGCGTCGACGCGATCGAGGTCCAGCGCCGCCGGGACCGGAAAGTGCACCGAGAGGGCGAACGCGGCATCGTCGGTGGCGTGCTCGCGCCACCAGTGCATGATCGGGGTGAGTGGGAACCGTCCGGTTCCGGACCGCTCCGGCCCGGCGGTCGGGGCGGTCGCGGTGCGGGCGAGCAGCGCCAGCGCGGCCGGCGTCCGGGCGGCGAAGACCTCGCGGAGGGTGACTTCCAGCCCGGCGGCACGCGCCCGGCCGGCCAGCAGGATCGCCATGATGCTGTCCCCGCCGAGCTCGAAGAAGCCGTCGTCCACGCCGACCTCCGGCACGCCCAGCACCTCGGCGAAGAGTGCGCAGAGCAACTCCTCGCGGGCGCTGCCCGGCCGGCGCGACGGGGGCCGTGGCCCGGCGACCGGGGCGGGCAGCGCGGCCCGGTCGAGCTTGCCGTTCACGGTGACGGGCAGGGCGTCCAGCGGCACGAGCGCGCTCGGCACCATCTGTACGGGCAGTTGGGCGAGCGCGTACGCCAGCACCGCGTCCACCCGAAGCTCGGCTCCGGCGCGCGGCACCAGGTACCCGACCAACCGCCGGTCTTCCGGGGTGTCCTCGCGGAGCACCACGACGGCCTGAGCCACCGCCTCGTGCCCGGCCAGTACCGCCTCGATCTCCGCCGGTTCGATCCGGAGCCCGCGCAGCTTCACCTGGTCGTCGGTCCGGCCGAGGAAGTCCAACTGCCCGTCCGCGCGCCACCGCACCAGATCACCGGTGCGGTACATCCGCGCGCCGCGCCGGCTCGCGAACGGGTCGGCGACGAACCGTTCGGCGGTCTCCCCCGGCCGCCCCAGGTACCCGCGGGCGACACCCGCACCAGCGAGGTACAGCTCGCCGGGCACGCCCACCGGCACCGGGTGCAGCCGGGCGTCCAGCACGTACACCCGGGTGTTCACGATCGGGCGGCCGATCGGCGGGGCGCCGGTACCGGCCGACAGCGGCTCGCTGATCGTCGCCGCGACGGTGCTCTCGGTCGGCCCGTACGCGTTGCGGAACCGGCGGTCTGGGCTCGCCCACGCGGTGACCAGGTCGGGCGGGCAGACGTCCGCCCCGACGCAGAGCGTACGCAGCCACGGGTAGTCGCCGGGCGGCACGCTCGCCAGGACGGCCGGTGGGAGCAGCGCGCAGGTGACCCGGCGCTCGTTCAGGACCGCGCCGAGCGCCGCCCCGGCCAGCGGACCCGGGGGCGGGATCACCAGGGTGCCGCCGGAGCCGAAGGCCATGCACAGCTCGGCGACCGAGATGTCGAAGCCCGGCGAGCTGAGCTGGAGAATCCGGCTGTCGGCGGTCAGCGCGAACCGGCGTACCAACGCCTCGGCCAGGCTGGCGATGCCGGCGTGGCTGACGACGACGCCCTTCGGCCGGCCGGTCGAGCCGGAGGTGTAGACCAGGTAGCCGGCCTGACCCGGAACAACCGGGTCGGCCACGGCGGTGGCGGCCGGATCGTCGCCGGTCGTCGCCGGGGCCAGCACCAGCCGGGGTACGCCGGTGTCGGGCAGCGCCGATGCCGAATCGGCGTCGGTGACCACGAGCACCGGTCCGGCGTCGTCGAACAGGAACCGAATCCGGTCGGCCGGGTGGTCCAGGTCGACCGGCAGGTACACGCCGCCAGCCCGCTGGACCGCGACCACGGCGACGACCATCGCGGTGGTACGCCCCAACGCCAGCGCCACCACCCGCTCCGCGCCGACGCCGTGCTCCCGGAGCCGGCCGGCCAGCCGATCGGCCCGGTCGAGCAGTGCGGCGTAGCTCAGCGACAGCTCGTCCGACTCGACGGCGACCGCGTCCGGCGTGTCGGCGGCCCGGCGGGCGACCAGGTCGGCGATGGACGCGGCGGGTACGTCGACCGAGGTGTCGTTCGCCGTCACCAGCAGCCGCCGCCGGTCCGGCCCGGCAAGCAGGGCGATGGTGTCGACCGGTGCGTCCGGCTCGGCCAGCAGCCCGGTCAGCAGGACGGGGAAGCACCCGGCCCACCACCGGACCAGCTCGGCCGGGTAGACGTCGGTACGGACCTCCAGGGTGCCGGCGATGCCGTCCTCGGTGTCCCGGGTGATCCCGACGATGTCGTGTTCGCCACCGGTGTGCACACGCTCCGGATCGGCGATCTCCCGCAGCGCGCGGACGCTCTCCTGCCGGGGCAGGTGCATGAACACCCACTGGAACAGCGGGGATCGGCCATGCGTCCGCTCCGCCTCGACCGCACTCACGATCCGGCCCACCGGTACGTCGGCGTTCGCCAGCAGCCGGGGAAACTCGGTGGTGAACCGGCCGAGCAGGTCGGCGAAGCTCTCCGTGGGCCCGATCCGCCACCGGGTGGGCACCGCGTTCATCACGTACCCGATGACCCGGTCCAGTCCCTTGGCCGACCGGTTGGCCGTCGGCGTGCCGAGGACGAAGTCCGGCCGCCCGGCCAGCCGGTACGCCAGCACCGCGAACGCCGTCATCAGCACGGCGTACGCGGTGGCGCCACGCTCCCGGGCGAACGCGCGCAGCGCCGCCTCGGTCTCGGCGTCGACGTGGAACGGGACCTGCCCGATCCCGGATCCGCTCCCCGGTACGGCGGCCGCGGTGTTGCCGACGGTCAGCGGCCCGGGCAGCTCGGCCAGGTAGTCACGCCAGAATCCGAGCTGCGCGTCGAAGACCCCGGACGCGTCCAGCTCCCGCTGCCAGGCGGCGAAATCGGCGTACTGGATTTCCGGCCGGCCCCGCCGCGGCGCGCTCCCCGCCCGCACCGCCCGGTACGCCTCGACGAACTCGCCGTGCAGGATGTCGAACGACCACCAGTCGGTGGCGATGTGGTGCAGGGCCAGCACCAACGAGCTGCGGGTGTCGTCGACGGTGATGAACTGTCCCCGGATCAGCCGGTCCCGGCCCAGGTCGAACGGGCGGCGGCTGAACGCCGCCAGCGCCTCGCGCAGGGTCGTCGCGCTGCCGCTCAGGTCGAGCCGCTCCAGGCTGAACCGGCCGGCGGGAAGGATGTCGAGTCGCAGCTCGCCGACGCTGCCCGCGATCTTCGCCCGGAGGATGTCGTGCTGCTCCTGGACGATCGTCAGTGCCCGCTCCAGGTCGGCCACGTCCACCGGGTGGTCGAAGTGGTAGGCGCAGCACAGGTTCAGCGCGGGCGTGCCCGGATAGAGCGACTCGTAGACCCAGAGATCCTCCTGGGCCAGACTGAGCCGTACCGGGACGGCGGTGTCCCGCGGTGGCACGATGGCCGGGATCTCCCCGAGCCGGCCCGCCTCGACGAGCCGACGCAGCAGCTTGATCCGCTGCTCGCCGGGCAGCGCCGCGAACCGGCCGGCCGTCGAACTGCTCATTCCGGCACCCCGGCACCGAACCCGATGCTTCGCTCGGTCATTGGTCCATCAGCTCCTTGCGCAGGTCGGCCAGTCGGTGCAGGCCGGCGAGGATCGCCGCGCGGTCGAGGCCGAAGTCGACGAAGCAGGCGACCTCGTCACAGCCGAGATCACGCAGGTCGAGCAGGGACCGACGGCAGGTCTCCGGCGAACCGAGCAGGCTCCCCCAGCTCAGGTAGCGCTGTCGGGCGAACTCGACCAGCGAGTCGGTCTGCTGCGCGGTGAGTGCGGCGGCGCGGCCGTCACCCGCCCGGTTCGCAGCGGTCTGCGCCACGTACGACCGGAGATAGGCCCGGAGCGGCCCGCTCACCCGGCGCATCGCCTCGGCGTCGTCCACCCCGACGTACGTGTGCGCCATCAGTGTGACGGTGCCCCGGTCGGTGCTGCCCGGCTGTACGGGCGCGGCCTGGTACGCCTCCCGGTAGCGCCGGATCTTCTCCGCCAACTCCTCCCTGGTCTGCCCGATGGTGGCGCCGAGGACGTTGGTACGCAGCCGGCCCGCCGCCAGCCAGGTCTCCGGACTGCCCGAGGTGGTCATCCACAGTGGAAACCGAGGCGACACCGGCCGAGGCTGGGGTCGGACGGCCACCGGTCGGCCGGTGCCGTCGGGGAATTCGACCGCCTCGCCAGCCCAGAGGCGGCGCAGCAGCGGGATGTCAGCCAGGGCCCGCTGTCGCCGGTCGTGGTAGTGGTCGGGAGCCAGAACGAAGTCGGTGGAGTGCCAGCCGGTGGCCACGGAGACGCCGATCCGGCCCCGGGAGAGGTTGTCGACCACCGCCCAGTCCTCCACCACCCGGAGCGGGTGGTGCAGCGGGAGCACGACGCTCCCGGCCCGCACCTCGACCCGTTCGGTGGCGACGGCGATGGCCGCCGCCAGCACCGGTGGACTGGAGAACACCTGCCCGACCTGCTGGAAATGCCGTTCGGGCGTCCACACGGCGGTGAACCCGAGCGCGTCGGCGGCCCGGGCGATGGCCAGGATGTCGTCGTACTTGGCGACGTGGCTGGTGTCGCCGTCGGAGTCGTCGGCGCCGAAGAACATCACGCTGAGCTGCATGGGATCGGCTCACTCCTCACCGGCGGTGGGACCCGCGGGGCGGGCTCGCGGAATCCGGGGCAGGCGCGGGATCCCCGGTTCGGCCCGGGTCGACGCCTCGGCGAGGGCCCGGGCCAGCTCGGCGACGGTCGGCGCGGCGAAGACGGTGGCGGCGGTCGCCGGCAGCCGTTCCACCGTGGAGATCCGCGCGGCAACCCGTACCGCCCGCAGGGAGTTCCCGCCGAGGGTGAAGAAGTTGTCGTGTACGCCGACCCGCCGTACGCCCAGCGCGTCGGCCCAGATCTCGGCCAACCGCCGTTCCAGCCCGGTACGCGGAGCGACGTGACCGCCGGATCCGGGCGCCGGTCGGGGCGGCGTCACCGGTTCGGCTGTCCGGTTTGGCGGCTCCACCAGGGCGTCGAGGGCGGCGAGCCGGGTCTCGGGTGCGTCGGCCATCGCGTCGAGCACCCGTACCAGGGCGTCCACCAGCCACTGGATGGTGGACCGTTCGAACACGTCCGCCTGGTATTCGACGGTCACCGCGATCCCGGCCGGAACACCGCCCGGACCGTAGTCGTCGGTCACGTCCACCAGCAGTTCGAACCGGGCCGCGCCGGTGCGTACCACGTGCACGCTCGTCTCGACGCCGGGCAGCGAGAGGTCCGCCCGGGCGTTGTTCTGCAAGGCCAGCACGACATCGACCAGTGGATGCCGGCCGGGCGACCGGACCGGGTTGAGTTCCGCCACCACCTGCTCGAACGGCACGTCCTGGTGGGCGAAGGCCGCCACGTCGGCGTCCCGGACCCGGGCCAGCAACTCGTCCACCGCCGGGTCGCCGGAGAGGTCCGTACGCAGCACCAACATGTTCACGAAAAAGCCCACGACGTCGTTCGGGGCGACAGCGGTGCGGCCGGCGATCGGAGCGCCGACGGCGATGTCGTCGCCTGCGCCCGCGCGCCGGAGCACCACGGCGAGCGCCGCGTGCAGCACCATGAAGAGCGTGCCCCGGTGCCGCCGGGCCAGTTCGACGAGGCGGGCGTGTCGGGCCGCGTCCACGTCTCGGACGGCGGTCTCCGCCCGGGGCCCGGGTGCGGCGGGACGGTCCGGCCGCCGGGGCAGGGCCAGCCCGCCCGGCAGGTCGGCCAGCACCGACGTCCAGTAGTGGAGCTGCCGGCCGGCGACGCTGTCCGGGTCGGCCGGGTCGCCGAGCCGCTCGCGCTGGTCGAGTGCGACGTCGGCGTACCGGCCGGGGTTGGTCGGCGGCTCGGGTGCCGCGCCGACGCGCCGGGCGGCGTACCCGCGGGACAGGTCGCGCAGCAGTGGCGCCAGTGACCAGCCGTCCGCCGCGATCTGGTGCATCACCAGCAGCAGGGCGTGCCGGTGCGGGTCGGCGGCGTCGGTGAACAGCGCGGCCCGGAACGGGAGTTCGCCGCCCAGCTCGAACCGGTGCCGGGCGGCCCGGTCGACCTGTCCGGCCAGCTCGGCGTCGTCGACGACCCGCAGCACGGCGACGTCGGACCACGCCTGCCCGGCCGGCAGCACCCGCTGCTCCGGTTCGCCGTCCCGGGCGGTGAAGATCGTACGCAGCGCCTCGTGCCGGTCGACCAGGTCGTGCAGCGCGGCCCGCAGCGCCTCGGTGTCGACCTCACCCCGCAGCCGGATGAGGATCGGCATGTTGTACGCGATGCCCGCGTCGACCTGGTCGAGAAACCAGAGCCGCCGCTGCGGGTACGACAGCGGCAGTCCGCCCGGCGCCACCGAGTCCGGCGCCGGCGCCGGCGGTGTCCCGGTGACCACGGACCGGTCCGGTTCGGCCGAGGGCGCCGGCTCCGGCCGGCGGACATCGCCGAGTTGCCGGGCCAGTGCCGCCACGGTGGGAGTCTCGAACACCGCCCGTACGCCGATCCCGTCGCCCAGCACGGCGTGCACCCGGCTCAGCAGCCGGGCCACCCGCAGCGAGTCGCCCCCCAGGTCGAAGAAGTTGTCGTCGACACCGACCGACGGCACGCCGAGCACCTCGGCGAAGAGTTCACACAGCGCCTTCTCCCCCTCGGTACCGGGTGGACGCGACGCCCTGGGGCGTACCGTGTCGGCGGGACCCGGCTCCGGCAGGGCCGCCCGGTCGAGCTTCCCGTTCGCGGTCAGCGGCAGCGTGTCCACCGCGACGAACCCCGACGGCACCATGAAGTCGGGCAGCACGGCGGCAACCTGGGTACGCAGTTCGTCGGTGTCGGGGGCCCACTCCCGCCCGCCGCGCGGCACCACGTACGCCACCAGTTGCCGCTCGCCCTGCCCGTCCGGCGCGGCGACGACGGCGGCCCGCTCGACCGCGGGATGCTGGGCCAGCACCGCCTCGATCTCGGCCGGCTCGACGCGGAAGCCCCGGATCTTGACCTGGGCGTCCGCCCGGCCGACGAACTCCAGCCGGCCGTCCGCGTCCCGGCGGACCAGGTCCCCGGTCCGGTACATGCGCTCGCCCGGTGCCCCGAACGGGTCGGCGACGAACCGCTCCGCGGTCAGCCCGGTACGGCGCAGGTAGCCGTGGGCCAGGCCGACGCCGGCGACGTACAGTTCGCCGACCTCGCCGTCCGGCACCGCCCGCAGCCGCTCGTCGAGCAGGTACGCGTGCTTCGCCGCCAGCGGTCGGCCGATCGGCACCGAGGCCCGCGCCGCGTCCGCCCCGGTGACCGGGTGGGTGGTCACGAAGATCATCGCTTCGACCGGGCCGTAGCCGTTGCCGAGCCGCAGCCGGGGGAAGCGGTCCACCGCCCGGCCGACGTGCGCCGGTGAGAGCACCTCGCCGCCCACCAGCAGTTCGCGGACGCCGGCGAGCGCGGCCGGGTACGCGTCCACCACCACGTTGAACAGGCTGCTGGACAGGTACATCGTGGTGACGCCGTGCTGGGCGACCAGCTCCGCCATCACCACCGGATCCGGGCGCTGCCCGGGGTACAGCACGCAGGTGCCGCCGGAGAGCAGAGCGCCCCACAGCTCCAGCACGAACCCGTCCCAGGAGACCGGGGCGCACTGCAACCACACCGACTCGGGGCTGAACGTCAGGTAGTCCTGTCCGGTGAGGGTGCCGACGATCGCCCGATGTGGCGCCGCGACACCCTTGGGGCGGCCGGTGGAGCCGGAGGTGAACATCACGCAGGCCACGTCCCCGGGCCGGGCCCGACCTGCGCCCCGGGGCAGCAACCGTCCCGACCTCCGGTCCACCGGGACGGTCTGGGCCGGCACCCCGAGCCGGTGCGCCGTCGGGTCGCTGCCGACAAGCACCGCCGCTACGCCGGCATCCCCCGCCATGCCGCGCAGCCGGTCCGCCGGAAAGGCCGGGTCGAGCAGCAGGTATCCGGCGCCGGCCTTCAGGGCGGCGAGGACGGCGACCACCAGGTCGATGCCGCGCTCCAGGTGCACCCCGACCAGGTCGCCGCGCCGTACGCCGGTGTCCACCAGGCGCTGGGCCAGCCGGTCCGCGCGGGCGTCCAGCGCCGCGTAACTCACCGACTCCGGGCCGGACACCAGCGCCGTCGCCGTCGGGGTCCGCGCGACCCGCTCTTCGAACAACTCGTGTACGCAGCGGTCGGCCGCCGCCTCAAGCCCCACTCCCGGTCCCACCTCAGGAGCGCCCGGGGCAACTCGTCGGACATGGGTTCGGCTGGAACAGGTCGGTTCTCATGTCGGTACCTTTCTGAGTTCCTTCTCCTCGGCGACGCTGTCAAGGTCGGGAATCAGTACGTCGATGTCGCGCACAGTCCGGTTGGCCATCCCCCACACCGCGGCGGCGGTCCCGCACACCCCGGCGATCAGCAACATCGCCGCCATGCCGCTGCCCGGCCCGGTGCCGACCACCGGTTGGAGCAGTCCGACCAGTCCACTGCCGGCGGCCGCCTGCGGCTCGAAGACCCGGTCGGCGACCAGGCCCGCGAAGGCCATCGCCAACGGCGCGGAGATCTGGGACACGAACATCACCGCGCCGAACACCCGGCCCTGCCGGTCCGCCGGCACCTTGGTCTGGATCATCGCCTGCATCATGCCGTTGACGATCGGCATGAGCAGCGCGCCGACGAGGATGGCCGCGCACCAGGCGATCACGTCGCGCGCCGCCGCCATCACGATCTGAGAACTCAGGCACATGCCGACGACGCCCAGCATCATGCCCCGGATCCGCGACGTCGGCCCGCCCCACGCGCCGAGCAGCAGTCCACCGGCGATGCCGCCGATCCCGATGCTGCTCATGACGCTCGCCAGGGCGGAGGTGTCGTTGCCGGTCCGGGCCAGGATCATCGGCTGCACGATGGCGTAGCCGAAGACCATCACCAGGTTGACCACGAAGACGACCAGCATCAGGCCGCGCAGGCTGGGCCGGGCGAACAGGTAGCGCAGGCCCTCCAGCGAGTCGGCGGCGAGTTTGCGGCGCGGTCCGGCGGCGGACGCGTCGCGGGGCGGTTCGGTGAGGCGTACCACCTGGACGGAGATGAGCGCGAGCAGGAAGCTGACCAGGTCCACCACCAGGATCACCCCGAGCCCGGAGGTCGCGACCAGCACACCGGCCAGGGCCGGTCCGCAGATCTCCGCAGTGCTCCGGGCCGTGCCCAGCAGGCCGTTGGCGCGCTGGAGCTGGTGCTTGGCCACCAGCAGCGGAACCGCCGAGGACAGCGCCGGATACTGGAACGCGGCGGCCGTGCCGAGGAGCGCGACCGCCAGGTAGATCTGCCAGAGCCGCAGCCCCCCCGAAAAGTAGACGGCCGACAGCGCACCCACCGTGAGCAGCCCACCGATGTCCGCGAGTTGCAGCGCGGTCCGCTTGCGACACCGGTCCACCAGCGCGCCCGCGGTGGGACTCAACAGCACCTGTGGCAGCACCGCGCAGAGGGAGAGCAGGACGACCCGGGTCACCTGCTCCCCGGCGGCCCAGGCGTGGACCACGAAGGCGAACCGGAGCACGGAGTTGCCGATCAGCGTAACGAGCTGCCCGGACCAGATGACTCCGAACCCCCGCATAACCGGTCTCAGCTCCTCCGCCGCCGTTGGTCCCCCCGACCAGGCTGGCATTCGCCAGGCTAACCAGGTGCGTTGCATCGGTCAATATCAACTAATCGATCCACCTCGCCGCATCCCGACCCGCGTCGGGGTGGCGGTCCCGCCGAGCGAGAACCAGCGCCGACTCGGGACGAGGTACTCAGACCCGGGTGATCCGGACCGCGTCGGCGATGACGTAGCCGGTGCCGGACGTCCAGCGACTCACCCCCACCTTGTCCCCGTCACCAGCCGCCAGCGCGAAGACGCCAAGCGACACCCAACCGCCGCCACTGACCCGCTGGTTCACCCGCACCGTCTGATTACCACCGGTGGTAGCCACAACGAACGGGGTCGAATCGTTGTAGTCCGGATTGCCGGGTACCAAACGGAAACCTCATAACTGGCGGTCTCCGGAACACTCACCTTGAACCAGGCAACATCGCTGGCCAGAACCGGATCCGCGAACCGGTAGTCACCGCCGTACCGCTGACTCGAATAGGCCGACGTACCCCAGTCCGCACTCGCGGTGAACCGGCCCGCCGTCGCATTGTCCACAATCGCACTCCAGACCGGCGGCGCCCCACCACCACCGTCGACTGCGACGTCGAGATAGTTGCGGTCGATCCGCATCCGCACGCCACCCCAGGTCTCGTAGACATCACCAGCGTACTGATGCAGCCGCTGACGATCGGCGTAATACCCCGCTGGACAGTACGGACCAGCATCGAGATCCGCCGCGTCGTTCCACCACGCGAACCAGAGCTGATCCACCCGCGTGTAGGCCGGGTCGTTGTACGCACCACACAGGTCCGCGACCCCCGACGAACCACTGGAGTACATCCCCGACAGGTAACCGAGCGCGTGCAACCGCTCAGTCCAACCAGACAGGTACGACAGCACCGCAGCCCTACACGCCGCGTTCGACGGATAATGCTCGATATCGTTGTAGATCGTGCTGCCGGCGACAATGCCGAGAGCCCGCGCCGCGTCCACCGCACTGGACGCCCGACTGGCCCCCTGGGACCGCGCCGTGGCCGGATCGCTGGACATCTTCGGCGTCCGAGTACCACACGGAGCCTGCCGGTCAAGCTCGATCGGAATCAACCGCCAACCATTGCTGGTCTGGTTGCTCACCCAGGTCGCCGTCAGGTTCGGCTGGGAACACGAGCGACTCGCACCACTGATGTAGACCCCGACCGCCCGGTACGGCGAACTCGCCCGCCACGTGTTCATGACCGACTGCGACGGCGCCGCACACGTATCAAAACCCCGACCGACGAACGTGCCCGGCTGCGGCCCGGCCGCCACCAGCGAGGGCGCCCCGACGACCGGCCGCGACGCCGGGGCGGCGGGGTTGTCTGCGAGGGTCGCCCGCGCCGGCCCGATGGCCACCGCCGTACCGGCGACCGCCAGCACGAGGCAGGCCAGACCGGCCATGACCCGTCTCATCCAGACCTCCATTGGAGGAATTTTTACTAGCAATGAAGACACCTGGCAGATTCCTACCATGTATCGACGCGCGCCGCTAGCTCGATCTTGAAACCGACGTCCGGCGCTCAAGATGGCGGATGCCCGGAGGTCCAGCTCGGCCATCAGCTCACCGGTCGGCTCGACCACCCGGGACGGCAGCTCGACCAGTCGGTCCGCCTCGGCCAAGGCTCGCCACCGAACCCCGTCCGGCCAGTCCCCCGCCCAGCTCCCGCCACAAACCGCAGCCCACCCACAACAGCGGTGGCCGTCACCCACGGAGACGCCGGCGCGGCGTGCAGCCACCCGGATAGCGAGCCGCGGCCAAGACTCACGGTCGTGCCTGCGCGGATCACCTCGCTGTGGTACTCCACCCGGGCCAACGACGGTTCGAGTCGCCGTGCGACGAGCTGTTCGGGCTTCTGTAATGAACGATCGTCTCTCTGGGCCAGGACGTCTCGCTTGCCCACCGGTCCAGAAACGAGGAGTTGTCAATCGGCTACCGACCGTCGAGCATAGATGGAGGCGACTGACCCAGGGCGAAGCTGGCAGGGGCGGACTCATGGTCACGTACATGCCCATCCTCAAAGGCCGGGAAGGCGAGTTCAGGGCGTTCGCACACCTGCCCGCTACTCTGGTGTGGCACATCTTGCCGATCTTTGAGGTAATCCCAACCGCCAACGGCCCGACCAAGGATGCCTACCGATTCGGCAACCAGGTACGCGAGTCGGTGCCTGCCGATCTGACGATCGCGGTTGATGTTCGGCATCTCGCCGATCCAAGCCAGGGCGTGCGTCGGCCAATGCGCGACATCGCCGACGACCTCGCGGCCTGGGGAATCCCGATGCTGCCAGTCCTCCACCTGTACGACACCGCAGCACGGCTGGCCGACGTCCGGCACGCGGCCGACCTCCATGGTGGCCATACGATTCTCCGGCTGGGCAGCGACACCCGCGACCCGGACGACGAGGAGGCCGAGGAGGCGTTGGATCGGCTTCGTCATCAGATCGGCCTGACCATCGAGCATTGCCACCTGATCCTTGACGTGTTCGAGGTGCGATCCGAACGCGACCTGACCAGAGTCGAACCGGTCGTCCGCAAATGCGTATCCTGGGCTCAGCGCTACCCTTGGCGTTCGGTCACGGTCGCCGCCGGCGCCATGCCGCAGAGCATCTCGCACCTCCCGGTCCATACGCCCACACCGCTACGGCGCTGGGACCTGCAGCTGTGGCAGCGCGTGCAGGACCTCGGCATCCAGTACGCGGACTACGGCATCGCCCACCCGGGGACGACCGGAGCGGCCTGGCGACCTATGCCCAGTCTGCGCTACACCGACGACGAGCTGTGGTGGATCTACCGTTGGCCACAGAACGAGGCCGACAGACCCGCGATGTATGACCTGTGCAAGGCACTGGTGGCCTCCGACCACTGGCCTCCACAAGGACGAGACTTTTCCTGGGGAGATCACCAGATCGCCGCGCGGGCTGACGGCGTCGGCGGGCCCGGCAACGCCGCGAATTGGCGCGCCTGGACCACCTCGCACCACCTCGCACAGGTCATAGATCAACTGGGCAGATCCGGATATACCGACCTCCGCTCCAACCCCTGACCTCGCAGCAACGGCGCCCCTCCCGGTTTGGTCGGCAACCGGGGGCACGGTAGCGACGACGACCACCTCGGCCCGGGGCGAACCGACGGCGTTGAGGTCGGTCACGCCCTCGCTGCTCCCAATACGCCTCGCGCGAGGAACGCGGAATCCTTTGGACGACCTGCGGTGCCGAATTCCGGATCGCTGGCACTGAGGCCGTTGTCCGTGATGACGTGGCCCCAAGCCGGGGCGCGGACCGGCAGGACCGGCACCCCTTGCGCATCCGGCAATGAGGCTCTCCGCGTCGAGGCGGGCCCTGTCCGGTATAGACATCGATGCTCTGCATGGTCGGACGCTGTTGTTACCGGCGGCGCCGTTGGGCTGGCCGACAGTTCGGTCAGGGAGCAGCACCCAGGGTTGGATCGGTGTCCCAGCGGAGTGGCCCGGCTGTGCGGCGCCGGTGGCTGCTTGAGCAGGATGGCCAGGTTTGTCGCGATGATCGGTTCGTGGCGGTCGAGATGAGAGGGGTTTCGGTTTCCGCCGGCTGATTGGGGCATACGCGGTCGTTCGTGGAGTTGGTGCCGGGACACCGCTCCCGCAACAGCCAATCGCACCTCCTCGTTCGAGTCGACGGCTCGGGCACGGGCGGCTTGGGGCCACGGCGAAACGACTCGCGCCGCAGCCCGCGCCGCAGCTTTCCCTTGATGTTGCCCCACACTCCCGGCCAGGCAACGGGGCGCGGCGGCACGGACCCGTGCGGCACGTCGGCGCCCTCACTGAGGTGCGCGGCGGCAGCGAGGCTCTGGGTCTGATGGCATACCCGGAGCTCAAAGGCGATGGGACAAGAGCATGCCAGGAAACCGGCGGTCATGGGCAGGCGTCTGACGTGACGCGTCGTGGGACCCGCGCGATATGGCGAAGGCTGGACTGCTTGAAACCCAATCTCCAGACGATGAAAAGTACCATCCGCCGGAAATGACGCCTCGAACCGCCGCGCCCAGCCCTGGATTTACAGCGCGGTCAGGGCAACCTCCGGGGCGCACGGCGATGCCCAGCGAGGGCATTCAAGGAGATGAGTGAGTCGTATACGTCGTGCTGTCACGTGCAACAGAGACGAACGCGGGATCGCCTACGGGGTGCGAGCCCTACGGCGACGGAGCGCTCGTAGTAGTCGCCGGGGTCACGTCCGGCCGAGGGGGACGGGAAAGCCGTCCCGAGGGCGAAGGAACGCAGGTAATCGGACACCACAGGGATGGGAGGTATGCGAAATGCAGAGCCCAGGCGAGTACACGCGGGCGTGCCGGCCGGTGGGAATCGCCCACCGACCGGCACGCTGTAAGCGCGTTGGTTCGGGTTGGTTGTTAGTTGCCGATGCTGGCCTGCGGGCCGGCGTACGTGCGCAGCATCGCCGGTACGTCCTCGGCGTCGTGCAGGGTGTAGGAGTAGAAGCTGCGCGGGTCGAAGGCGGTTCCCTTCTCCTTGACCTTCCCGTCGCCCCAGCTGCTGTTGACGAGGATGTTGCCGCGCTGGACGAGTTCGCCCGCTTCGACGTAGTAGGGGTCCTTGACGGTGTCGAAGTAGCTGTTCTCGACGACGGCCTTGGTCAGTCCGCGCACGAAGTGGCCGTTCCCGGTGTTCTGCAGGTAGTTGTTGTAGAAGTGGATGTTCGCCAGGTTATCCGCGCTGGGGTTGCGGGTTCTGGTGTTCTGGAACCAGTTGTGGTGGACGGTCATCTGCGCCGTGACGTTGTCGGTCCAGCCGATACCGAAGGTCTTGTTGTTGGTGTCGAAGTGGTTCCACGACACGGTGATCTTGGTGGTGTCCTTGCGGCTGTCCAGCAGGCCGTCGTTCATCCGGGACAGCCGGTTGTGGTCGATCCAGATACGCTCGGCCGTGTCGATCTGGATCGCGTCGTAGTCGTAGCTGTCGTCACCGGGGTCGTCGTCGGGCATGAGGGTGTCACGGATGGTCAGGTTGCGGATGATCACGTTGCTGACCCCCGCCCTGAGGAAGAAGCCCCCGCCGACGATGTGGCCGCTGGTGCCCACCCCGATGATGGTCTTGTTGGAGGCAACCCGCAGTTCGGTGCCCTTCGGGCTGATGTTGATCGTGCCGGCGACCCGGATGACGTAGGGCTCGGTGGCCGTCACGTACTGGTCGAGTTGGGCCTGGTTGGTGACAGTGACGGTCTGGCCGCCGGCGCCGCCGGTTACCCCACGGGCAAAGCCATCCGGAACGTTGGAGTAGGGCACGCCGCCCGGTGGCGGGCTCGTGGGTGGTTCGCTGGTCGGGGGTGTGGTGGGTGTGGTGCCGCTGTTGGTGACGGTGATGTCGTCGAAGGCGGCTGCGGAGTAGCCGGTTTGCAGTCCGATTCGGCCGGTGCTGACGAGTGTGCTGGTGCCCTGTCCGATTGTGTTGCCGTCGATGTTGCCGCGGATGGTGTTGCCGTCTACCTGGATGGACAGTGTGTACCAGGTACCGGTGGTGATGGTGCGGGAGGCGCTGGCCAGGACGGTGGTGGTGCTGCCGTCGACGGCCTGTAGCTGTACTTGGTTTCCGGGTAGCAGGGCTAGTCGGTAGTACCTGGTGGATCCGGTGGCGCGGGCGAGGAGGCTGGCGTGGCCGCCGGAGCCGAGGCTGATCGGTTTGACCCGGGCCTGGACGGTGTATGCGGTCCAGTTGGTGTCGCCGGCGAAGTAGCGGGCGTTGCCGGTGGTGGTGCTGGATTGCCGTACCACCTGGGAGCCGTCGGTGACGACGCTCCAGGTGCCTCCGGACTTTGACCAGCCGGTGGTGTCTCCGTCCTGGAAGTCGTCGCTGAAGACGGTGGCGGCGTTGGCCGGCGTTACCAGCACGGTGGCGGTGAGCACCGCCAGTGGCAGCGTCGTCGCCGCTGCCACGAGCGCTGCGAGCCGGCGGCGACGTGAGCGTGGGGGCGTTCTCACGGTGTGTTGTTCCTTCCTGTGGGGGTTATCTGGTGGTGCTGGTGGTGCCGTGGGGTTTAGTGCGGGGTGGGGTTCCAGCCGTCGTCGCCGGCGAGGTAGTGCCGGACCGTGTAGGTGGTGGCCTGTTCGTCGGTGAGCTGGGGCCGGTTGTCGTTGCTGCCGGCGCCTGGCCGGTGTTGCGGTACTCGAGGAAGCGGGCGCCGGTCCACGGGTTGCCGGACATGTCGGTCCACGGCTGAGCAACGGCGATATGCCGACTGGATCAGCCGCCGTCGTGGCGCTCGACCTGGTGGGGCGCGGTTCCCGGCGCGGCCCTCGACCGTGGATGGCCGTGGGGCACCACTGTAGGGAGGGCACAGATTACAGTCAATGGCTTTCGGTAATCTCGCAGCAGGTTTATTTCATGGATTGACGTAACTGGAAACTCGGTCGTAACCTGTCCGGCAACGTCGGGCCGCGTGCCCGAGCCGTCGACTCGAACGAGGAGGTGCGATTGGCTGTTGCGGGAGCGGTGTCCCGGCACCAACTCCACGACGACCGTGATGGACCGAGTCGTACTCGCTGACGTCCCGGCGCTCACGCGTGTAGTAAGCGGGCGTCGCCAGTGGACAGCATCCGTCCGCCGCTGCCAATGGCAGCGGCCCCCGTCAACACCCAGCCCGGGTGTCCCGCTCGACCATTGCCCGTTCGGGCAGGTCGAGGCGCGGCCGCTCGTGGTCTGGCCTTGGAGATCACTACCGACTGTGTGTCGTGACGCCGGTTCGCCGGCATTTTCGTGAAGGGACTGCAATCCCCGATGACCGATCGACCTTCAAGAGTTGCTCCGATGCAGGTGAGCCGCCGGGATCTGATGAGGATGGCCGGTCTTACCGGCCTCGGCTTGGGCCTGGCCGCGTGCGGCCGAGGTTTCGGCGGCGGTGACGACGAGCCCGAAGGTGGTGCCGTCCAGCTGAACATGGTGTGGTGGGGCGACGTCCAACGCGCCGAGAAGACGCAGGCCGCCCTGAACGTCTTCCAGAGCAAGAACCCTGGTGTCACTGTCAAGATCGAGTACCAGGACAGTGGGCCATACAAGGACAAGCTGGCCACCAGGTTCGCGGCGGGCGACCCGCCGGACGTGATGGCGATGCGGATGGACAGCCTGCGCGAGTACGCCGACCGCGGCGCGCTGCTCGACCTGGGGCAGCACGCCAGCGCGGTGGACCTGTCCGGTCTGAGCGAGAGCGCCCGAACGCTGGCCACGGTGGGCGACAAGACGTACGGGGTACCGGCCGGCCTGAACGCGATCGGCTTCGTCGTCAACAAGACCCTCACCGACAAGTACGGCGTGACGATCCCGGACGGCAACACGTGGAGTTGGGACGACCTGTCCACGTTCGCGCAGGCGATTACCAAGGCCAGTGGCAAGAAGGTGTACGGCACCCATTTCGACCACGCGACCCTGGCAAACCTCATCATGTTCACCCGCCAGCAGGGTGAGGACTTCTACACCGCCGACGGCGCGCTGGGCGCGAGTGAGGCCACCGTCGCCGCCTGGTTCGACCTGGGCAACCAGCTGCGCGCCGTCGGCGGCTTCCCGCCGGCCGGGTTCATCGAGGACGTGGGCTCGTCCGCCGCGCAGTCCTACCTGGCCAAGCGCTCGATCGCGTCGCAGATCATCCCGACGAACAACTTCCTGTCGTACAACGAGGCGGCCGGCGGCGAGCTGGTGTTGCTGCGCATGCCGGGAGAAACGCAGGGCAAGCGGCGTGGGCAGTCCGTCGACTGCCCGCACCTGTGGTCGATCGCGGCCGCCTCCAAGCACAAGGATGAGGCGCTGAAACTGCTCAACTTCCTGGTCAACGACATCGAGGCGTCCAAGGCCACCGGCACCACCCGTGGAGTGCCGCCCAATTCAAAGATCGCCGAGGAGCTCAAGCCCACGCTCAAACCGGAAGACCGGGTCGCCACCGAGTACCTGGCGGGCCTGCAGAAGGAGAGCCTGCCCCGCTCCTACACGTACCCGCCGGGTTCCAGCAAGATCCAGTCGAGCCTGGAGTCGCTCGCCACGGAGGTCGAGTTCAAGCGGCAAACGCCGCAACAGGCCGCCAAGGCGTTCATCGACGCTGGCCGGAAGGCACTCGGCAAGTGACGAGGGCATCCCTGCTCTGGACCGGTCGACCGTGAGCACGACAACACGCGCAACTGCCGGGTCGGCGGTACCCGCCGACCCGGCCCCGCGAACCGCGCCGCCACCTCGGCCGGCCAGGCGGCGCAAGGACCGGGCCGGCTATCTGTTTCTGCTGCCGTGGTTCATCGGGATGCTCTTCACCGTCATCCCGTTCTTTGCCTCCCTGTACCTGGCGTTCACCGACTACAACCTGCTCAACACTCCAGGGTGGATCGGCCTGGACAACTTCCAGGAGATGCTCAACGACCCGCTGTTGCGCCAGTCGCTGAAGGTCACGTTCATCTACACCTTCGTGTCCGTACCGCTGTCACTGGTCGTGGCGCTGGTCGTGGCGATGATGCTCAACCACGGCATCAAGGGCCTGCCGATCTACCGGGCGATCTTCTACCTGCCGTCGCTGCTCGGCGGCAGTGTCGCGATCGTCCTGTTGTGGAAGTACATCTTCGGCTTCGATGGCATCGTCAACGGCTTCCTGGGCTGGTTTGGCATCGACGGCCCAGGCTGGACGACCGACCCGGACCACGCGCTGACCACGCTGATCATCCTGCACATCTGGACCTTCGGCTCGCCGATGGTCATCTTCCTCGCCGGGCTGCGGCAGATACCCACGATGTACTACGAGGCCGCCGCCATGGACGGAGCCACGAAATGGCGCCAGTTTCGCTCCGTCACGCTGCCGCTGCTGAGTCCGATCATCTTCTTCAACCTGATCCAGTCCCTGATCACGTCATTCCAGACGTTCACCCAGGGGTTCATCATGAGCGGCGGCACCGGCGGACCGGCGGGCTCCACGATGTTCTACAACCTGTACCTGTACCAGCAGGGATTTTCCCAGTTCAACATGGGTTACGCGTCGGCGATGGCCTGGGTACTGCTGATCATCATCGCCGCGTTCACCGCGTTGAACTTCCTCGTCGCCAAGTACTGGGTCTTCTACGAGAACTGAGGTCCAGCGATGTCGCTCGCCACCCAGGCCCCGCCGCCCGTCGCGCCGGCACGCCCCGACGACGACGGTCCCGTCGGACGTACCGGCCGCAGCCGCCGGTCCCGGTTCACCCGGCACGTGCTGCTCTGCCTCGTCGGCGCGGTGATGATGTATCCGCTGCTGTGGCTGGTCTCCAGTTCCCTCAAGCCCAACGGCATCATCTTCACCGACCTGTCGCTGTGGCCGGCGCGGTGGGACCTGAGCAACTATCCGGAGGGCTGGACAGCCCTGGAACACCCGTTCAGCCTCTACCTGGTCAACTCGCTGGTGATCGTGGTGCTGAGCATCGTGGGGAACCTGGTGTCCTGCTCGCTGGCCGCGTACGGCTTCGCGCGGCTGAACTTCACCGGACGCAAGCTCTTCTTCGCCCTGATGCTCGGCACCATGATGCTGCCCGGGCACGTGCTGCTGGTCCCGCAGTACATCGTCTTCGCCAAGCTGGACTGGATCAACACCTACTATCCGTTGCTGGTACCCAACTTCCTGGCCACCAACGCGTTCTACATCTTCCTGATGGTGCAGTTCATGCGGGCACTGCCCCGGGAACTCGACGACGCCGCACGCATCGACGGCTGCGGACCGTTCCGCACCTTCTGGAGCATCATCATGCCGCTCAGTCTGCCCGCGTTCGCGACCACCGCGATCTTCACGTTCATCTCGGTGTGGAACGAGTTCTTCGGCCCACTGATCTACCTGACCGACTCCGAGCTGTACACGGTGCCGCTGGCGCTGCGGCAGTTCATCGACTCCGAGGGCCAGTCCCAGTGGGGACAGATGTTCGCCATGTCGTTCCTGTCCCTCGCCCCGGTCATCGGGTTCTTCATCGCCGGCCAGAAATACCTCATCAAGGGCATCGCCACCACGGGCCTGAAATAGCGCCCAACTTCACACTGAGGATCCCTGTCATGGCACAGCAGCAGCGACCGGCGGAACGCCGGTACGCGTTCGTCGGTACCGGCTCCCGGGCCCGGATGTACCTCGGCGCGTTGCTCGACACGCACGCCGATGTCGGCTATCCGGTGGCGTTCTGCGACACCAACGACGTCCGAATGGCCTACCACGACCGCATCGTGCAACAGGCCCGGCCGGAGCTGCGGGTGCCGCACTACGCGCCGGGTGACTTCGACGCCCTGCTGGCCCGGGAGCGGCCCGACGTGGTGATTGTGACCTCGCCGGACGCCACCCACGCAGGGTACGTCAGCGCGGCACTACGACAGGGCGCGGACGTGGTCGTAGAAAAGCCTATGACCACCGACGTGGCCGGGCTGCAACAGATCGGCGACGCGCTGGCCGCCGGCGCCGGTGAGTTGACCGTCACGTTCAACTACCGGTACTCACCGCGCAACAGCCTCGTGCGCCAGCTCATCGCCGGCGATGCGATCGGAGAGGTGACCTCGGTAACGTTCGAGTGGTGCCTCGACACCGTGCACGGCGCCGACTACTTCCGCCGGTGGCACCGGGACAAGGCCACCTCCGGCGGCCTGCTGGTACACAAGGCAAGCCACCATTTCGACCTGGTCAACTGGTGGCTGGACGACAAGCCGTCAGTGGTCTTCGCCCTCGGCGGGCTACGGTTCTACGGCGCGGACAACGCCCGCCGCCGCGGACTGGCGCCGCGCCCGGACCGATCCCGGGACGCCACCGCGCCGGGGGACCCGTTCGGCTTCGACATCACCGCTGACGACCTGCTGCGCCAGATGTACCGCGACGGCGAACACCTGGACGGTTACATCCGCGATCGGCACGTGTTCTCTGACGGCATCACCATCGAGGACAACCTCAACGTCGTGGTCGGTTACCACTGCGGTGCGTCGATGTCCTACACCCTGCACGCGCACAGCCCGTGGGAGGGCTATCGGGTCGCGATCAACGGCACCGCGGGGCGGATCGAGCTGGACGTCGTCGAACGCGGTCATGTTTCGGCACCCACAAACGGTGCGACGGCCGGCGGGGTCGTGGTCGACCCCAGCGCCGTCGAGATCCACCGCGCCGATCCGGCGCCGATCCGTCCACGCGGCACACGGCTGCTCTTGCAACGGCACTGGGAGACCGCGCAACAGGTGCCGATTCCCGCCGGTACCGGCGGCCACGGCGGTGGTGACGGGATGCTGCTCGACGACGTGTTCCGCGGGCCCACCGACGACCCGCTGCACCGGCGGGCCGGATTCGTCGACGGCGCCGCCAGCGTCCTGGTCGGCGTCGCCGGCAACGAGTCGCTGCGCACCGGACGCGCGGTGCGCCTCGGCGAGTTGGGATTGCCGCTGATCCCCTCGGCGCCCGCCACCGCGGACGGCAGAGCATGACCTCCTACACCGACATCGACCTGGCGGCGGCGGTCGAACCGCCCTGGGTGGCCGATAACGGTGACGGGACCTACCGCAACCCGGTACTGCACGCCGACTGGTCCGACCCCGACGCCATCCGCGTGGGCGACGACTTCTACCTCGTCGCCTCCAGCTTCCACCGCGTACCGGGCCTGCCGATCCTACACAGCCGCGACCTCGTCAACTGGACGATCATCGGCCACGCCCTGCACCGCCTCGAACCGGCTGAGGCGTTCAGTACCCCCCAGCACGGCTGCGGGGTCTGGGCACCCGCAATCCGGCACCACAACGGCCTGTTCTGGATCTTCTACCCCGACCCGGACCGCGGCATCTTCGTCATCACCGCCACCGACCCCGCCGGCCCCTGGACCAGGCCCCACCTGCTCAAGGCCGGCCGCGGTCTGATCGACCCCTGCCCGCTGTGGGACGTCGACGGCTCGGCCTACTTGCTGCACGCGTGGGCCAAGAGCCGGGCCGGCTTCAACAACAAACTCACCTGCCACCGGATGAATCCCGGCGCGACCCCCCTGCTCGACGGCGGGCGGCACATCATCGATGGCGACGCGCTGCCCGGCTACCGCACCTTGGAGGGTCCCAAGCTCTACCGCCACGACGGCTGGTACTGGATCTTCGCCCCGGCCGGCGGCGTCGCCACCGGCTGGCAGTCAGCCTTCCGATCCCGCCACATCTACGGCCCCTACGAGGACCGCATCGTCCTAGTCCAGGGCGATACCCCGATCAACGGACCGCACCAGGGCGCCTGGGTGACCACCGCGAGCGGACAGGACTGGTTCCTACACTTCCAGGACAAGGGCGCGTACGGCCGGGTCGTACACCTGCAACCCATGCGATGGGACGCGGACGGATGGCCCGCCATCGGGACACCCGCCGGCGGCGGTCCCGGCCAACCCGTCCTATCCCACGCCAAGCCGGCGACTGCGGCCCTGCCACCCACGGCACCTGCCGCCAGTGACAACTTCACCGGACCGACCCTGGGACGCCAGTGGGCGTGGGCGGCCAACCCACAGCCCGGGTGGTGGCGCCTTCAGCCGGGAGGGGGACTGTGGCTGGCCTGCGTGCCCACTGACGCCGCCGGTGACCTCCGCCGACTGCCGAACGTCCTCGGCCAGCGGCTGCCCGCCGACCGGTTCCGCGCCACCACCACCCTGCGCCTAGCTGGCGCCACGATCGGTGCGCGAGCCGGGCTGACCATCCTGGGCAACACCTACGCCTGGATCGGCCTGGAACGCACGCGGCACGGCATCGCGTTGGTTCACCGGACGGCAGCCGAGGACGAACCCGAGCGAGACGCGGCGCTCGCAGTACCGGTCCCCACGCTCGCCGACGGCACCTGCGCGCCGGTCGCGGTCGGCGTCGAGGTCGGCCAGGACGGGCATTGCCAATTCCTCGCCGCCACCCAGTTCGCGCCACCACGCCCAATCGGCCCGCTATTCACCGCGACGGAAGGGCGGTGGATCGGCGCCACCCTCGGGCTGTTCGCGACCGCACCGCAGGGCACGGGCACCGGCGGCGCCGCGGACGTGACTGCGCTCCACGTGACCGCCCCGCCAGCTGGCCGTCCCGAACATCACCCACCGGCCCGGTAGCCATGCGCCCAACCTCCACCAGCCACCAGTCCGCCCGGGAGGCAACCGATGCATGACCAGGCCACACTCTCTGACACGATCACCATGACCTTGGGTGGCCACCCAGTCGCCGATTACGTGTGGCATCCCCGCCTACCCATGGCCATGTCCCCGCGACCCTTCCTACACCCCGTGCGCACCCTCGCCGGCACCGAGGTCACCGAGTCGATGCCCGCCGACCACCTGCACCACCTCGGCGTCAGCGTCGCCGTCGCCGATGTCAGTGGCGCCAACTTCTGGGGCGGACGCACCTTCGTACCCAGCCGTGGACCGGTCCAGCTCCCTAACCACGGCACCCAGCAGCATCACCAGTGGAACACCTGCACCCCCACCACCATCCACCAGGAGCTGCGCTGGATCGGACCCGACGGCACCGACCTGGTACGCGAACGACGCCGCATCGCCGCCCTACCGGTACACGACGACGCATGGGTACTTGACTTCGGCTTCGCACTGACCAACGTGACCAGCGAGCCGCTCGCGTTCGCCAGCCCCGCCACCAACGGCCGCCCCGGCGCCGGATACGGCGGCTTCTTCTGGCGGGCCCGCCACGGCGGCCGGCAAATTCGCGTGCTCGGCCCGGACCGGACGGGCGAACGGCGCCTGCACGGCCAGCGGACCGCATGGCTGGCCCTGACCGGCGGCAGCACCGACCCCTGGACGTTGATTTTCGTCCCTGGGCAACCGCACCCGATCGACCCGTGGTTCGTACGTAGCCGGGACTACGCCGGCGTCGGCTCGGCGCTGGCCTGGTCCCAGCCTCTGCTGGTCAGCCCAGGCGAATGTGTGCGCCGCCGGATCCTGACCGTGGTGGCCGACGGCAGGTTACGCTCCCGAGAAGTCGCCGAGATCACCGACACGGTCGCGGCGATCACGGCCGACGCGGACTAGCTACCATGACCGCCAGCCGTCGAGCTGACCCAGAAATCGCAGCCGTACAGTCCGGACGCGGGATGCGGCGGCGAACGGACCGCGGCGGCCAGGCGATGAGAGGCGGCGAGGTAGCGATGGCAGGTCCCGGCGTACCACACTCGGCGCTCACCGATCAGCCACACGGCACCGCCGTCCTGCGCGTCCAGGGCCGCGACGTCGCCAGCTACGTGTGGAAGCCCGACCTGCCCCTGGCCATGTCACCGCGCCCCTACCTGCACCCCGTGCGGACGCTGGCCGGCATCACAGTCACCGACGCCGCACCCGACTCGCACCGCCACCAGTTCGGCATAAGCATCGCCGCCCCCGACGTCGCCGGACACAACTTCTGGGGTGGACGCACGTTCGTCGCCGGCCACGGCCCCGCCTGGCTGGACAACCACGGCATCCAACACCATCTGCGGTGGCTACGCCACACCACCGACGAACTCGCCCACACCCTGGGGTGGACGGACGCGCACCACACCACGCTGCTGCACGAACGCCGGTCAATCACCTGCCGCCCGGTCGATCAGACCGCCTGGGCGCTGAGCATCCATACCCAGCTCACCAACGTCACCGGCGGGCCGCTGCCCATCCGCAGCCCGATCGTGCACGGCCGCGTCGGCGCCGGCTACGGCGGCTTCTTCTGGCGCGGCCCCGCAGTTGACACCGCCCACATCCTCAGCCCGGCCGGCACTGATGTTCGATCCGTCCACGGCAGCACCGCTGCCTGGGTCGCGGTCACCAGCATGAGCGACGGCAGCCCGTGGACCATGCTGTTCGTACATCCGGACGAGACTACCGCCCAGGACCGCTGGTTCGTCCGCGCCCGCGACTACCTCGGCGTCTGCTCCTCGATAACCTGGGACCGACCGCTGGTCCTCGCCCCGGGAGAAATAACCATCAGACGCCTCATCACCGTCATCGTTGATGGCAGCCTGTCGTTCGCGACGGCCGCTGAGCTTGCCACCGTTGTTCGGCAGGCGACATGATCCCACCCATCCGACCCAGCAGCCCTCAGCGGCGTGAAGAACCGGCCCGGCAGGAAAGCCTGCGCTCCCTCAACCTCGGGTTGGTCTTCCGGCAAATCCTCGCTTCGGCACACCCGATTTCCCGCACCGAGCTCGCCACGGTCACCGGCCTGACCCGGCCAACCATAACCCGAATCGTCGAGGAACTGCTTGCCGGGCAGCTGGTGGCCGAGGCCGGCTATACCCACGACGGACGTGCCGGCCGCCCACGCGTAGGACTCACGGTATCTGACAAAGGACCTGCCGGACTCGGGCTCGACATCCGCGCCGACGGCCTCGCCGCCTGCATCGTCGACCTCACCGGCACCCTTCGCCACCTGGCCTTCACCCCGTCCACCTACGTCGACCCGGCCGCGCCCGCCGTCTTGGCCGACCTGGCCCGTATGGCCGACGCCGCTATCGAGGCCATCGCAGCCGAAGATCTCACCGTCGTGACCGCCACGCTCGCCGTTCCAGGCCCGGTCGATGCCGGCCTGGTCAGATCCGCGCCCGTACTGGGATGGCGGAACGTGGATGCCGGGGCCCTCATGCGCGACGCGACCGGACACCTTGACCTGCCCATCACCGTCGACAACGAAGCCAACCTTGCTGCTCTCGGCGAACTCTACGCCAGCCACAACACGCTCAACAGCTTCGTCTACGTCTCCGGAGGGCTCGGTATCGGCGCCGGCCTCGTCTTCGACGGGCAACTCATGCGCGGCACGCGCGGCTGGAGCGGCGAACTCGGACACGTCACCGTCTACCCCGACGGCAAATCGTGCCCGTGCGGGTCCCGCGGCTGCCTGCAGGCCTACGCCAGCCTCGAAGCCATCCTCGGCGACGAGTCCGCAGCCGGCACCACCCCCGAAAACGCCATCACCACCCGCGCTGAGAGCGGCCAACCCGACACTCTCGCCGCGCTCGACACCGCCGGCACTGCCCTGGGCATCGCTCTGTCCGACATGCTCAACATCCTCGACATCGACACCGTTCTGCTCGGTGGCAGCTTCGCCCTGCTGGCGTCCTGGCTCATTGACAACGCCAAGAACGAGATCAGCCGACGCGTTCTCACCACCGACTGGGCCCCTGTCAGCGTCCGACCCGCGCTCCTCGGCCCCGACGCCGCCGTCATCGGCGCCGCACTGACATCGATCGACCAGATCCGCCAACACCCCGCCGCCTGGCTGCTCCACCAACCAACACCGTCGCCGACCTGACCGCCGATGTGCGCGATGGGACTGCGTAGATTTCCGTGTTTGACCTGGGTGTGGTCCGTTGGACAGGACGTCGATCCTGTCCGGGAAGGACCACGTCATGGCAGACAAGAAAGCGACTGCTGCTCAACTTCGGCAGTCGACACCGGCGGAGCGGGAGTTCGCCTAGCAACTCGTGGAGCGGGCCAAGGCCGACGGGGTATCACTCGTCGGGCCGGGTGGCTCCTCGCGGGGATTACCCGCACCGTCCTGGAATCGGCGCTCGACGCGGAGTTGGATGCCCACCTGGACGAGGCCGGTGCCGACGAGCAGACCGGTCGGCGGGCCAACATCCGTAACGGGCACGGGGCAAAGACGGTGCAGACCGAGGTCGGGCCGGTCCGGATCCAGGTCCCTCGGGCCCGGGTCGGGTCGTTCACGCCGCGGATCGTGCCCAAGCACGTCCGTCGTCTCGACGGGTTCAACGAGGCGATCCTGTCCCTGTAGGCGAAGGGCCTGACGACGGGGGAAATCGCTGGGCACCTGAGCGAGGTGCACGACGCGGACGTGTCCCGCAAGCTGATCAGCAAGGTCACCGACAGCGTCCTGGCCGAGATGGGAGCCTGGCGGCAACGCCCCCTCGACCGGGTCTACCCGGTGGTGTTCATCGACGCACTGGTGATGAAGATTCGGCAGGGACAGGTCGCGAACCGGCCCGTCTACGTCGTGGTGGGGATCAGCCTCGACGGGGAACGTGACGTGCTCACGACGAGCTTACGACCACGATGAGCTACACACTCACCTCCAGGTCCGCTGGGCGCACGAATGATCGAGGCTAGCCCATCCGATCGCCCAGCTCCAGTTTAAGATCGGTGATCTGACGCATCTGGTCGTCCATCATCTGCTTCACGGCTTCGCGGACGGCTTGGGTGAAGCCGCTTTCCGACAGCCGATGCGGGGCCCCCTCCTGAATACGCACCGTCCACTGCTGCATGCCGGGCACCGAGATCGAAAACCTGCCGTCGCTGGACTCGCCCCGGGCGGTGATGGCATCCCGGCGCTCCAGGAACTCGACCTGGGCCTCGTCCGTCGGACAGCTCACTCATGGCGGCCTTCAGATCTTCGATCATCGTGGTGAACGCGCCACTGTCCGGATCGGGTAGCTGTGCGAACGGCTCGAACAGGCTCGGGATCTGGCTCCAACTCGCCATCTCTGCCTTCTGGATCGGATCCAGTGTGGTGCCGCCACCGTTCTCGCCTGGCTTTACCTTTTGGGACCATTAAACACATTTCTGCCAAATTCGGTACGCCTTGTTGCGCAGCTCGACCCTCGTAGCTCATCTGCGTGGCTCCTACAGCGGAAGTTCGATGTTGGGGATGTCGCGCCGCTTGCCGTTGCCGTCCGTCATGTAGTCGGTGCGCATCAGGTCCTGCAAGGCCCCGCGTGCCTCCGCGTCAGAGCGGGCGTACTCCTGGGCGGCCAGCCGCAGGGCATCGGCGGTGAGCCAACGCTTTCCTCGGCTTCCCGCACCTAGCTGGTGGGCGATTCTGGGTTTGAACGTCGATGAACACCACCGGATAGCCGGTCGTCTCGTCGACACCGCTCTCGTCGAGGTGAGGATCCAGCTCGGCGCCCAGGGCTGGTTCAAGGACGGTGCGGGCGATCCCGGCCAGAGGCCACCCGACCCGACCAGGGACACCCCGTCGGCCTTGGCGGGCCCGCTCCACCAACTGCTGAGCGAACTCCACGTCCGCCGCCGTAGACTGCGGAAGTTGAACCGCCTTCTTCTCTTCTGCCATGACGTGGTCCTTCCCGGGCAGGATCAACGGCCCACCAGGCGGTCCTCGGAAAACATCGCTGCTTCGATGTCCGGCTTGAGGGTAGGCCAGTCGAGTCCATAGATGTCGTGCCGGTCGTGCCCCTGGCCGAAGTGCATGTGTCGATGAAGGTCACTCCATCGCCCGCGGCGGGAGGCGGTACCACCCATCAATCATTCGATCTCCGCGATGGCGGTGTCCAACTGGGTCACCCGGGCATCTTCCAGGTGCTCCAATGAGTCACGTGGGACGTCCGCCAGCAACTGTGGCAGGAGGGTATCGACCTTCGTTACCAGCTCCTGCATCCGGTCGCGGACGGCGCGCCGGCGGGCTCGGTTCAGCCGATGCCGGTACTCCGCCAGCGCCTTGCCGGGAGCGTTCGACGCTTCCATGACGGCAAAGGGCGGCTCGCCAATTTCGGCGTACTCGAGGTACATTCCGATTGCGTGCATGTCTGGCAACCGCTCGGTGACCGTCCGGTCGTCGATCTTGGGCAAGCCGCGTCTCCTACTCCGAGGCCCACACCTTCTGGTGATCGACGAGCCGGCAGCCTCGAAGTCAGGGTGACCGTCGGCCCGGTGGAGGACGGGACACGCCTCATCCTTGCTCCCGCGTCACGCGCCTTGCCTAGGACCGGCGCCCGACCTTCTCAACGAACCGGCGACCCAATCCCATCCCCACACTCGCCTGACTCCGTCGGCCGAAGTGGTCATCGCCCGATGCTACGTCCGACCAGCGCGGCTCGTTGGATGTGACGGAGGAACCCCCACCCCACGGTTTGCGGCCCCGAGGCGGAGGTCTCCCGCTCTGGTGTGGGCTCACCGACCGGTCGGTCAGGTGGGTCCACACTCGTTTCCGGACACGATAGCGGCAACTAGCGTCGCGATCGCGGCAAGCGCCCTGAGCGCCAGGACGGTCACCTCGCCTGCCTTCCTCCACCTGTCGGTCTTGGTTGGCCCTGGTGGTGCGTGGTGTGGCGCACCCATACGGCACGGTCTCCCTCCAGGGAGGACGTTCGCCTCCCTCGCGAGATTGGAGGCGGGCGTCCCGTCCCATGAGGTTGACCTCGGGTTGCCCTCTGCCTATCTAACGAGTTCCGCGAAATGGGGTATTTGTTCGCCGTGACGACCCTGAATGACTAGGTCAGGCAGCCCGCACAACCGTCGCCCCAGCCCAGATGTGCGTCACGCCCCCCACCCGCACTGGCATCCCGCACTGGCAGCCCTGGTCGATGCACCGACAGCCGTCCGGGCAAATGGTCACCGCGCCGGACGGGCCCGTCGGGCGTGACCGGAGGGGGCGGATCCCGCACGCGGGGCACTCGGTCCCGGCGAGCAACTCCTCCGGCGGCTCCTGGCCGAGGCTGGTCCGGATCTCGGCGGCGAGTCCCGTGCACCAGCCGGTGAGGCGGGCGGCGCCGGGGGTGAGGCGGGCGGCGCCGGCCGTGCTGGTGCGGGGACGAGCTGGCGGACCTGCTCCAGCGTCAAGATCCGGAACCGGACGAGCGGACGGGACGGCGTCGACCGGATTCCCGAGGGTGACCGGTCGAACGCTGGCTCGGCTGCGAATGAACACCTGCGGCCGGGGTAGCCCGGGGGCAAGGAGGTGAGCGCGTGTATCAGGCGGACGGGCCGGCCGAGCCGGTTGACCGGACGGCCTCACCCGGTGATCGACTCGTCCGGGACATCCGGGAGTTGGCCGTCCAGGAGGCGGCACGGTTCCGGGGTGACCTGGCGGAATCGCTGCGCCGGGCTGGGGTGGGCACCGCGCTGCTGGCCGGAGCGGGCATCGCCGTCGTGCTGGGTCTCGGATCGGCGTCCGCAGCCGCGCTGTCGCTGCTGGAGTCGGATCGGACACCACGGCGGGCAGCGGTGCTGCTGGCCGCCGGATATCTGGGCACCGGTGTGCTCCTCACCGTCGTCGGGCTCACCCGGCTGAGCGCGGCCGGTGGCCGGACAAGCCGCCTCACCGCCGAGCTGCGCAACCTACTGACGGCGGTACGGGCCGCCCGCCGGTAGCGCCTGTCTATGGATCTCGGTGGTTCAGCCGTTACCGAGCAGTCGGCGGATCTCGGCTGCGGCCGGATGGTCCGGCGCCCGGCTGAGGAAGCGGCGCAGCGTGGCGCTCGCGCTGCCCGGGTCGGTCACGCGTTGGGCCAGTCCCAGGATCAGCAGACCGTCCGGACTGTCGGGGCGGTGGGCCAGCACCTCGCCGGCCAGGCGTGCGGCCTCGCCGGGCTGTTCGAGTCGGATCAGCGTGAAGGCCAGCCGCAACCGGATCTCGTCGGCTGGTCGCTGGTCCAGCACGGTCCGATAGACCTCGGCCGCCGTCGCGTAGTGCCCCTGTGTCTCCAACGACCGGGCCAGCGTCAACTGGTCGGCTACGGGGTCGGCGGCACCGGGGCTCGGCGGGGCCGGACGGGGCGCCGCCAGGGCGACGGCGCCGACCAGGGCGAGGACCAGGGCGGCGGCGCCGAGGTTCCAGCGCCGGTCACCGGCGACCGTGGCGACGCCCTGCCGGAACCGATGGCCGCCACGAGCGCGACCGGGCGGATTCCGCCGGTCGGTGGCGGTCGTACCAGCGTGTCCACGCTGACGGGCGGTCCGAACGGCCGGTACCAGGCCCAGCGCCAAGCCCAGTACCGGCAACGCCCACAACAGCAGCCCCCAGCCCCGTACCGGCGGCGCAGCCAGTACCTCCGGCCCGTAGCGGTCGACCAGATAGGACCTGATTTCGTCCGGATCGCGGCCCTGGCGGAGTTGGGTGCCGATCACCTCGCGCATCGCGGCGGCGATCGGCGAACGCGAGTCCGCCACCGACTCGCCCTGACAGGCCGGGCAGCGCAGTTCGGCGGCGAGTCGCCGGGCCGGATCACCGTCGCCCCCCGTTGGTGTCACGGAGCGCCAGACGCCGAGCAGTGCGGCGACGACCAGAAAGGTCAGGCCGGCTGTGACGGCGAGCCGACGGAGGTTCATGATTCCAGCAACGGCGTCAGCCGCTCGTCGAGCCACCGAGCGGTGACCGGCCCGATCATCCGGTCGGCGATCCGTCCGGCGCGGTCCAGCAGGAACGTCTCCGGTACCCCGCGTACCCCCCAGTCCACCGCCGTGGTGCCGGCCGGGTCGGGCAGCACGGGCAGGTCCCGGGCACCTGTCCGGTCGAGCAGCGCGCGGACGGCCACCTCGCTGTCCCGGACGGCTAGTCCGACCATCCGCAGGTCCCGCCCGGACCACCGGCGTTCTGCGTCGACCAGCAGCGGCAGTTCGTGCTGGCACGGGCCGCACCAGGACGCGAAGATGTTGACCAGCACCACCTGTCCCCGCAGCCCGGCGAGGTCGAACGGGGCGCCGGCCAGGGTCCGTCCGGCGAGTGCCGGTGCCGTCGTACCCGGGGTGCCCGGCGCGGCGGCCGGGCCACCGCCACGGGTGGCGGCCAACCCGACCGCCCCGAGCATCGTCACCAGGCCGAGCACCAACGTCAGGGTCAGCCTCCGCCGTCCGGGGCGAAAGAGCGGGAACGCCGGTCGTCGCCGGCGAACGAATGCGATCACGACGCATTCCCCGGACCGTCCGGTACCGCCGCGCTGGAGCGGCTGACCGGCGCCGGCGGCCCCGACCGGTCGCTGCGGGCACGTCTTCCGGTGACGGATCGGCGGCGCCCGAACGGCCGGGCCAGGGCGAGCAGCCCGCCGAGTGCGCACAGCGATCCGCCGGCCCAGATCAGCGCGACCATCGGGTTGACCGCCAGCCGGACGGTGGCGGACCGGCCGTCGGTCGAGACGGCCAGCAGGGTGGTGTAGGTGTCCCGCAGCGGTCCCGACCGTACGGCGGGAAGACTCACCGTGGTGTCGTGGTGCGGGTGGTACGTCAGCTCCGGTACCAGCGTCCCGTCGGGGCGGCCCGGCGGTCCGAGCGTCAGCCGGGCCCGGACCGTCATGCCGGCGTCGGTACGGGCCCGATCAACCGCGGTCAGCCGTACCGTCGCACCCGGCACCCGCAGCGCCTCACCGACCGCCAGTTGCCGTTCCGTGGCGACGGTGTAGGCGGAGGAAGCGGCGACACCGACGGCGACAAGCGCGACTCCGAGATGGGCCGTCGTCCCGCCGACCCTCCCCCACCGGATGCTCCGGCGTCTGTCGTCGGGTGACCGGCGGCACAGTTCGGCCACGGTGGCGGCCAGCGAGAAGCCGGCACAGCCGAAGGCGGCCAAGGCCGTCGGCCCGGGACGGCTCGACAGGCCGGTCACCGCGACGACGGCCAGTCCGACAGCGGCTGGACCGACGGCGCGACGGGCGGTCTCCCGGGGTGACGTGCCGCTCGACGGCAGCAGGGCGGCCAGCCCCATCAGGGCCAGTACGGCGATTGCCAGCGGCACCGCTGTGCGGTGGTAATAGACCGGACCGACCGCGACGGCGGTGCCGGAGACGGCTTCGGCGACCGCTGGCAGGACGGTGCCGACCAGCACCACGGCGGCGACGGTTGTCAGCAGGATCCGGTTGCCGACCAGGGCGGTGGCCCGGGACAGCGGCGGCGCCGCGGGCGACGTGACCTGGGGATCGGCACCGCCTCCGGACCCACCCCGCCAACCGACCAGGACCACGGTGCCGATCGCCACCAGAAGGAGGAACCCGAGAAGCAGGGGGCCGAGCGTCGACTCGGTGAAGGCATGCACGCTGGCCACCACCCCGGACCGGGTGAGGAACGTGCCGACCAGGACGAGCAGGAAGCTGGCGCAGGCCAGCGCGATCGACCAGCCGGCCCGGGACGCGCCGCGACGGGTGAACACCGTGTGCAGGAAAGCCGTGGCGGTCAACCAGGGCAGCAACGAGGCGTTCTCCACCGGGTCCCAGGCCCAGTAGCCGCCCCAGCCGAGGACCGCGTACGACCACCAGGCGCCAAGTGCGATTCCGGCGGTGAGCAGCGCCCAGGCGGCCAGGGCCCACCGCCGGGCCGCACTGATCCAGTGCCGTCCCGCATCCCCGACCAGCAGCCCGGCGAGGGCGTAGCCGAACGGCACCACGAGCCCGACGTAGCCGGCGTACAGCAGCGGTGGATGCAGCC
Source organism: Plantactinospora sp. ZYX-F-223 (assembly GCF_039649625.1). Taxonomy (NCBI): domain Bacteria; kingdom Bacillati; phylum Actinomycetota; class Actinomycetes; order Micromonosporales; family Micromonosporaceae; genus Plantactinospora; species Plantactinospora sp. ZYX-F-223. The sequence continues at coordinate 28,204 of NZ_JBDJAV010000045.1, read as the reverse complement.
CCATCGCCGGGTGCACGCGCAGCAGTGGGTTGGGCCCCGGCCCGTCGGCCGGCACGGGCTCGACCGGCTGGAAGGGGTTGGCGGCGAAGTACGACAGGGCGAAGAAGAAGACCGCGACGAGGCTGACGGCGGCCATCGCCCAGTGGTGCAGACGCCGGTCCCCGGCCGGCGCGGTCCGGGCGAGCAGGCCGGCGTAGCCAGCGAGGATCAGCAACCAGAGCAGCAGCGAACCGTCCAGCGCCGACCACAGACTGGTGACCGTGTAGTACAGCGGCACCTGACGGCCGCCGTTTTCGGCGACGAACCGGACGCTGAAGTCGGGCCGCAGCAACGCCCACTCCAGTGCGCCGCAGGCGACGGCGGCGGCCAGCAGACCGGCCCCGCTGGCGGTCCGGGCTGGTCGGAGCGGCGCGTCCGGCTTCAGCGCGAGGCGCAGCCAGAGCAGGGTCGCCGCGACCGAGGCGGCGAGGCCGGCGCCGAGTGCCCAGGTGCCGAGCTGACCGGTCACCGGGCCGTCCGGGACGGTGCCGGTGACGGTGGCCGGTAGTCGTTGCCGTGCTTGACGAGCACCTGCTCGGCGTAGAAGACACCGTCGGGCCCCAGGACGCCCTCCACCACGGCGTCCTGACCAGCGCGGAAGGTGTCCGGCGGCACACCGGTCTGCCGTACGGTGATCTCGTGGCCGTCCGCGGCGAGCCGGAACACGGTCTGGCCGCCGTCCTGCTCGACAGAGCCGGGTACGACGGCGCCGCCCAGCCGGGTCCGGGTGGTTTGGGCGCCCGGATCGCCGGCCAGTTCGGTCGGGGTTCGGTAGTAGCTGAGCGTGCCCTGGAGACCGGCGTGGACCAGCAGTGCGGTGCCGGCAAGGACCACCGCGGCCAGGGCGAGCCGAGGGCGGCCCGGTCGGCTCATCGCCGGGTCCCGGCTGGTGGTGAGGCGGGAGCAGGGTACGGCGCGGTGCCGGCGCGGGATGTCGGGGTTGTCCGGGGACGGAAACCGCTCCACCGGACCGCCCAGGCGGTGGCGGCAGCGGTCAGGACGAGCCCGGTGCACACCGCCGGCCAGCCGTTCACCGCGCCTCCAGAAGCTCCGGTGTCGCCGCCGGAGCCGGGCGGGCGACGGTGCGCTCAACGGCGTCCAGCCGGCGCAGGAAGATCCACATCGCGGTGGCGGTGAACGCAGCGACGCTCAGCAACAGCGCGGCCGCCATCAGCGGGTCGATCGGGGGACGCTGCGGGGCGAGGATCGTCGCGGGCTGGTGCAGGGACCGCCACCAGACGACGGAGAGGTGCACCAGCGGCACCAGCGCGAAGCCGGCCATTCCGACCAGCGCGGCGACCCGGGCGGCCCGGTGCGCGATCCGGATCTCACCGCCTCCGTCGGCCGGATCGAGGGCACGCCGCAGCGCCAGGTAACCGGCGTAGACGACGAGCAGCAGGGCGGTGCTGACCAGTCGCGGATCCCAGGCCCACCAGGCGCCCCAGACCGCCCGTCCCCAGAGCGCGCCCAGACTGATGGTCAGCCCGGTCAGCCCGACGCCGAGTTCCGCGGCGACCCGCGCGCACCGGTCCCAGCGCAGGTCGCGGGTGGCAAGGTAGCCGAGACTGGCGGCGAGGACCGAGGCGAACGCCAGGTAGGCGGTCCAGGCGGCCGGCACATGCAGGTACATCAGTCGCTGGGCGTCGCCCTGGAGCGCGTCGGGTGGTGCGATCAGCAGGCCGGTCGCGGTGGCGGCGGCGGCCAGGCCGGCAGCCAGCCAGCCCAGGCTCCGCCGGTCGCCGCCCGCACGCCGTCCGCTGGTCAGCGGCGTACGAAGAGCGGCGGCCTGGTCGTTCTCGGATCTCGGTCTAGGAAGGCCCACGGTGTTGATGATGCAGGAGTGAGAGGAGATTACCGGATTGAATCCGCAAACGAGCTAATAATCTCCTTTGTCTGGTTAGCCTGGTTCGACGGACCGGGCGAGCGAGAGGTGGTGACGCGGTGGTGAGCGGGCACCGGGCGGGCCACCGACGCCTCCGCCTCGTCCTACTCGCCGGCTCCGGGCTCGTGCTGCTGGCGTCCGGCTGCGCCGCCGGCGCGCCCTCCACACTGGATCCGGCCGGCGCGGGTGCCCGACGGGTGGAGGGCTTCTGGTGGCTGCTGTTCTGGATATCGGTCGCGGTGTTCGCCGAGGTCATGGCGCTGCTGGCCTGGGCACTGGTGTTCCGCCGCCGGCCGGACCGCCGGATCAACCACTCCGATCCGATCCGATTTGTCGTCGTCGCCGGCGCCGGCCTGCCCTTTGTGGTGCTGGTGGCGGTCTTCGGAGTCGGCCTGCGGGACCTGGCGGCGCTGGGTAAGCCGGACAGACCACCGGCGGCCACCATCGAGGTGACCGGGCACAAGTGGTGGTGGGAGGTGCGCTACCCGGGGGTTGACGGGGCGACCGCGAACGAGATCCACATCCCCGTGGGCGAACCGGTGCTGGTCCGGCTGCGCACCGTCGATGTCCTGCACAGCTTCTGGGTGCCGCAACTGATGCCGAAGACCGACCTCATCGCCGGCAAGGTACGGGAGACCTGGCTGCACGCCCAGCGGCCGGGCGAGTACCGAGGCCAGTGCGCCGAGTACTGCGGCCTGCAGCACGCACACATGGCGTTCCTGGTGGTGGCCCACCCCCGGGCCGACTTCGACGCCTGGCTGGGCCGGCTCGCCGCGCCGGCCCCGGTACCGGAGAGCGACGCCGAGCGCCGCGGCCAGCAGGCGTTCCTCCAGAATGCCTGCGTCGCCTGCCACACCGTCCGGGGTACCGCCGCCGACGGCACCGTCGGACCGGACCTTTCCACGATCGGCTCCCGGTGGAGCCTCGGCGCGGGCGCGGTGCCGAACGACGGCGGACACCTGGGCGGCTGGATCGCCAACTCCCAGACGATCAAGCCGGGCAACGCCATGCCGCCGCAGCCGGTCGACGCGGCGGCCCTGCCCGACCTCATCGCCTACCTGCAATCACTGCGGTAGGAGCCGGATGCCATGTCGTCCAGCACCGCACAACACGACGCCGCGACCCAGGCGCGCGAGTCGCTGGCCCGACACTGGGCGGAGCCGGCCACCCTGCGCGCCTGGTTCACCACCGTCGACCATAAGAGGATCGGGCGCCGGTATCTGGTCACCGCGGCGGTGTTCTTCGCGTTCGCCGGGATCAGCGCGCTCGCCATGCGGACCCAGCTGGCCGGACCGGAGGCGCAACTGCTGTCGCCAGGCGAGTACAACCAGCTGTTCAGCATGCACGGCACGGCGATGATCTTCCTGTTCTCGACGCCGATGCTGTTCGGGTTCGGCAACTTCCTGATGCCGCTGATGCTCGGCACCCGGGACATGGCCTTTCCCCGGCTGAACGCCTTCGGCTACTGGGTGTTTCTGTTCGCCGGGCTGTTCATGTGGGCCAGCGTGCCGGCCGGCGCCGCGCCGAACGGCGGCTGGTTCGCGTACGTGCCGCTGACCGACGAGCGGAACACCCCCGGCCTGCACCTGGACGTCTACACCCTCGGTCTGCTCTTCCTCGGCATCTCCACCACGGCCGGCGCGATCAATTTCATCGTCACCGCGCTGAAGCTGCGCGCTCCCGGAATGTCGCTGAACCGGGTGCCGATCTTCGTCTGGGCGATCGTCGCCACCTCCTTCATGGTCATCTTCGCGCTCCCGGTGCTGAACCTGGACAACGCCCTGCTCTTCCTCGACCGCCGCTTCGACACCCGCTTCTTCGAACCGGAGCGGGGCGGGAACGTCCTACTCTGGCAGCATCTGTTCTGGATCTTCGGCCATCCGGACGTCTACATCATCGTGATGCCCGCCCTCGGCATCGTCTCGGCGGTGCTGCCGGTCTTCTGCCGGCGCGGCATCGTCGGCTACCCGCTGATCGTGTTCTCGATCGTCGCCATCGCGATCATCTCGTTCGGTGTGTGGGTGCACCACATGTTCGCCACCGGCCTGCCGCAGCTCTCGTACGGCTTCTTCAGCGCCGCCAGCACCATCATCACCATCCCGTCCGGTCTACAGATCTTCGCCTGGCTGGCCACCATGCTGCTCGGTCGCATCGTGCTGAGCGTGCCGTTCCTGTTTGTCCTCGGCTTCCTGGTCACCTTTGTCATCGGCGGCTTCACCGGCGTGATGTTCGCGTTCACCGCCTTCGACCAGCAGACCACCGACAGCTACTTCGTGGTGGCGCACTTCCACTACGTCCTGTTCGGCGGGGCGGTCTTCCCCATCCTCGCCGGGATCTACTACTGGCTGCCCAAGATGACCGGCCGGATGTTCAGCGAGCCGCTCGGCCGGTGGGCGTTCTGGCTGGTCTTCGTCGGCATGAACCTCACCTTCTTCCCGATGCACCTGTCCGGGCTGCTCGGCATGCCCCGGCGGGTCTACACCTATCCCGGCGATCTCGGCTGGGACCCGTGGAACCTGGCCGCCACCATCGGGGCGTACCTGCTGGGGGTCGGGTTGCTGCTGGTGGCGCTCGGCGTGGTGCACGCGTTGCGCCGCGGCCGGCCGGCGCCGGACGACCCGTGGGACGGCGACAGCCTGGAGTGGACCACCAGCTCGCCGCCGCCGGGGTACAACTTCCCGGTCCTGCCCCGGGTCCACAGCCTGCATCCGGCCTGGGATCCGCGGACCGCCGAGTCGACCGGCGCGGGCGCGACCGAGGACCGGATCCTGGCCGACGGCCACCAGGCCGTGTTCACCAGTGAATTCGACGGCCACTACGAGCGGGCGGTGGAGATGCCGGAGCCGACGTTGCGACCGCTGGTGACCGCCGTCGGTCTGCTGGTCGTCTTCGCCGGTCTGCTCTTCGCCTGGTACTGGGTCGCCGCCGCCGGCGGTCTCCTCGCCGCCGGCACGCTGGCCGCCTGGCTCTGGCCGCCCCGGCGCACGCCGGAAGAGGCAGGGGTGCCGGCATGACCACCCGCAGCATGCGCCTGGCCCTCGGCCCGCACGGGCTCGCCACCGAGGAGCCGGTCGGCCGGTCGACCGCGTGGTGGGGGGTGATGCTCTTCATCACCACCGAGAGCACCCTCTTCGCCGCCCTGTTCGGCAGCTACTTCTACCTGCGCTTCCAGCACGGGGCGCCATGGCCGCCGGACGGGATCGCGGAGCCGGAACTGTTCCTGCCGCTGATCATGACCGGGGTGCTGGTGCCCAGCAGCCTGCCGTTGCTCTGGGCCGAGGCCGGCATCCGACGGGGTCGCCGCTGGCAGCTGCGGGCCGGTCTGCTCGCCACCCTGGTCATGGGTGGCACGTTCCTCGGCCTGCAGGGTATGGAGTACTCCGAGATCCTGCGGGAGTACACCTTCACCAGCAACGCGTACGGGTCGTTGTTCTACACGATCACCACCTTCCACGGTGCGCACGTCACGATCGGCCTGCTCATGGTCGGCTGGCTGCTGATCGCGTCGATGCAGGGCAGTTTCGGCGCCTTACACGAACGAGTCCGGATCGTCGCCTACTACTGGCACTTCGTCGACGTGGTCTGGGTGGCGATTCTCTGCACTGTCTACCTCTCGCCGAGGCTGTGATGACCGAGCGACTGTCGCCCCGTACCGCCCTGTCCGGCGGGCTGCTGCTCTGGTTCGCCGTACTCGGCGGCGTGCTCTCCTGGACCGTGCACTCGTTGGCCGCCTGGAGCATCGACGAACTCACCTGCGAGGCCGGGCACGACGACCTGGCCGGGTTTCCGCTGACCGGCGCGATCGCCCTGACCGTGCTCGTCCCGGCGGCCGGTGCCGTGGCCGCGCTCGCCCTCTCGGTCCTCGCCTGGCGGCGCACCCGGGCCGACCTGCCGTCCGGCGGCGAGCGGTCGGTGGGCCGGGCGCACCTGCTCGCCTTCGTCGGACTCTGGCTCAACCTGCTGGCGCTGTCCATGATCGTACTCGGCGGCGTGGCCGCCCTGGTGCTGCCGCCATGCCAGCGGTGACCGGTTGGCCCGCCCCGGGCACGCCGCTGGCCCACGGCGGCGCGACGGAGCAGGCGTGGACGAATCTGGGGCTGGTCACCGTGCTCGCGCTGGTCAGCGCCGGGTACGGCCGGGGGCTGCACGAGCTGTGGAGCCGACGCGGCCCCGGCGCGGTCGTCGCCCGGTGGCGCGCCGGGGCCTTCGTCCTCGGCGTCGGTGCGCTGCTGACCGCCTCGACCGGGCCGATCCACGAGGTGGCCGAGCGCTCCTTCGCCGGACACATGGCGCAGCACATGGTGCTGCTGGTGGTGGCCGGCCCGGCGCTGGGCGCCGCGGCGGTCGGGCTGCCCCTGGCGCTGGCCGCGCCCCGGCGGCTGCGTCGGTACTGGGCCCGGTGGCGTGCCTCGACCGTCGGCACGTGGCTGCGCCGGCCCGGCGGCCTGGCCGTGCTGGCCGGTGTCCTGCACGGCGTCGTGCTCTGGGGCTGGCACCTGCCCACCCCCTACCGGCTGGCGACCGAGAACGGGTTTGTCCACCTGGTCGAGCACGCCTCGTTCGTCGTGGCGGCGGCGCTGCTCTGGTCGGTGGTGCTCGGCACCGGCCGACACCGGGTTGAAGCCCCGGTCGCCGTGTTGCTACTGGTTGCCACGATGCTGGTGGCCTCCGCCCTTGGTGCGGCCCTCACCCTCGCGCCGGTTGCCGTCTATCCGGTCGGCACCCTGGCGCCCGGAGGTGGGGATCCGCTCATCGACCAGCAGCTCGCCGGCCTGCTGATGTGGATTCCGATGGACGTGGTTGTGCTGGTGGCGGCGGCGATGGTGTTCCTGCGCTGGTTCACCGGCCTGGACCGGGTCTCGCCACGCACCACCGGACTGTCACCCGGTGACCGGTTCGACGGGGACGGGCCGGAGCCGGCCGGTCGGGGCGGAACGACCGACGGGCCGCCGGTGGGTCCGGCGGTCGGGAGGGAGACTCGATGAACCGGAACCTTCCGGGCTGGTCCCGGTCACCGTTGCTCGTGGTGCTCACTGCGCTGGCCGCCCTGGCCGCGTGCGCCCGGGTGCCGCCGCCACCGCCGCCGGAACTGCGTGAGGGACACCCCGACCGGGGGGCACGCCTCATCCAGCAGTACGGCTGCGGCGGTTGCCACGCCGTGCCCGGAGTGGATCGGGCGGACGGGCTGGTGGGGCCGCCGCTGGACCGGTTCGGCTCCCGGTCGTACATCGCCGGCGCGTTACCGAACAGCGCGGAGAACCTGATGCGGTGGATCCAGGACCCGCAGTCGGTGGAACCGGGTACCGCGATGCCCGATCTTGGGGTCACCGCGACCGATGCCCGAGACATCACCGCGTACCTCTTCACGCTGGAGTGAGGCGAGCACGGGTGAGTTGGCGAACGACAACAGCGCCGGGGCCCGTGGCGGGCGGTGCGGGCGGCCTACGTACCCGGGTGCCCGGCCCTGCTTCGGCATCCGGCCGCCGACTGCCCGGCCGACGCCGCCTGGTGATCGCGACCGTACTGGGCCTCGCCGCCGGGCCGGTGCCACTCACCGGACACGCGGCGCCGGCCCCCACCCCGACTCCCGGCGCCACCCCGACCTCCGCCGGCCCGGCGTCACCGGGCCCGACCAGCGCAGCGCCGGCTCCGCCGGCAGACCCGGCGACCGCCGGGGGCGCCGATCTCTACCTGCGCAGCTGCGCGAGCTGCCACGGCCCCACCGGCCAGGGCAGCCAGCGCGGACCGGCCCTGGTCGGCGTCGGCCCGGCGTCGGTGGACTTCCAACTCAACACCGGCCGGATGCCGCTGGAGAAGGAGGCAGCCCAGCCGCCGCACCGCCGGCCCGCCTTCTCGGCAGACGAGATCCGGGCCATCGTCGCGCACGTGCGCAGCTTCGGCGGCGGCGGTCCGGAGATACCGTCGGTGGCTCCCGGCGACCTGCGTGACGGCCGGGAGCTGTACCTCGCCACCTGCGCCGCCTGCCACTCCGCGACCGGAGTCGGCGCGACCCTGACCAACGGGTTCGTCGCCCCGTCGCTGGAGGGGTCCAGCCCGATCCAGGTGGCCGAGGCGGTCCGGGTCGGCCCCGGGCTGATGCCCGCATTCCCGGAGAGCGTGCTCAGCCAGGAGCAGGTCAACGCGCTGGCCAGCTACGTCCAGGAGTTGCGGGGCGACAAGCTGGACGAGGGCGGGGCGCCGTTGGGTCGGCTGGGTCCCACCACGGAGGGGCTGGTGGCCTGGGGGATCGGACTGGTGCTGCTGGTCCTGGTCGCCCGCTGGCTCGGTAGCAGGGCGGGCGAATGACAACCGAACGGGGACAACCGTGGTGAGCCGGGTGGACGGACCACGTCCCGGCGAGCGGACCGCGTCCCGGGTCATCGGCGTCGCGTTTGGCATCAGCACGCTCGGGGCGGCCGGCTTCGCCATCGTGTACGCCACCGGTGGGCAGACCCAGTTGGAGGGGCTCTGCCTGGCGGTCGCGTTCGCCGGGCTCGCCGCCGGACTCGGCGTGTGGTCCCGTCGGCTCCTGCCCACCGGCGGCTACGTCGAGGAGCACGAACCGTTCGACTCGCCCCCGGCGGAACGGCACCTCGCCGACGAGGCGCTGCTCGGACCGGAGAGCCCGGCCCGGCGTGGTGGGCTGCTGGCCATGCTCACGCTGGCCCTCGGTGCGTTGGGCGGGGCGGCGCTGTTTCCGCTGCGTTCGTTGCTGCCGTTCGACCGTGGCCGGCCGGTCCACGAGTTGCGGACCACGCCGTGGGCCGCCGGTGTCCGGCTGGTCCGCTCCGACGGCACTCCGGTACGGCCCGACGACGTGCCGGGCGGCACGATGCTGCCGGTCTTTCCGGAGGGGCACCGGAACCGGGGCGATGTGCCGGCCTTCGCCGTCCGGCTGGACCCGGCCCGGTTCACCGTGCCGCCACCGGGCGGGGACGTCGGCGGCATCGTCGTCTACTCCCTGCTCTGCACCCACGCCGGCTGCCCGGTCGCCGTCTACATCCAGGAGACCGCCCGGATGCTCTGCCCGTGCCACCAGTCGAACTTCGACCTGCTCGCTGGCGCCCGACCGATCGCCGGCCCGGCCGCCCGGCCGCTGCCCGGCCTGCCGATCACTGTGGACGTTGCCGGTTTCCTTACCGCCACCGGCGACTTCACCGCTCCGCCCGGGCCCGGATTCTGGAGCCTGAAGTGATCACCCGGTGGTTGCTCCGCCGGCTGGCCCGCACCGTCGACGACCGGCTGCGCACCGCGCCGGTGCTGCGCAAGGCGCTCGCCAAGGTCTTCCCCGACCACTGGTCGTTCATGCTCGGGGAGATCGCCCTCTACTCGTTCGTCGTGTTGGTGCTGACCGGGGTCTTCCTGACCCTGTTCTTCGAACCGAGCACCGCGGAGACGGTCTACACCGGCTCGTACGAGCCACTGGACGGCTCCCGCACCTCCTCCGCGTACGCCTCGACGGTGCGGCTCAGCTTCGACATCCGGGCCGGCCTGCTGATGCGGCAGACTCACCACTGGGCCGCGCTGCTCTTCGTCGGCGCGATCGTGCTCCACCTGCTACGGATCTTCTTCACCGGGGCCTTCCGCAAACCCCGCGAACTCAACTGGGTCATCGGGGTCACCATGTTGGCCCTCGCCCTGTTCAACGGCTTCACCGGCTACTCCATCCCGGACGACCTGCTCTCCGGCACTGGGCTGCGGATCCTCTACTCGGTGGCTCAGTCGATCCCGCTGGTGGGCGAGTGGCTGGTATTCCTCGCCTTCGGCGGAGAGTTCCCGACCGAGCAGATGGTGCCGCGGATGTTCGTCGCCCACGTGCTGCTCGTTCCCGCCGTGCTGGCCGCGCTGATCGCCGCACACCTCGGCATCCTGATCCGGCAGAAGCACAGCCAGTTCCCCGGTCCCGGACGGACCGAGAACAACGTGGTGGGTTCGCGGTTCTGGCCCAGCTACACCCTCCGTACCCTCGCGTTGTTCGCCTGGGTCCTCGCGGTGACCTTCGCCCTCGGCGGCCTGGCCCAGATCAACCCCGTCTGGATCTACGGACCGTTCGAGCCGGACCAGGTGACCTCACCCGCCCAACCCGACTGGTACATCGCCTGGGGTGACGGGGTGCTGCGACTCTTTCCAGCCGTCGAGTTCCGGGTCTTCGGGCATCTCGTCCCGTCGCCTTTCCTCCCCGGGGTGCTGTTCGGCGGCCTCACCTTCCTCGGCCTCTACCTCTGGCCGTTCCTCGAACGCCGGCACGGTGGCGACCGGCTGTCGCACCAACTGCTCGACCCGCCCCGCGACCACCCGGCCCGGCTCGGCGTCGGCGTCGGCGTACTGACCCTCTTCACCGTGCTGCTCGCTGCGGCCGCCGACGACATCATTGCCAAGATCCTCAAGGTTCCCGTGCTGGACGTGCTCTCGATCCTGCGGGTGCTCGCGCTGGCGCTGCCAGTGCCCGTCGGTGTGATGGCGTATCTGGTCGCCCGGACGCTGCCGGTCAGCCGTGGTCGAGAGCGCGGCGAGCTGAGCCGAGCGGACGTGCCGCGGGTGCGGCGGTCGAGCGGTGTGGGAAGTCGGACAGACAAGGCGGCAACGGGCGAAAAGCTGAGGTCACCCCCGGAAAAAGTGAAGCCTGCTGGACACGTTGGTCTCGACGACGAGACACGACCGGCCGAGGCGGTCGGCGGGGGCGCCCGGATCGAACTGTGGCAGGAACAGTCCGGCGTCTGGCGGTGGCGATACCGCGAGGAGAAGGTATCGCTCGTCGGCAACCAGGCCCACCTGTCCCGGCCGGAGGCGGAGCAGGCGGCGGAAACAGCCTACGGGAATCTGCCGGTGCTGCAGGTGGAAGCGCCCGGTCGACTGGTCGCCGCAGCGATCGGGGCAGCGGAACGGGCAGGACGCACGGTTGGTCGTACCGGCGGATTTCTAGCCCTGGCAGTCTTCACCTACTGGCGAAACCGCCGCTCTCGACGTGGCTGACCTCGACTGAGCGCCTCCACGTCGATCTCCAGGCGGCTCCGGCAGGTGCCGCAGCAGACCGTACTGATAGGCGGCCACTACCGCGTACGGACCACTGGCTGAACGGCCTCTCCCAATTCAACACAACCAGGGGCCGCAGCCCGGAGAATCGGACACGTCAACACATTCGTCGACCAGGCCGGGGCCGTGGCAGGACGGTGCCGGCGACACCCGTCACCGCGAGGAGTCCCATGACCGCCGTCGAACCCGCTCCCGCACCCTCCGCCCGGCCGCTGAAGCGGGACCGAGACGAGATCTTCATCGAGTACACCAAGTCCATCTGCCCGGTCTGCAAGTTCGTCGTCGACGGCCAGGTCAACATCCGCGACGACAAGGTGTACCTGCGCAAGCGCTGCCGTGAACACGGCGAGTTCGAGGCGCTGGTCTACGGCGACGCGCAGATGTACCTGGACTCCGCTCGGTTCAACAAGCCAGGCACGATCCCGCTGACGTTCCAGACCGAGGTCCGGGACGGCTGCCCGTCGGACTGCGGGCTGTGCCCGGAGCACAAGCAGCACGCCTGCCTGGGCATCATCGAGGTGAACACCGGCTGCAACCTGGACTGCCCGATCTGTTTCGCCGACTCGGGCCACCAACCCGACGGATACTCCATCGACCTGGAGCAGTGCGAGCGGATGCTCGACACGTTTGTCGCCAGTGAGGGCGAGGCGGAGGTGGTGATGTTCTCGGGCGGCGAACCGACCATCCACAAGCAGATCCTGACCTTCATCGACGCCGCGCAGGCCCGCCCGATCAAGGCGGTCAACCTCAACACCAACGGCATCCGGCTGGCCGCCGACCGGCGGTTCGTCGCCGAGTTGGGGGCGCGCAACCGGCCCGGCCGGGCGGTGAACGTCTACCTGCAGTTCGACGGCTTCGACGAGCGCACCCACCGCGAGATCCGAGGCCGCGACCTGCGCGAGATCAAACAACGGGCGTTGGACAACTGCGCCGAGGTCGGACTCACCGTCACCCTCGTCGCCGCGGTCGAGCGTGGCCTCAACGACCACGAACTCGGCGCGATCGTCGAGTACGGCCTCGGCCACCCGGCGGTGCGCAGCGTGTCGTTCCAGCCCGTCACCCACTCCGGCCGGCACGTCGAGTTCGACCCGCTGACCCGGCTGACGAACTCCGACATTATCCACGGCATCGCCGCGCAGCGCCCCGACTGGTTCCGCGCCAGCGACTTCTTCCCCGTGCCATGCTGCTTCCCCACCTGCCGGTCGATCACCTATCTACTGACCGAAGGCACCCCGGGCATGCCCGGGTTCGGTCTGGTGGCGATCCCCCGGCTACTCAACGTCGCCGACCACCTCGACTACGTTGCCAACCGGGTCATGCCGGACAGTGCCGTGCGAGAGGCCCTCGAAAAACTGTGGTCCGCGTCGGCGTTCATGGGCACCGACTCCACCAGCGAGCAACTCTCCGCCGCGGCGGCCGCGCTGGACTGCGCCGACGCCTGCGGGATCAACCTGCCCGAGGCGATCGCCGACCTCGATGAGCGCGCCTTCATGATCGTTATTCAGGACTTCCAGGACCCCTACACGCTCAACGTCAAACAGTTGATGAAGTGCTGCGTGGAGGAGATCACCCCGGACGGGCGGCTGATCCCGTTCTGCGCGTACAACTCCGTCGGCTACCGGGAGCAGGTCCGCGAACAGATGTCCGGCGTACCAGTCGCCGACGTGGTGCCCAACGCGCTGCCCCTGCGGGCGGTGCTGGCCGACTCGCCGTACGGATCGAAGGTCGCCGCCACCACCGACGGCGCCGGCGCGGCGGGCAGTCGGCCGATCGCGGCGGACAGCACCAATGTCGGCGGGCGGCTCCGATGAACCAGCCGATGCCGGCGCTCCCCGCCGCCGAAACCAAGGCCTGTTGCGCCGCCGCCTACGGCTCGGACCTGGTAGCCCTGCTGCTCGGCGACTCCTACCATCCGGGCGGCCTCGTGCTGACCCGGCGCCTGGTCGACCGGCTCGCCCCGCGCCCCGGGGCGGCGGTGCTCGACGTGGCCGCCGGGCGGGGCGCCACCGCCCTGATGCTGGCCGCCCAGTACGGGGCAGAGGTCACCGGCGTCGACCTGTCCGAGGCGAACGTGACCGCGGCGGGCGCGGCAGCCCGGGACGCCGGGCTGGCCGACCGGGTCCGCTTCACCCACGGCGACGCCGAACGCCTCCCGACCGGCGACGGCGCGTTCGACGCGGTCGTGTGTGAGTGCGCCTTCTGCACCTTCCCCGACAAGCCTACCGCCGCCGCGGAACTCGCCCGGGTGCTGCGCCCCGGCGGGCGGCTCGGCATCACTGACGTCACCGTCGATTCCGGCCGGCTCCCGTCGGAGCTGACCGGCCTCGGCGGCTGGATCGCCTGCGTCGCCGACGCCCGCCCCCTCGATGAGTACGCACGGATCCTCACCGCCGCCGGCTTACGGATCACCGGCACCGAACGCCACGACGCCGCAGTGACCACCATGCTCGACCAGATCGAAGCCCGCCTCACGCTGGTCCGGATGACCGCCCGTAACCGGGCCGAAGCGGCCGGCCTGGACTTCGACCGGGTTCCCGACGTGCTGGCCGCCGCCCGCGCGGCGGTCGGTGACGGGATCATCGGCTACGGGTTGATCGTGGCGGAGAAGCCGTGACCGAGGGCTACGACCTTGTCGTCATCGGCGGCGGCGCCGCCGGCCTCGGAGCCGCTCGGGCCGGCGCGGGTGCTGGTGCCCGGACACTCCTGGTCAACGATGGCCCACCCGGCGGAGACTGCACCTTCACCGGCTGTGTCCCGTCGAAGGCGCTGATCGAAGCCGCCGCCCAACGGCTCACCTTCCCGGCCGCCGCGCAACGGGTCCGCGACGCGGTCGCCACCATCGCCGCTACGGAAGACGAGGCCGCGCTACGTGCCGAGGGCGTCGACGTCCGGCGCGGCCGGGCAAGGTTCACCGCGCCGAACCGCCTTGACATCGACGGCATCAACCTGCCGGCTCGCCGGATCGTCATCGCCACCGGCGCGTCCCCTGCCATCCCCCCGTTTCCCGACCTCTCCCACGTGCCGTACCTGACCACCGAAACCGTCTTCGACCTGACCGACCTGCCCCGCTCTCTGGCGGTGCTCGGCGGCGGCTCGGTCGGCTGTGAACTCGCCCAGGCGTTCGCCCGCCTCGGCAGCCGGGTCACCCTTGTCGAACCGGCCGACCGGCTCCTCGCGGCCGAGGAACCGCACGCCTCCCGCGTCATCGCCGACGTGTTCGCCCGCGAAGGCATCGACGTACGTGTCGGCACCCGTGCGCTCGACGCCGCCACAGGTCCGGCCGGGGGCGTCCGGCTCACCCTCGACGACGGCTCCGACGTCACGGCCGACGGACTCCTCGTCGCCACCGGCCGCCGCCCGACCATCGCCGGGCTTGACCTAGAGCGGGCCGGCGTCGCGGTCGACGAGCACGGCCACATCGTCACCGACCACCACCTCGCCACCACCACACCCGGGATCTACGCCGCCGGTGACGTCACCGGCCTCATGCCGTTCACCCACGCCGCGTTCGCGATGGGGCGTCTCGCCGCTGGCAACGCCCTGTCCCGGCGCCGCCACCGCTACGACCCGCGCGCCACTCCCCGGGTCACATTCACCGATCCCGAGGTCGCCCACGTCGGCATGACCAAAGCCGAGGCCGCCGCCCACGGTGCCCGGGTGGCGTACCTACCGATGAACGAGATGGACCGTGCCATCACCGCAGCCGCGACCGACGGCTTCATCCAACTGATCGCCGGACCACACCGTCTGCTCCGCAACCTCGGCGGCGGACGCGTCCTCGGCGCCACCATCGTCGCCACCCGCGCCGGCGAGATGATCCACGAACCAGCCCTGGCCATGGCCACCGGCATGTTCACCGGCCGCCTTGCCCAGGCCACCCACGCCTACCCCACCTGGTCCTACGGCATCCAACTAGCCACGGCCCAGTTCTTCACCACCATCGGCGGACGCAGAGCGAGACCGGCCCGAGCCGGCGACCGCCCTTCCCGGTTCTGACGGCCTCGCTCCGCCCCACCCCGGACGGTTTGTGTCCCGTCTCGGTGGAAGTGGTCCGACGCTTCACCGGGTCCTTCGCGGTCCGGCTGATCCGCTGCGACACGTTGAGGCGACCGTACTCCGGAAGCGCCCTGGTAGGACGCCTCCGGAGCATTTCGTGCCCGTCAGCCGGTCAGGTCGTGGTGCACAACTGGCCGTTCAGTCTGAACGCCGTCGGGTCGGCGTTAGTGCCGGAGTAGTTGGCGTTGAAGAAGGTTTGCACGCTCGCCCCGACGCCGAGGAAACCCGGCGTGCCCGCGTTCAGCGTGACGTTCTGCCCGGTCTGGGTGAACGAGCCCGGCCAACTGCTGTTGATTTGCTGGTTGCCGGGGAACGAGAACGTCAGTTGCCAGGTCGACAGGGCCGGACCGCTGGTGTTCGTGATGGTCAGGTCGGCGTTGAAGTTGTTGCCCCAGTCGCTCTTCGTGTACGCCACTGTGCACGAGGGGGCGGGGGGCGCGGTCTTGATGAGGAAGGCGCTGTTCGCGATGTTCCAGTGGGTGTCCAGGTAGCTGCCGGCGGGCGGGCTGACGTTGAAGTAGTCGTCGCCGTTGCAGTCGATCTGGTGCGGAACGCCCCCCAGGCAGGTGTCCACCGGGGCGGTCAAGGGGTCCTCGTCGTCGTAGCACATCATGTCATATTGGTCCCAGCAGTGGCTGGTGGCAGTGGCGTGCGGGGCGCTGCTCTGCACCGCCCCCAGGGTGTGCAGCAGCTCGTGGGCCATGGTGCTCCATGAGAAACAGCCGGCGTTGCGGAGGCCGACGAACGCGTGCCCGTAGAGATTGGTGTTGTTGTTGTGCAGGTTCGACGGGCCGGGCGAGTCGTCGTCTTCGCGGCCCCAGGCGTCGCCGCACCCGGTGCCCTCGTACCAGATGGCGTACTTACGGTCCACGCTGTTGTATCCGTTGGCCCTCAGCGAGTTCAGCACGCCAAACAGGTTGCCCATGATGGACTGCGGGACGACGACGCTGGTGATCGTGGGAATGCAGTTGGCGTCGGTCACCCATCGCACCGCGCGGTACGCGTCCGGTCCGCCGGTGCGCCGCGCCGCCTCCAGGAACTGCTCGTCGATCCGGGCCGGGATGTCGAGCAGCGTGGACCGCAAGTTGGGCAGGTCGTCCGGAGTCGCGTCGCCACGTACGTAGAGCATCTGGACGCGCTTGCCGGAGACGCCGTCGCCGTCGCAGTTCACCGTCGCGGCGGACGCCGGTGCGGCGAGGGTGCCGACGGCGCCCGTCGTGACCAGCGAGCCGCCGGCGACGAAGCCGAGGATGAGCAACGCGCGCAGCCCTGCGCGGCGTCGGGATGTTGGGGTCAGCGATCGTGATCGCACGTTGGTGTCCCCTTCGTGAGATGCCACGCACTGGGGTGTGTGCGGCCCGGCCGGGTTGGCCAGATCGCACGGTACGAACAGGATGGATACGGAACCGATATTTTTCGTACAGCTATCGCGCTGGTCGCAGGCCGACGTCGCCGGCTGGCCGTCCCGCGGTCGCGACGCCGTCGACCCAGGATCGTGCGCGCGCCAGCGGCGGTCGTCCACACGCACATAGGCGATTTCCACCGATGCGAACGCGCCGCCACTGATGCGACCTTGGTCATGTCCGGTCCCACTGACCTGAAGGAGACATCTCTCGATGAGGACCATGGACAACACAGTTCCGATCACAGGCGGCACCTCGGGCATCGGGCTCGCCTGGGGCTGCGCCGTCGTGTGGGCGGCGACAAGGTGATCATCGCTGAACGGAACGTGGAGCTGTTCGACCAGTTCACGACCGACCACCCGGGAGTCGAGACGCTCGTCCTCGACGTCGCCGATCCCACGTCGATCACCTCCGTCAGGCGTCGTTCGTACCAATCGCCCCGACTCACAACGTCGCCAAGACGGCAACCCACAGTCGAAACGTTCGGTAAATCTTCCTTCGCTACGGTCGGATGCGGTGGGGAAAAGTTTCGCGGGACTGGGGAGCCGTAGTGAATGTCCACGTCCGTCTGCTTGGCCCGGTCGAGATAGTTCGGGACGGTGTCGCGGCCACACTCGGCCCGCCAAAGCAGCGCACGGCGGCGGTGATGCTCCTCGTGCACGCCAACCAGCCGGTCTCCATCGGCCGACTCGTCAACGAGGTCTGGCCCGACGAGCCGCCGCCCTCGGCGGTGGCCAACATCCGTACGTACCTCAACCGGCTCCGGGCGCTCTGCCGCGACTCACCGGCACTCTCCGTACGTCGATGTACGGGCGGGTACGCGCTTGACGCGGTACCCGGTGCGGTCGATCTGGATCTCTTCGCGACGCGGACCGCGTGTGGCGATGTTGCCTTGGACAAGGGCGACATCGCCGCCGCCGCGACGCAGTACGCGGCGGCGCTGGACCTGTGGCGGGGCGAGCCGTTCGAGGGGGTGCCGCTCGGACCGGTCCTCGACGCGGCCCGGGCCGAGCTGAGCGAGCGTCGTAACGCGGTCGTCGAGCGGCACGCCGAACTGCGGCTGCGGCTGGGCGATGCCGCCAGCATCGTGGCTCCGCTGCGCCGGCAGGTCGTGGCGGAGCCGTTACGCGAGTCTGGGTGGCGGCTGCTCGCCATCGCGCTGTGGCTGAGCGGCAACCCGGCGGCGGCCTTGGAGACGCTCGGTGACGCCCGCGCCGTGCTCGCCGAGGAGCTCGGCGTCTCGCCCGGGCCGGCCCTGCGCGAGCTGTACCGCGCGGTTGTGAGCGGCGACGACGCCGCGGTGCGGGCGAATGTCGGGCCGGCCTCGCCGGGCATGGCGGAGCACGCGGCGGATCCCATCCGCGCACTCGTCGCCCAGCTCGCCCACGAGCTGGGTATGCTGCCTTTGCCTGGAATTCTCATCGCCAACAGCGGGCGACAAGGATCCTCCGGCGTTTCCCATCCGCACGGGCGGGGACGTGTGCCAGGCAGGGCTTCCGCCGCAACGCGGTCCTGCGATGCTCGACAGGCTCGCCGACCAGATCATCGTCCAGTTGCCGACGGGGCCGAGTCGGGATGCTCTCGGGATTCGTCGCCGGCTCGAAGGGGATGTTGAGGCGGGGGCGTAACGGTTGCGCAGAGAGCTAGTAGTGCTTTGTCGCGTTTTGCATAGGTCGCTGCCTGTTGCTGTGGCGACTCGTTGGCTCCAGTGTGGATCTGCGGGCAGTGGGACTGCCAACGCCATCACCATGGCGGACGGCAACAATCTTCGGACCCGCACTCCGAACCTCCAGCTTGACGACGGGTTCAACCCATCTATGTGTCGGCGACCGCCGGATGGTTACCGCGAAAAACCGCTCCTGTCCCAAACACGGTGGCGACTGTGGACGCGGACGGGCCTTGTGGTCGGGCGTAGGGCTGTCAAGACCATCCCAGGGCTGGGAGCCGGTGAAGGGCGGCCTCGACGTCGGGGCGGCCGCGCCCGTCCGCGTCGATCCACGGCCGCAGCAGTGGTACGCAACCGGCCGGTACCGCGGTCAGGCCGGCGTCGAGAGCGACCCGCCGGGGGCGGTTCGCGACACGGCTGCGCAGGGTGGCCCCGTACGGCGGCGAGGTCACGACGAGGGCGACACGTCCCCGCAGCACCGACGGGAGCACGTCCGGCAGGTGGGTCGCGTCGCCGGCCAGGACCATGCCCTGCCCGGTCCCGCCGGCCGGTTCGCGCGTTGCAGGTTCGCCTGGGCCAGCCGCACCCGGTGCGGTGAAAGGATGATCAGGGACCCGGAGTTTCCCGACCCGAGCCGTCCGGCGCGGAACACCGGACCGGTCATCGCTTGTAGATCATCATTGGCCGCACAGCGCGGCCACTCATGTGCTTCTTCCTGGTTGTGTGGCTAGCGTGCACAGGCACCCCGGGATCAAAGCCCATGGAGGAGTGTCCATGCCGCGACGTCGGTTCAACACCCACCTGCCAGCCGCCGGGTGCGCTGCCCTGGCACTCGTCGCGGCAACCGTTGCCGCCCCCGACGTCGCTGCCGCTGAACCAACCACCAGCGACGTCCGGTCCACGTCCTGCGACGCCGAGGCCGCGGGTTACCGGCCGGTACGCGGGCTCGACCTGCCCACCGCCGCGAACTGGCAGGAGGCGACACCGCCGTACACATTCGACGAGACCGCAAGCGTCGCCGGTGGTTTCGACCGCGTCGGCTACTGCCTGGAACTCACCACCGAAGCGGGTACGAATTGGGTGTGGACGTCGATGGAGGCGCTGAGCGGCAACCCCGACGACATCGGCCTGCCGACCCGGATGGAACGGTCGCGGCACCAGTTCGTCGACGACCTGACGGTCGCCTCCAACGTGCCCGGCGTACCGGAGGTCGACGGCGGCTCCGGCTGGGTCGAGATGTGGCCCAACCAGTACGACGCGACGGGTTCGCGGCAGGTACCGGGAGCCTCCGAGACCGTCCGCGATGCCGACGACGCAGTCCTGTGGGCGAACGGGTACGGCTCGTTCCAGGTGCACGCGTTCGCCGAGGCGGGCGACGCCCGTGGCCCGCGGACCGCCTACGCTGCGACCGCGACTCCGGTGCTGGCCGTCAATGCCTTCACCACCGCCGGTCCTCAGACGATGGACGTCGGCATCGGCGCCAGCCCGGGCGGAAACCCCGACTGGACGTCCGCCAGGAACGCCGGCGACTACACCGCCCGGCGGCTCACCTTCTACGCCCGGCCCTCGCTGGTCCGGGTGGACGCTGCCCCGATTTCGCGGCAGGTGGTCCCGCGCCCGGGCCGAACCGCCACCAGCGTGACGGTGCGGGTCAGCGGGGTGGCACTCGACCCGGACGTCACCGCGGTCGAGCTGCGGACCACCCGCGGCGGCCGGCAGACGACCCGGCGGGCCGCCGTGTCGCCGGCGGCACCCCGGTTCTCGTTCACCGTCTCGCTGCCGGTGGCGCTGACGTCGACCGATCTGGAACTTGTCGCGCTCACCGCCGACGGCCGCAGCCACCGCTTCGGCCGCGCGGTCGACGTCGTCGCCGGTGACGTCATCGTGGTGCAGGGACAGTCGAACGCGCAGGCCGGCCAGCAGCCGAACTCGACGTCGTCGGAGGCGGACCGGTCCCGGTGGGTGCGTACCTTCGGTACTTCCAACAACAACAACTCGCGGCTGGCGGCCGCCATCGGCGGCTGGACCTACGCCATGGGCGACAACATACAGCGGGTAGGGGCGATCGGACAGTGGGCGGTCCGGATGGGACAGCTCATGTCGGCCGAACTCGGCATCCCGATCGCCATCGTCAACGGTGCCCGTGGTGGCCAGCCGATCAGCTACTTCGCGCGCAACGACAACGCTCCCACCGATGGTGCGACCAGCTACGGGATGCTGCTGCAACGCCTCGCCCGGGCCGGCCTGGCCGGGCCGGACGCCATCGACGTCATGCTGTGGTACCAGGGTGAGGCCGACCGCGACGACGCCGAGGTACACGTTGCCGGGTTCACCGAGCTGGTCGCGGACTGGCGCCAGGACTATGGTGCCAAGCTGCCGGTCTACGTCCACCAGGTCCGCAGCTCCCCCTGCGACCAGGCGACCCCGGTGGCGCTGCGGGACGCCCAACGGCGGCTGCCGGACACGATCGACAACCTGCGGGTGCAGTCGACGACCGGCCTCAACGGCCACGACGGTTGCCACTTCGACTACATCGACGGCTACCGCACTCTCGGTGAGCACAACGCCACCATGCTCCTCGACGACCTGTACCGTCCGGGTGCCCCGAGGGTGGCGCCACCGAACCCCAGAACGGCGCACCGGATCGACGACAACCCGAACCAGCTGGTGGTGAACCTCCGCTCCCCCGCGCGCCCGCTGACCGTCGAGGATGGTGCGGCCGCGGACTTCCGAGTACCGGGCACCGTCGTGGAATCCGTGCGCTGGCAACCCGGCCTTGGCCTGGTACTGACGCTGGACCGGCCGGTACCCGCCGACGCCACCGTGGCGTACCTCGCCCACCGTCGCGCCGGTCCCCGTGTCATCGATGGCCTCGGTATGGGGCTGCTCGCCTTCCAGCTCCCCGTCGAATAGCACCATGACCGTCGTCATGCCGGGTCTCACGTGTGGTGCCCGGCGTGACGACAGTCAGTCGACATTGCACCGGACGTGCTCGTTGGTTCTCATCGAACCGACAAGAGCCGATTAGCCAGCGACGACGGAAAGGCCGGCGGCCAGTGCAACGATCGTAACCAGCAGTACACACCAGGCCGCGAGCCGGCCGTCGGGCAACGGTCGTCCACCGCGCAGTGCCCGATGGCTGTCGCGATATCGGGCGCGGGCCGCTGTCGCCACCGCCACCATCACCGGTCCGGCAACAACCGCGAGAGTCCCGGCGACCACCGGGTGGGTCGGCAGCAGGTGCCGGACCAACCCGCACACCAGGACCGCGCCGGCCAACGCCGTCCGCGACCAGGCCAACGCGGTCCGCTCCGGCTGAGCCTCCGGGCTCCACACCCGGGCGTCGGCATCCCGCCTCACCTGAGGACCGCCAACACCAGCACTACACCGGCCAGGCTCAATCCGGCCGCCATCGCGATGCCGAACACCATCGCCGGCAACGGCCGACCATGCCGCAACGCCCGCTCGCTGAGCGCCCACCGCAGGAACGCGAAAGCGGGCACGACGGCACCCGCTCCCACCGACACGACGGCGGCCACACCAACCGCTCCCGGGCCGTCCAGGCACCAGCCCGCGCAGCCCCGGGTTCATTCCGCAGGCCGGCTCTCCCTCAGCGTCAACGCAATGCCTGCCAGGTGTCGCGCAACGGCCGCTGCCCGACTCCGGGCTTCGTCCAGTCACACACGCCCGATGGGAAGATCTCCAACAGTCGAGCGCGCTCCTCCGGGCTGAAGCTGACCACATAGTCACGCCAGTCGATGGCCTTCCGGTGGCAGGTCACCACGTCGTCGGTCAGCGGAGCGCCGGCTACCAGCCGTGGGGTGGAGTAGGCGGGGAACAGCTGCCCGCACTCCCCGGCATTGTCCACGGTGAGCCGTTGCACGATCTTGCGGGGCGTGGCGTCGCGGCTCCAGCACGCGTCGGTGAGACCGGCCGGCTTGTTCCGCACCACCTTCTGGTGTGCGGGCACCGGCGCGTCATCGGCCACGAGCGCGGTCAGCCACTCCTCCATGCTGGTCAGGGCGTACCGCAGGGTTGGGCTGGTCAGACTGAAGCCGCCGAAACGGCTGTCCTCCACGAGGATCACCTGGTTGTCCGCGTCACCGTTCGCCGC
Organism: Plantactinospora sp. ZYX-F-223; assembly: GCF_039649625.1. Taxonomy (NCBI): domain Bacteria; kingdom Bacillati; phylum Actinomycetota; class Actinomycetes; order Micromonosporales; family Micromonosporaceae; genus Plantactinospora; species Plantactinospora sp. ZYX-F-223. The sequence goes on along the minus strand of NZ_JBDJAV010000045.1, from coordinate 6,011 downwards.
CTCCAGCCGCGCCCGGGTGGCGTAGCCGTGAATCGTCATGTGGATGTCGCCGTTCGCGGCGTCCTCGGAGTACGTCCGGTAGTCGATGATCGGTGTGCCGGCGAGGCCCGCCCCGCCGAAGAGAATGCGCCCGGTGTGGTAGGCGGCGTTCCTCGCGATCGGGTCCGCCGCGGTGCGTCGCGGCACCGGCCTGGCATCAAGGTCCAGACCCCCGATGCGCTCGTTGAGGTCGAGGAACTGCTGTGTGGTGATCGCGCCCGAGTGGAGCGCGGCCAGCCCGTACTGCACCCCCACGTTGTCCAGCGGCCGCCGGGCGAATCCGGTGGCCGGGTCACGCCCGTAGACGTTCACAGTGTGGTCGTAGACGTCCGCGCGTGCTCCGCCGGGGTTGCTCTGCGGGTGGTAGCGCAGTTCGGCGGGCAACTCGTCGGGGAACTCAGCGACCGGGTCCAGCCGTTTCGCCCCGTCGCTGAGGTTGCGGATGCTCTCCCACCGCAGGAAGCCGGCGACCTGGCGCTGCTCCTCGCGGCTGAACGTGCCCGGCGCGACCTCGGTGAAATAGTGCTCGAGCAGCCGGGTGTCGAACAGCGTGATGTTCGTCGCGGACGCGACGTCGGGAAACGTCCGCCCGACCACGATGCCGTCCAGCAGGCCCGGGTAGTTGTCCGCGATCTGGTGGCCCTGGTAGGAGCCTCCCGAAGAACCCCAGCCGATGGTGAACAGCGGATCGCCGTAGTGCTCAACGAACCGTTCCTTGACCATCATCATCGTCTCGGCCGCGAGCAGGTCGTTGCAGTTGTTGCCGAAGACGTTCAGCGACGCCGACGCGACCGCGTAGCCGCGGGCGAGCATCTGCGGGTCCAGGACACCGCCGGTTTCCGTGCCCTGGGTGTACCAGCCGCGCCGGCAACCGCCGCCGAAGGTGTAGATGAGCCGGTCGTTCCAGCCGGGGCTGTGCCGGTGGAACGTGGGTTGTTCCGATGCCGGGTCGTGCAGCATGGAGATCTGGTAGATCGACCGGTTGAGCGTGCCGGTCTCGATCCGGATGAGAAACGGGACCGTCTCGCCGGTGATGGTGGTCGTCCAGGCGAGGTCGTCGGGTCTGGCCGCCGGATCCGGCAGTGGCCTGGTCCTGCCGGCGGTGGATCGGTACGCGTAGTCGACCCGAGTAGCCACCGAGCAGTCGGCGTCGAGCGGATCGCCGAGCGGATCGCCGTCAACCAGACGGAACAGGTCGGTGGTGCAGACGTACGGCGTCTGGTGCGGACCGCTGATCACCGGCCCGGTGGCCGGATGGTTCGTCAGGACGAGGTGGTCGCGCAGCGGCCCGGCGGTCGCGACGAGGTGGTTGCGCCCGGGGCGGACCCGATCGACCAGGCCGGTCAGGGCGTGTGCGTTCGCGTCGGCCCGGAAGGAGCCGGTGATGTCCGTGCCGTTGAGCGTGAGGCGTACCCCGTCCAACGGCCTGGCGCGCGGCACCACCGCGGTGACGAGCACGTCGTCCGCGGTCACCAGTTCGGGCCGGGCCGACAACGCCACCAGTCGCAGGCGTTCGTTGTCGGCCGCCGTTGCCGGTGCGGTCCGGGGTAGGACGAGTGTGGCCGCGGCGACAACGGCCACGGCCGAGACCGCGGCGAGGACGGATCGTGGCGGGTGGTGCCTGGTGACAGGGCGCATCGCAGACCTCCGCTCTCAGACGCCGCCGGAGTAGACGGCGAACTCGGCCAACTGGGTGTTGTGACCCGGCGATGTGGGGTACCACCCCTCGGTGATGCGCAGCCGCACGTGGCGCGCCTGCGTCGGCGTGACCGCCGTGGTGGTCGCCGCATTCCCGGCGTCGTCCGTGACCGACAGCACGGTCGTCCACCGCTCGCCGTCCAGGGACGTCTGCACGTCGTACGACCGCGGGGCCCAGTTCTCCCGACCGCTCAACCGCACCGCACGCACCACCGTGGCGAGTCCGAGGTCGACGCCGACGAACTCCGGGGCCTCGGGCGTTGGGGCCTGTCCGGGCGTGTGACCGCCGGACACCCAGTACGTCGACGCCAACCCGTCGGTCAGGAACGACGGCGGCTGCTGGTACTGGTAGCTGGACGCCCAGACGCGCGGATACGGGCTGCCCGTCGCGTTGACCGCCAGGTTGTCGGAGTGTCGAAGCGTAACGTGCGCCTGCCCCCTCGCTCCGTTGGCCGCCACCGCGTCGATGACGAGGTCGGACGAACCGGAGTCGCGCTGACCGCTCAGGCGTACCAGCGCTGTCGCCGACGACCGGCCGGGAATCCGCAACGTCGGCCGGTCCAACGTCGCCTCGACTCCGTCGTCGGTCGTCACGTCAACCGACACCGACACCGGTCTGGGTGAGTTGTTGGCGACCCGCACCCGTGCCTGGTTGGTGCCGCCGGCGGCCAACGGCAGTTCCCGTTCGAGGGCCTCCACCGCCAGGGTCGGCTGTCGGCTATCGCGCGGAATCAGGCGTACCGGCCCGAACAACCCGTAGTCCATGCGTGGCCGGTCGGCCGCGCCGGTGCCGGGTGCGACCCGGACCGCGTTGACGAGGGTCGACGCGACGCGCACCGTCAGGGCGTTGTCACCGGCCCGCAGATAGCGCCCCACCTCGATGTGCCGGAGATCCTGCGGGCTCCGCGCCGGGATGCGGGCGCCGTTCAGCGTCACGGTGACGGTGTCGACGGCGGTTCCCAGGTCCAGGTACGCCGTGCGGACCCCGTCCCACGAGTCGTCGAGGGTGAACGTCGAGGTGTATGTCCCGACCCCGGACACGTCGCCAAGGTCGATGTCGTATCCGTTCGCCGGGGTGATCGCCGACCACGGTGGCAGCGCGCCACGCTCATCACCGGCCGGTTCGACGGCCGGAAGAGTGGTCTTGGCGGTGTCACCGGGCAGCCCCGATTCACCCCGGGTCCAGCTCTCCACCTGGAGAGTCCAATCGTCGAGAAGCACAGGACCCAACCCGGTATTGCGAGCGGTGGTCGGACCCTGGTCGACCGGCGCCGACCACCGGAACGTCTCGTCGCGGCGCGTCGACAGCGCGATGACCGCGGTGTCGGACGCCTCCAGGGCGACATCGACGACCACACCGCCCGATGTCTGCCGGTAGTCGGTGAGCGGTGTGATCTCGCCGGTCCAGGTGTCCAGCTTGTACGGTCGTCCCTCGCCGGTGAGCGTCAGCCGCTGTTCGGTCGCCCACGACCGCTGGTTGAACAGGTAGTAGTAGTCGGTGGTCGCGTCGGAGCGGCGGACACTCAACACGTCGGCGGACGGCGTCGCGTGCGCGGCGGACGGCGCTATCCCGAGCCGGGCGAGCAGCCCCGGCACGGCGGCGAGGTCGGCGACCCGGTGCACGTCACGCCGTGCGGTGAGCTGGGCGACCAGCCGACGCAGCTCGGCATCCTGCGCGGCCGCGTCGTGGAAGCCCGGGGTCGCCGAGGGCAGCTCACCGACGAAGACGACCGGCAGTCCGTCCCGGGCCAGGGCGAGCAACCGACGCGCGGTGTCGACCGCCATCGTCTGCTGATCCGCGAGGATGATCGCCTGGTGTGCGCCGGCCCTGGGGAACAGCCGCCCGTCCGACACCTTCGCCGAAGGCATCCGCAGGTGCGCCGGACTGAGGTACTCGTAGGTGTAGCCACGTTCGGCCAGCGGCGAGTCGCTCTCCAGGAGCGTCTCCGGTCCGGTGAGCGTGGTGGCCGGCGACCGCAGGCCGAAGTCCTGTAGGTACAGGGCCACGTCGAAGGTCGGCCTGCCCTGCCGAAGCACCAGTTGCAGCCGGGCGAGGTGGTCGTTGATCGCCCGGTAGTCCGCCCAGTTGGGTCCGCCCTTGGCACCCCACGCCTCGGCGAACGAGGTGTTGCCCCCGTACGACATGCCCGGCCACACCGCCTGGTCGGACGTCCCCTCCCCCTTGGTCAGGTACGGGTAGCCGTGCCAGACCACCTGCGTCACTCCACCCGCGTATCCGCGGTACACCGAGCGCAGGTTGGCCGACTCCTGCCAGCCTCCGGCGGTCGTCGCCCAGACGTCCGCCCGCGCCGCGCAACACTCGCTGGACACCACCGGGCTGCCGTTGCGATGCGCGCCGACCGACACCAACCGGTACGGCTCGATGTTGTCGTAGAACACCAGTGACTCGCCCTCGGGCACGTCGACATGGGTGGCCGCCTGCGGCGTGTCGATGGGTCCGCCGTACGGCTGGCTCCGCAGCGCCATGCCGCGTTCGTTCGCCCAGCGGCGCAACGGCACCAGCCGGGAGTCGATGTACAGGTCGTTCCAGGTCTGCCGGTAGTCGGTCCGGATGCGCGCGCCGCTGCCGTCGGTGAAGTCGAAGAAGGGTGCCGTGGTGAGGCCCCCGGATCCGGCGTCGGTGAGCGCCGGGAGTACCCGGATCGGCGAGTAGCCCCGCCGCCGCTCCCACTGGTCGGCGAAGTCCCACGTCCACTTCTGCGAGGCCCCGAGTTCGAGCGAATCCTCGAAGAGATCGACCCTGCCGACGGCGTCGAGCGCCTCCCGCACCGGCGGGGTGAGAATCGACGAGTCGTAGAACTGCGTCGTCGCCCGGACTCCCTGTTCGCTGAGGTGGTCGAGGAAGTAGTTCGGTTTGGTCGTGGTGAAGTTGTTGCGAAGCTGGCCGTCGCCGGTCTGGAAGAAGCCGATCAGCACATAGGTGTCGTCGGCGTCGCCCGGCACGTCGAGGCGCAGCGTGCCGTCGCCGCCGACGCTGCCGGTGAGGTCCCGCACGCTGTCGCGGTGGAGCATTCGTGGACCGCCGCCCGGGCGGTCACAGGCCGCGTCCGCGCACCGGGCGAGCAACACGGCGATCGGGGTGCGCCGCGCACCGACCGGGGGTTGCGGGCGGTAGTTGGTCGGCAAGGCGCCGCTGTATCTCGTACCGCCTTTGACGAAGGCGTGCGAGAACACCAACTGTTGCGACGCCCGCGGATCGTTGACATCGGTAACCGTGGGTACGATCGCCGGCCATCGCGGACTGATGGTGAAGTCCAGGGCCAGGTCGAACTCGGCCGCACTCTCCGACATCGTCTGGACCTTCCGCGCCCAGCGTGGTGAGCCCCAGCCGTACTCCGCCAGGAACTCGGGGTCGAAGGCCCGCGGGCCGACGGCGGTGGTCGTGGCGACCTCCGCGCCGCCGGCGCCGATGGCCTTCATGTCGGCGAGCTCCGCGCGTAGCTGCTCGTCCTCCGTGAAAGCCATCGGCATCCACCAGCGGTACTTCGGACGCACCGTCGAGGGCGGATCGGCGAATGTCCCGGCGGTCAACGTCGGGACGGATCCGGCAGGCGCCGCCGACGCCGACGCGGAGTGCAAGTCCGAGGCGGCAGTCGGTGCGATCGCGACAGGGGTGCCGGCGAGCGCCGCCGCGAGGAGCGGAACAGCGACGAGGCGGCTGCGGCGCTTACGGGACATCGCCAGTCTCCGATCTACTCGCCGGCCGGGATGAGGGCGTTCATCGGCAGGCGGGCGGTGAGGCCCGGGATGCCGACGGTGTTGCTGGTGCCCAGCCGGGACACCTCGGTGGTGGTCAGTGCGCGGTCGTAGACCCGGAACTCGTCCATGCTGCCGTGGAACCGGCTCGCCCCGTCGAGCCGCTGCCCGAGGTAGATGGGCGTGGGATCGTCGCCGTTGACCGCCCCGGCGGCACCGGACGCGGTGCCGACCTGGACACCGTCCACGAACAACGCCACATTGCCCGCCTGGCGACGCAGCACGACGTGGTGCCAGGCACCATCGGCGTACGCGCCGGTGGAGGTGACGTTCGCCGAACCCGTGGCGGTGGTCACCGTGCCACGGATCCGGTTGTTGCCGGGTTCGGCGCGCAGCCACACCTCGGGCGCGCCGTTGACGCCGTACGCCCAGAACAGTGCCTGGTCCCTGCTGGTGTCGCGGTACCTGATCCAGGTCGACACGGTGAAGTCACCAGTGCCCAGGACCGGTGCGGTCCGGAAGGGCAGTTGTACCCGGCCGCGCTCCCCATCGAAGCT
>NZ_JBDJAV010000044.1:0-74450 GCF_039649625.1 Plantactinospora sp. ZYX-F-223 | reverse complement strand
ACCGGTCAGCCGCCCAGGCTGGCCGCCGCCGAGGCGATCGCCGGGGAGAAGTAGCTGACCTGGGTGTAGACGCCAGGATAGTTCGGGCGCGCACATCCGTTGCCCCAGCTGACGATCCCGACCTGGACCAGGCCGCTGTCACCCTGCCGGAACATCGGGCCGCCCGAGTCACCCTGGCAGGTGTCGGTGCCGCCGGAGAGCGGACCCGCGCAGATCTCCTCGGCCGCGATGACGTCGCCGTCGTACGCCGAGGGGCCGTTGCAGACCGAGTCACTGACGAACGGCACGCTAGCCTTCATCAGGTACCGCTGCTGGGCTCCGCCCTCCCGGGTGGCACCCCAGCCGGCGACGGTGAACGTCCCGCTGTCGTACGCGGTCGAGGTGGCGATCGGCAGGGTGCTGAGCCCGGTGACCGGGCTGGCCAGCCGGATCAACGCCCAGTCGTCGCCGTTGCCGTTGTAGCCGGGCGCCCGGTAGACGTAGTTGGAGCGGACCTGGATCCGGCTCGACGACTGCAGGTCCACCACGCCCAGCGTGGCGGTGATGCTGGAGTTGCTTCCCGTACGCCCGACGCAGTGTGCGGCGGTGAGGACAAGTCGGGGGCTGTAGAGGGAACCGCCGCAGCCCATCGAGAGTCGTACCATGAACGGGAACTCGCCCTGTGCGGCGCGAGTGCCGCCGACGACGAACGGTGTGACGTCGGTGTTGCGTGGGCCGGCGTTGGCCGGTGCGGCCAGGGTGACGCCGCCGACGGCTACCGCGGCGAACGCGGCGGCGGCCAGGCGAGTGAGGAAGCGCCAACGAGCCATGGGGGTCCTCTCCGAGCATCGGTGGCGCGCCTTGTGGGCGCGCCTGAGATCACGATGCCGGCAGCGTATGGACCTCCATCGCTATATCGCAATGTGCCGATGTCATCCCGGTTGTGTCATACCACCGGGCGGTGGAACGGTCAGCCGCAGCTGTATCGCGGCTCGGCGAGGTACTTCCAGGTGAACTTCTCCCGCTTGACGACCTTTCCACCCTTGTGGAAGAGCCGGAAGGCGTCCTGGGTGAACCCGTCGATCCCGTTGGTGGGGATGCAGGACGGACCCGGCTGGAGCTTGATCACCTTTGGCTTGGTGATGTTGCGGCGCGGGCTCCACTCCGTGGTCACCTTGTCGTAGACCTTGGTGCTCCAGATCGACACCGTGATCGAGCGGGAGGTGTGTGAGGTGTCGATCAGGACGCCGTACGGGGTGTCGTTCTTGAACTTGAAGTCGAGGTCCGGCCAGAAGATGGTCGACTCGATGACCGGCGGATAGCGGCTGAACCAGTAGGAGTGCGGCTTGTGCTCCACGTCCTCCAGCCCGGCGTAGTACGTCGCGTTGAACAGCGTGGTGGTGAACTGGGAGGTGCCGCCGCCGACCCCCGGTACGAGCTTGCCGTCCAGGATGACCGGCGCGTCGCGGTAGCCCTGAGCGTAGCCCCGCTCCCCGGTGTGCCCGTTGAGCGAGAAGGTCTCCCCGGGCTTCACCACGGTCCCGTCCACGTCCCGGGCGATCGTCACGATGTTCTGGCTGCGCGGCGAGCTGAGACCGCCGGTGAAGTTGGTGGTGAAGGTGGAGACCCGCTCCTTGATCCCCATCTTGGTCAGGTCCGCGGTGCTGACCTTCGGCTCGACCGGCTTGAGCTGCGCCCGGACCGTGCGGCCGTCCGTCTTCGGCAGCACCGCCAGCAGGTCGCGGGCCAGCGCGGCGGCGTCCACCTGCGAGCCGCCCGAGCCGGCCACGATCTTCGGCTTGTTGCCCTGGATCGACATGGTGGCGTCCTTCGGCTTCACCTCGACCTTGTCGAGCTGGCCGGAGAGCGCGGTGCGCAGCTTCTTCTCGTCCACCCGGGGCGCGATCTTGCCGGTCTTGTCGGCGGTCAGCACCAGGCTCTTCGCGATCGCCGCCGGCGCGATGGTGAAGTTCCCCCGGTCGGTGGTCACCGTGACCGGGCCGGCGACCGCCGGCCTGGCCAGCTCGGTGACCAGCTTGTCGACTTCCTCGGTGGTGGTCGCCGGGTGCGTCTCCACCAGCGGCACCTGCACCGGCTGCCCGCGCAGCCAGCCCTCCCGCAGCGCCTTCGCCGACTCCTCGGCCCGCAGGCCCTTGCTCGGTTTCGGATAGACCGGCCGGGGCGTCGTGCCGCTGAAGGTGATCGCCGGCAGCCTCATCTGCTGCCCGGTCCGGCCGACGATCTTCCGCAGCTCGGCGTCGAGCTTCTCGGCGTCGACGGTGACCACCGGCTCGGCGCTGCGGGAGCCGAAGAGCAGGCTGAACGGGCCGGGCCGGTGCGCGGCGGCGGCCGCTACGGTCGCCTCGACGTCCACCGCCAGGCCGACCGTGGCCGGCGAGACCTCACCGGTCTGGTCACCGATGCGCACCTGGACGGGGGTGCTGAAGGTGCTGGCCCGGGAGGCCAGGTCGGCGCGGAGCGCCTGGGCCGCCTCGGCCCGGCTCTTGCCACCCAGGTCGACGCCGAGCACGCTGGTGCCCCGGGGCACCTCACCGGCGTACGCGTAGCCGGCCGTGGCGCCGCCGGTGGCGACCAGCACGGCGGCGGCCACGCCACCGGCGAGCAGTATCCGACGCAGGCGGCGCCGGGGTGCCGGCTGCTCGGGGGCTCCCGCCAGGCCGCCGGGCCCGGATCCCGGGGCCGGCGTCTCCCACCCGGCCGACGTCGCGGTGACAGTCTCCGGGGTACCCCCGGCACCGCCGGCCGGAACGCCACCGCCCTGCTGCCCGACCGGCAGGGTGACGGCGGTGATCGGGATGGTGGGGCGATCCTCGGCGGGCACCTTGACGGCGGCCATCTGCATGGTCGGCCGCTCGTCGGCCGGCACCGCGTTGTCGCCGTACTGACTCACGGAGTTGTCGCCGTACTGACTCACTGACACCTCAGCCTCACGGACACCTCAGCGCGATGCGGCGGGCGGGCACGACAGCCCGCCCGGCAGGACCTTGACCGACTACGGTAACCAAAACTCGACCAGAACGGGCGACGGGTCCGGCCGGTGGCGCCTCACCGCTGACTTCCGGCGTGGCGCCGGGACCTCGCGATTGATCGAACCCGAGTGGACGGTGCCGGAGGGAACGGTTTCAGTGCCCGGGCGAAAACAGCGAATAGTCCGATCTTCGGCGCGCTACGACCGAACATCCATGGTGTTCCGTACACCTGGCAGCTCTCGGTACGCCACCGAGCCCGCATATGCTCCGACCGTCTACCCCCTATCGGAGGCAACGTGATGCGCCGGAACAGACGCGGACGCTCGCTCAAGGCGCTGGGCGTACTGCTCACCAGTGGTGCGCTCGGTATGACCAGCGGAGTAGCGGCCCTTGCCGCCGAACCTGTGGCGACGCCTTTTCTCAGTGAGATCCATTACGACAACGTCGGTACGGACACCGGTGAGGCGATCGAGGTCGAGGCGCCGGCCGGTACGGACCTGACCGGATGGCAGCTCGTCCTCTACAACGGCAACAACGGTGCCCCGTACCACACCCGGACGCTCAGCGGGACGGTGCCGGCGGCCGGGGTGGTCGTCGCGACGTACCCGACGGACGGGATCCAGAACGGCTCGCCGGACGCGGTCGCGCTGGTCGCCCCCGGCGGCGCCGTCGCCGAGTTCCTCAGCTACGAGGGCGGGTTGACCGGAGTCGGCGGGCCGGCCGACGGGCGGGCCGCCACCGACATCGGAGTGGCCGAGGGGAGCGGCACCCCGATCGGAGAGTCCCTCCAGCGGATCGACGGGACGTGGCGGGCCCCGGCACTGAACAGCTTCGGCACCCGCAACACCGGCGGCGACCCGGACCCGGATCCGGACCCGGTCGGCTGCGACACCCCGGTCAGCCACACCATCGCCCAGGTCCAGGGCACCGGCGACGCGACACCGCTGGCCGGTACCCGGGTGACCGTCGAGGGTGTCGTCAGCGGCGACCACCGCACCGGCGGGTACAACGGCATCTACCTGCAGACCGCCGGCAGCGGCGGGCGGCCGCCGGCCGCCGGGACCGCCTCGGACGGCATCTTCGTCTACCTGACCAGCAACGCCGCCAACCACCCGAGCGTCGCGCTCGGCGACCGGGTCCGGGTCAGCGGCACCGCGAGCGAGTTCAACGGGCTCACCCAGGTCAGCATCGCCGTCAAGGCCGACGTGCAGGTCTGCGAGCATCAGGTCGCGCTGCCGTCGCCGGTCGCGCTCTCGCTGCCGCTGGACGTCCCGGCGCGGGAGTCGGTCGAGTCGATGCTGGTCGCCCCGGTCGGCCAGTTCACCGTCTCCGAGGTCTACAACACCAACCGGTACGGCGAGGTGGTGCTCGCCGCCGGCGACCGCGCCGCGGTGATACCCACCGACGTCGCCCGGCCCGGCACCGACGCCGCCCGTGCGGCGGCGGCGGCGAACAAGCTGGCCCGGCTGCTGGTCGACGACGGCCGGACCACCAACCTGGCCGACGCGGGCCTGCTGCCGCCGTACCTGGCGCCGGGCAGCCCGCTGCGGGTCGGCGACTCGGTCGAGGCGTTCGGCCCGACCGTGCTGTCGTACGGGTTCAACGAGTGGCGGCTCCAGCCGACCACCCCGGTCAGCGCGGACACCCCGCCGGCCGGCCGGACCACCTTCAAGGTGACCAACCCGCGTACGCCGGCACCTGGCGACGTCGGCGGTGACCTGTTGGTCGGCGCGTTCAACGTGCTGAACTACTTCGTGCACTTCGGCGGCGACGCCCGGGGCGCCGAGAACGAGGCGGCGCTTGCCAAGCAGGAGGCGAAGATCGTCTCGGCGATCAACGCGCTCGGCGCCGACGTGGTGGCACTCCAGGAGATCGAGAACTCGGTCCGGTTCAACGCCGCTGACCCGCAGCAGGCGCTGAAGCGGCTCGTCGCCGCGCTGAACACCGCGGCCGGCGCCGGTACCTGGGACTACGTGCGTACCCCGGCGGACCTGCCGGCCGCGGCCCAGCAGGACTTCATCACCACCGCGATCATCTTCAAGCCGGCGAAGGCGCAGCCGAAGGGTGCGTCCCGGTCGGTCAACGACGAGACCGTGTGGTTCAACGCCCGGGAGCCGATCGCGCAGACCTTCACGGCCGGCGCGACCACCTTCACCGTGGTGGCCAACCACCTCAAGTCGAAGAGCAGCTCCGACGCGGCGACCGGCGACAACGCGGACAGCGGTGACGGACAGGGCGCGTTCAACGGCGACCGGGTCCGCCAGGCCCGCGCGCTGACCGCCTTCGTCGACCAGCTCAAGGCCGACAGCGGCAGCGACCAGGTGCTGCTGCTCGGCGACTTCAACGCGTACACCCGGGAGGACCCGATGCAGGTCCTCTACGACGCCGGGTACGTCGACCTGAACGACACCGGCAAGGCGAGTTACGTCTTCGGCGGCGAATCCGGCTCGCTGGACCACGCGGTCGCCTCGGCGTCGCTGGCCGAACGGGTCACCGGGGTCGACGTCTGGCAGATCAACTCGCACGAGTCGTACGCCTTCCAGTACGACGGGCACCCGGCGTTCTTCGCCGCGGACCCGTACCGGGCCAGCGACCACAACCCGATCGTCGTCGGGCTGGAGACCGGGGCGACCGGTCCGGTCGACCTGCGACTGCTCAGCGTCAACGACTTCCACGGTCGGCTGGAGTCACCCGGCAACGCGCCGGACGGCCGCCCGGTCGGCGGTGCCGCCCAGGTCGCCGGCCTGGTCGACCAGCTCCGCGTGGAGAACCCGAACACCGCGTTCGTCTCCGCCGGCGACAACATCGGCGCCTCCACGTTCATCTCGGCGATCGATGAGGACAACCCGACGATCGACGCGCTGAACGAGATGGGGCTGGCCGTCTCGGCGGTCGGCAACCACGAGTTCGACAAGGGCATCGCGGACCTGACCGGCCGGGTGACCGACCGGGCCGACTTCCCGCTGCTCGGTGCGAACGTCTACCGGGGTGACGAGCGGGCACTGCCGGCGTACTCGGTCAGCAGCGTCGGTGGGGTGCGGGTCGGCTTCGTCGGGGTGGTGACCGAGCAGACCGGCTCGCTGGTCAGCCCGGACGGCATCGCCGGGATCACCTTCCGGGAGCCGGTTGCCGAGGCGAACGCCGTGGCCGCACAGCTCAAGGACGGCAACCCGGCCAACGGCGAGGCCGACGTGGTGGTGCTGCTCGCCCACGAGGGCGCGGCGACCGAGAACATCAGCTCGGCCGAGGCGCTGGCGAACGACCCGGTCTTCGGCAAGTTCACCCGGGCGGACGCCACCATCGACGTCATCTTCAGCGGGCACACCCACCAGCCGTACGCCTTCGAGGTGCCGGTGCCCGGCACCGACAAGCTGCGGCCGATCGTGCAGGCCGAGGACTACGGCAAGCGGCTGGGCAAGGTCGACCTGACCTTCGACCCGGCCACCGGTACCGTCACCGCGGCCGACGCCCAGCTCGTCGACGTGGTCGGCGCACCGCAGCACCCGGGGGTCGCCGAGATCGTGGCGGCAGCCAAGACCCGGGCGCAGGAGCTGGGCCAGCGCCCGCTCGGATCGATCACCGCGGACATCAAGCGGGCGTACAACGAGGCCGGGAACGAGGACCGGGGCAAGGAGTCGGTGCTCGGCAACTTCATCGCCGACGTGCAGCTCGCCGGCACCAGTGCGGCCGGCCGGGGCGGGGCGCAGATCGCGTTCATGAACCCGGGCGGTCTCCGGTCCGACCTGCTGTACGCCCCGGACGGGGTGGTCACGTACGCGGAGGCGTTCTCGGTGCAGCCGTTCGCCAACGACGTGGTGACGAAGACGTACACCGGGGCCCAGATCAAGCAGGTGCTGGAGGAGCAGTGGCAGCCGGCGGGCGCCTCCCGGCCGGTGCTCTGGCTGGGGGTCTCCAAGGGCTTCAGCTACACCTACGACCCCGAGGCCGCGCAGGGCTCCCGGATCACGTCGATGTCCCTGAACGGCACGCCGATCAACCCGACCGGCAGCTACCGGGTGACGGTGAACTCGTTCCTGGCGGCCGGTGGGGACAACTTCGCGACCCTGGCCACCAACGTCGACCGGGTCACCACCGGTGACAACGACCTGACCATGCTGACCGACTACCTCGCCGAGAACTCGCCGGTCACCGCCGACCCGGCGCCCCGCTCGGCGGTCGGCCGGCCCGGCCCGGAGTGCACCACGACGATCACCGGTCGGCACAACCGGCCGCTGACCGTCTTCTCCGGGCTCACCTGCCTGGAGAACGCGACCGTCGCCGGCCCGGTGACCGTGCTGCCCGGCGCGTCGCTGCTGGCGACCGGCGGCAGCATCTCCGGCCCGGTCACCGCCACCGGATCGGCGCTGCTCACCCTGAGCGGCACCAGGGTCTCCGGCCCGGTCACGGTGGTCGCCGCGACCGGCCAGGTGCTGGTCGAGGAGGGCAGGGTGAGCGGGCCGGTCTCGGTCGCCCTCAGCCGTGGCGGGGTGCGGGTCGACACCGTCACCGTCGCCGGCCCGGTCTCGCTGGTCGGCAACTCCGGCAGCCAGCCGGTGCTGGTCGCCGGCAACACCATCAGCGGACCGCTGAGCTGCGTGGCCAACTCGCCGGCACCGGGCAACGACGGCCGGACCAACACGGTCCGGGGCCCGGCGACCGGACAGTGTGCCAGGCTGTGAACGACGGTTTCAGTACGGACCGACAGTTGAGTTGACGCATCGTGACTGCGGGCCCGGGCCGGTCGCCGGTTCCGGGCCCGCAGTCGACCGTCGTGACGTGCCCCCGGGCGGACGCCGTTCCTCCGTGGGCGGGAAAGGACGAGGGTGAGCCGGTACCAGCCCGTACCGCTGCCGACCGGTGCCGGCGCGACGTCCCGGGACGACCTGGTGGCCGGGCTGACCGGCTGGGCCCGGTCCCAGCCGCTGCGGGACCTGGTGGCCGCCTACGGCGACGAGTTGCCCGACCGGCTTGCCCCGGCCGGGCTGCTGGGCTGGCTGGACGACTTCTCGGCCCGGCACTGGGACTTCCGGAGCCGGCACGGCGCGGCCGAGCGGGACGAGGTGGTCGAGACCGCTCTCGACCCCGCCGTCGCCGGCCTGGTCCGGTCGGCCGCCGAGGCGCTCGGCCTGGCCGGCTCGCGGCCCGTGCCCGCCCGGCGGTACGACCACCTGCTGGTGCTGGGCGGGCTGGCCCGGTCCTGCCTGCAACGGACCGCCTACGCCGCCCGGCTGGTCGACACCGGGGCGGTCGAGGTCGGTGAGATCGCCGCGCTGGGCAGCTTCCGCCCACTCCGCCCCGCCGAACTCGAACGGCTGCACCTCCCCGCGGACCAGCACCGCGTGCGGCTGGACGGCGGCTACGAGGTGGACGCGATGGGCCTGGGCATCCGGGCCGCGTTCGGCTGCCCGGGGACCGTCGAGGAGCGGCGCTCGGCGGGTGAGATCGACCACCGGTCCTGGTCGGTCGCCGTCTACCGCCCGGCCGCCCGGCCGGTGGTGCGGGTACTGGCCGCGCCGTCGACGGAGCCGGCGACCCGGCGGGCGCACACCTCCGACACGTACCACTTCTGGGCGGCGGAGCGGGGACCGGCGGCCGGGGACCGGGTACTGGTGCTGACCTCGCAGATCTACGTGCCGTTCCAGCACTGCGACGCGATCCGTACGCTCGGCCTCGGCTACGGCTGCCAGGTGGACACGGTGGGGCTGGACCCGGACCGGCTGCCCGGGTACGGCCCGGCGGAGCCGTTGGGGCCGGATCGGTATCTCCAGGAGATACGGTCCGCGATTCGGTCGATACGCAATCTGTTGAGCGTGCTCGGGTAATCACCATCCGGACGGGTGCAATGCACGATCCCGTGTGGACGGCAAATCGGATTACTCGCCCGGACCGTGTCACATGGTGGTTTTCGCAGCGCCGAACCGTCGGATCGTCGGAGTGTGACTGGCCTAACGGACCGATTTGGTACGCGAAGCCGTAACGGGGCAGCGCCCTGAATAAAGGAACCCTTAAAGTTGCTCGGGCGTCGCCCCACGGGGGGTCAACCATCCCTATCTGGGCAGTGCGACGCTGATTCTTTCGCGAGGAGTCCCCTTGCCTCCACGTTCACTTTCCCGACCGTTGGCGTTTGCCTCGACTCTCGCCATCGGAGCCACCACCGTCCTCGTCGCCTCGGCGCCGGCGCAGGCCAGCCTTCCCGGCACCGGCAGCACGCTGACCGCGAGCGACGGCAGCGACACGATCAAGTTCCGTGGCGGTTCCACTCTCACCCTCAGGGGTCAGTGGTGGGGCGACATTCCGCCGCCGAGCGGCGTCAACGGTGCCGCCTGGGCACCCGACGGCAGCCGGGCGATCTTCTCCACCAGCAACGGCCACATCTCCACCCTCCGCTACAACGACGGCGCCAACCACTGGTGGATGACCTATCCAGACCCGGAGGGTCCGCAGATCGAGCGCCGTGACCCGAACTACTTCGGCAACGGCCAGGGTGTGCTCTGGGCGGCCAAGGAGTCCGGGCAGCCATGGCGGCTGGACCTCCAGGAGGCCTCGGGCGGCTTCCCTGCGCGCACCATCTCGCCGATCGACGACCGGCACTACCTGAAGCCGGACACCGGTCCGGGCGACCTGCTCGTCTACGAGACCCGCGCCGACAGCGGCGGCAACCCGACCGGGCAGCCCGACGTCGGCGTCTACGACGGCGGGGTGTTCCAGACGGTCGTCACCAACGGCGGTAACCCCGCCATCGCGCCGAACGGCAAGAAGCTGGCGTTCATCCGGTCCGACGGGACCTACAACCAGGTCTGGATGGCCAACATCGACGGCACCGGCCAGGTCCAGATCACCTCGAACGCGTTCAACCACGACAACCCGGTCTGGTCGCCGGAGGGCACCGAGTTGGCGTTCAGCCAGAACGGCGGGGTGGCGACCGTGCCGGCCACCGGTAGCCCGGCGACGCCGACCGTGGTCAGCGGGCTTTCCGGTGTCCCGTCCTACCAGCCGAAGCGCCGGGACAAGGTGGCCCGGCTCGCGGGCGCGAACCGCTTCACGACCGCGACCACCGTCTCCCAGTCGTACTGGGCGGACGCGGGCGACGGCGGGGACGCCCGCCCGCAGGCTCAGGCCGTCGTGCTGTCCCGGTCGGACCTGTTCGCCGACGCGCTCGGCGGTGCGGCGCTGGCCGCCGCGAGGCAGGGACCGCTGCTGCTGACCGCGCCGACCGCGCTCAACCCCGACAC
Source organism: Plantactinospora sp. ZYX-F-223 (assembly GCF_039649625.1). Taxonomy (NCBI): domain Bacteria; kingdom Bacillati; phylum Actinomycetota; class Actinomycetes; order Micromonosporales; family Micromonosporaceae; genus Plantactinospora; species Plantactinospora sp. ZYX-F-223. The sequence continues at coordinate 64,249 of NZ_JBDJAV010000044.1, read as the reverse complement.
CCAGGCCGAGATCCAGCGGATCCTCGCCCCCGGCAAGACGGTCTACCTGCTGGGCAGCGCCGGGGCGATCTCCGACGGGGTGCGGGACGAGATCGAGGCGTTGGGTTACCAGGTGAAGCGGCTCGCCGGCGCGGACCGGTTCACCACGTCGATCGCGATCGCGGACGAGATCGACCCCACCCCGGACCTGGTACTCGCCGCGACCGGGATGAACTTCCCGGATGCGCTCGCCGCCGGTGCGGCGGCCGGCTCGTACAACGTGCCGGGCACCGACATGTCCGCCGTGGTGATCCTGACCAGGGACTACACCCTGACCGCTCCGACCCGGGACTACCTCGACGAGGTCTCCGCCACCTCCCTCATCTTCGGCATCGGCCGTCAGGGCTTTGATGCGACCGAGCCGTACTTCCCAGTGAAAGTCGTGGGTGAGAACAGGTTCGACACCGCCCTCCAGGTTGGTTACACGTTCTTCGGTGGGACCTACCACGCGGGCGTCGCGACCGGCATGAACTGGCCGGACGCGCTGGCCGGCGGTGCCCTGATGGGCACCCTCAACGGCCCGCTGCTGCTCACCAACGGCAACTCGTCGACGGTCACCTGGGAGACCGAGTACTTCCTCGACGAGCACAGTGGGACGCTGCACACCGGGATGGTCTTCGGCAGTGCCGGCGTGGTACCGAACTCGCAGCTCGACCCGATCGGGCGCTGGCTCAGCGGCCCCGGCGGCTTCGACAAGGTGTCGAACCCGATCATCACGCTTGGCAAGACCGACATCTCCGGCGCTGAGGCCCGGGCCGCCGGGCAGTCGGCGGTCGGAAGCACGGTCAAGCCGCGTACCGCCGAGGAGTTCAAGGCGGCGGCCGACGCCGCTCGCGAGCGGTCGGAGTTGCCGGAAGGCCGGTAACCAGCACGGTCCGGACGGATAGTCGAGAAGACTCGCGGCACGGAGGGTCTGGCCATCAGGCCAGGCCCTCCGGTCGTTGTCCGGCGAGACCTCCTCGAACGGTGTCGTCACGAAACGCCCACCCCGATCCGCGTTCCCGCACCAAGGAGCCGCATTGAAGTCACCCAGAATCCGCCGTCCGCTGGCCATCGCCTCGGCGCTCGCGGCCGGCGCAGCCGTGCTGGCCGGCGCCGACCCGGTGCACGCCAGCCACCCCGCCGAGGACGCGGTCCTCACCGCGAGCAACGGCGGCGACGTACTGCAGTCGGCCGACAGCCGCTCGCTGGAGTCCTCGCAGACGACCATCACCGACGCGGCCTGGTCGCCGGACGGCAGCCGGGCGGTCTTCGTCACGACCTGGAACGACAGGCCGGTCCGGGCCAGGGGCCGGCCCCGTCGCCACCCGGGTCGCTAGTCCTGGGTCGCGCTGATCGCTTCCCGGAAGACCCGGGAGCGGTGCGCGTAGTTGTCGAACCGTCCATAGCTCGGCGCCGCCGGGGACATCAGCACCACCCCGCCGGCGGGAGTGCGTTCCCGCCCGAGACGTACCGCCTCGGGCAGGTCGTGGGCGAGGACGGTGGTGATACCGGCGAGGTCCTTGACCACGTCGAGGATCCGGGGCCCGCTGTCCGGGATGCCGATCAGCGTGGCCACGATCTCCTGTTCGGCGAGGAAGTCGCGCAGCGGGCCGTAGTCCACGCCCCGGTCCTCGCCGCCGACGATCACGGTCAACGGACGGCCCGCGTACGCCTCGATGGCGTGGATCGCCGACTGCGGGATCGTCGAGAGCGAGTCGTCCACGAAGGTGATCCCGGACGGGTCCTCGATCGGGGTGAGCCGGTGCTCCAGGGTCGGCAGCGTGGCCAGCGCGGTGGCGAGCCGGTCCCGTTCGGCGACACAGTCGACGCCGACCGCCCGCAGTGCGGTCAGCGCGACGCAGAGGTTTCCCTCGTTGTGCCGCCCGACGAGTGGCAGCGCGGTACGCGGAAAGAGCTGCTGGTCGCCGAGGCGTACCCAGCGGGTGCCGTCGGGCTCGGTGGCCACGTGGAAGGTGGGCTCATCGGCGTCGGCGGGGGTGCCGACCGTGCCGGCGGGGAGCAGCGGCAGCCCGGGCCGGGCCGCGAGTTCGGCGCGGAGCCGGTCGTCGTGCGCGTTGAACGCCACGCACCGGGGTCCGTGGTCGACGAGGTTCAGCTTGTGCCGGTAGTACTCCGCCTCCCCGCCGGCCCAGTCCAGGTGCTCCGGGGCGAGCGAGGTGAGTACCGCCACGTCGGGCGAGTCGGTCAGGTCGGCGCACTGGTACATCGAGAGTTCCAGGACGTACCGCTGCGCGGGCGGCAGGTCGAGCACCGGTACGCCGATGTTGCCGCCCATCACGTTGGGGCGGTCGACGGCGGTGAGCAGGTGGCTGATCAGGTTGGTGGTGGTGCTCTTGCCCTTGCTGCCGGTGACCCCGATCGTGCTGGCCGCGTGCTCGGCCATCCACAGCGCCGTGCCGCTGGTGATCGGGACGCCGTGCTCGCGCAGGCGTACCACCCAGGGGTGGGTCTCGCCGATCACCGGGGACCGGACGACCACGTCCGAGCGGAGCAGGACGTCCAGCGCGGCGGGGCCGGTGTGCAGTGGAGCCAGTTCGGCGAGCGGGCCGGTCCAGGGCTTGGCGGCGTACGTCTCCCGGTCCATCACCGCGACCAGTTCGGCCGGCCCGACCGGGGCGACCGCGTTGATCGCCGCGACGCCCTCCCGGCCGGTGCCCCAGACCGCGACCCGACGGCCGCGCAAATCCGCCAGTTGCACCTGACAACTCCCCTCCGGTACGCGCCCAAACTCTAGTCCCGGCTCCCGGCGTCCCGAGTGGGGACGCCGACCGCGGACCGCCGGCCCGGTCTCCGCCGGTCGCCGGAACGTGTGAGCTTGCGCACCGCCCCGGCGGAGAAGCGTAAATCGCTTGTGAGTGAGTCGCTCACTCATTAGTGTTGCCGCCGTGAACTCGCAGACTCCCTCGGGCCGGGCCCGGCCGCTCCCGCCGGAGGAGCGGCGGGCCGCGCTGATCACGGCGACCCTGGCCCTGATCACCGAGCATGGCGTCAAGGTCACCACCCGGCAGATCGCCGAGGCGGCCGGGGTGGCCGAGGGCACCATCTTCCGGGTCTTTCCGCACAAGGACGGGCTGGTCCGGGTGGCCGTCGAGACCGCACTCGACCCGGCCCCGCTGCTGGACGAGCTGGCCGCGCTCGACCTGGCGACACCGTTGCCGGAGCGGCTCACCGAGCTGGCCGCGATCCTCCAGCGCCGGCTCACCAGCATCTTCAACCTGCTGCACTCCGTCGGCATGCACGGCCCGCCGGAGGGCTCGACGGGCCAGCCGACCGGGACGGGCAAGCTCCACCCGCCGAACGAGGAGATCCACCAGGCCGTCGTCCGGGTGCTGGAGCCGGACGCCGACCGCTTCCGCTATCCGCTACCCGAGGTGGCCCGGCTGCTGCGACTGCTGACCTTCGCCGGCTCGCACCCCCGGATCACCGACAACGAACCGCTCAGTCCCGAGATGATCGCCGCCGTGCTGCTCGACGGCGTACGGCAGCCCGAGCCCGCGGAGCCCGACCGACCGGCCCGTCCCGACCAGGCGCCCGAGCCTGGTGGAGCGGCCGAGCCCGGTCGACCGGCCGAGGGGTCCGGCTCGGGGCACCATGCTGACCACAACCGACCGGACCGGCCATGACCGGTCACCGCGTCCTCGATTCGGGGGGTCGTCGATGCTGACCCGACTACTGCATACCTATCTTCGGCCGTACGGCCGACCGCTCGCCGCCGTGGTGCTGCTGCAACTCGTCGGCACCATGGCCTCGCTCTACCTGCCCAGTCTCAACGCCGACATCATCGACAAGGGCATCGCCCGGGGTGACACCGGCTACATCGTCAGCACCGGGGGGTGGATGCTGCTGGTCACCCTGGCGCAGATCGCCTGCTCGATCGCCGCGGTCTACTTCGGAGCCCGGACGGCGATGAGCTTCGGTCGGGACGTACGCGGGGCGATCTTCCATCGGGTGATGGGCTTTTCCGGCCGGGAGGTCGGCCAGTTCGGGGCGCCCTCGCTGATCACCCGCACCACCAACGACGTGCAGCAGGTGCAGATGCTGGTCGTGGTGACCTGCACGATGCTGGTCGCGGCGCCGATCACCCTGTTCGGTGGTGTGATCATGGCGCTGCGCGAGGACGTCGGTCTCTCCTGGCTGATGCTGGTCTGCGTACCGGTGCTGGTGCTGGCGATCGGTCTGGTGATCCGCCGGATGGTGCCGCAGTTCCGGCTGATGCAGACCCGGATCGACACCGTCAACCGGGTACTCCGGGAGCAGATCACCGGCATCCGGGTGGTCCGGGCGTTCGTCCGGGAGCCGTACGAGACCCGCCGGTTCGAGGCGGCGAACGAGGATCTGACCAACACCGCGCTGCGGGTCGGCCGGCTGACCGCGCTGATCTTCCCGATCGTGATGCTGGTGCTCAACCTGTCGAGCGTGGCGGTGCTGTGGTTCGGCGCGCACCGGATCGAGTCGGGGCAGATCCAGATCGGGGCACTGACCGCCTTCCTGAGTTATCTGATGTTCATCCTGATGTCCGTCATGATGGCGACCTTCATGTTGATCATGGTGCCCCGGGCGGCGGTCTGCGCCGAGCGGATCATGGAGGTGCTGCGGACCGGGTCGTCCGTCGTCCTGCCGACGGAGCCGGTCCGCGAGGTCCACGGCCGGGGCGAGCTGGAGCTGCGCAACGTCCGGTTCCAGTACCCGGGCGCGGCGGCACCGGTACTCCGGGACATCTCGTTCCGGGCCCGGGCCGGCCAGACGACGGCGATCATCGGTAGCACGGGTGCGGGCAAGACGACACTGCTCGGGCTGGTACCCCGGCTCTTCGACGTCACCGGCGGGGCGGTCCTGGTCGACGGGGTCGACGTCCGGGAACTGGATCCCGATCTGCTCTGGGACCGGATCGGCCTGGTGCCGCAGCGGCCGTACCTCTTCTCCGGCACCGTCGCCAGCAACCTCCGGTACGGGAAACCGGACGCGACCGACGAGGAACTCTGGGCCAGCCTGGAGATCGCCCAGGCCCGCGATTTCGTCGAGGCGCTGCCGGAGGGGCTGAACGCTCCGGTGGCCCAGGGCGGGACGAACCTCTCCGGTGGGCAGCGGCAGCGGCTGGCGATCGCCCGAGCCCTGGTCCGCCGCCCGGAGATCTACCTCTTCGACGACTCGTTCTCCGCACTCGACCTCGGCACCGACGCCCGGCTGCGGGCCGCGCTGCGGCCGGTCACCGCGGACGCCGCGGTGGTGATCGTGGCGCAGCGGGTCTCCACGATCCTGGACGCCGACCAGATCATCGTGCTGGAGGACGGGGCGGTGGTCGGCGCCGGCCGGCACACCGAACTCCTGGAGAGCTGTCCGACCTACGCCGAGATCGTCGAGTCCCAGCTCACCGTCGAGGTGACGGCATGACCGAGCGGAGCGAGCAGCCCGGACGTGCCGAGCAGAACGGGAACGGCGAGCAGAGCGCGAACGCCGAGCAGAACGGGAACGCCGAGCAGCACGGGCGGGGTGCCGGCGCCGACGGCCGGCCGGCGGACCACAACACCCAGGGTGGGGCGATGAACCAGAAGACGGCCCGGGCCACACCGGCCCGGCTGCCGGGCGGCGGCGCCGCCCGGGGCGGTCCGGGATGGGCCACCGCCGGCATGCCGGCCGAGAAGTCGATGAACTTCGGCCCGTCGGCCCGGCGGCTGCTGGGTCTGCTCCGGCCGCACCGGCTGTCGCTGATCGCGGTGATCCTGCTGGCGATCGTCAGTGTCGGGCTGTCGGTGGCCGGGCCGAAGATTCTCGGGTACGCCACCGACGTGATCTTCTCCGGACTGATCGGCAACCAGCTACCGGCCGGGACCACCGCGGAGCAGGCTGCCGAGGGTGCCCGGGCGGCCGGCAACGACGGCTTCGCCGAGCTGCTGCTGAAGATGGACGTCATCCCCGGCGTCGGCATCGACTTCGAGCGGCTCGCCCGGATCCTGCTGCTGGCGGTACTGCTCTTCCTCGCCGCCAGCCTGCTCGGCTGGCTCCAGGGCTACATCCTCAACGGCGCGGTGCAGAGCACCATCCGGCAGTTGCGGTCGGACGTGGAGGCGAAGCTCAACCGGCTGCCGCTGCCCTACTTCGACGGCCAGCCCCGGGGTGAGCTGCTCAGCCGGGTCACCAACGACATCGACAACATCTCGCAGACCCTGCAACAGACCCTCAGCCAGTTGCTCACCTCGCTGCTCACCGTGATCGGCGTACTGGGGGTGATGTTCTGGATCTCGCCGCTGCTGGCCGTGGTCGCGCTGATCGCGGTACCGGCGTCGGTACTGGTCACCAAGCAGATCGCCAAGCGGTCGCAGAAGCAGTTCATCGCGCAGTGGACGCACACCGGCGCGCTGAACGGCCAGATCGAGGAGGCGTTCACCGGGCACGAGCTGGTGAAGGTCTTCGGCCGGCAGCGCGAGGTCGAGGCGGCCTTCGGCGCGAAGAACGAGGAACTGTTCAAGGCCAGCTTCGCCGCCCAGTTCGTCTCCGGCATCATCATGCCGTCGATGATGTTCATCGGAAACCTGAGCTACGTGCTGATCGCGGTGATCGGCGGGCTGCGGGTCGCGTCCGGGGCGATGACCCTCGGCGACGTACAGGCGTTCATCCAGTACTCCCGGCAGTTCACCCAGCCACTGACCCAGGTCGCCGCGATGGCGAACCTGCTCCAGTCCGGGGTCGCCTCGGCGGAGCGGGTCTTCGACGTCCTGGACGCCGACGAGCAGAGCCCCGACCCGGCCGAGCCGGCCCGGCTCACGCAGCGGCACGGCCGGGTCGAGTTCGCGCACGTCTCCTTCCGGTACGAGCCGGACAAGCCGCTGATCGACGACCTGTCGCTGGTCGCCGAGCCGGGTCACACGGTGGCGATCGTCGGGCCGACCGGGGCCGGCAAGACCACCCTGGTCAACCTGGTGATGCGCTTCTACGAGCTGGACGCCGGACGGATCACCCTGGACGGGGTCGACCTCACCGAACTGCGCCGGGACACCCTGCGCGGCGAGATCGGCATGGTGCTCCAGGACACCTGGCTGTTCGGCGGGACGATCCGGGACAACATCGCGTACGGCAACCCGGAGGCGACCGAGGAGGAGATCCTCGCGGCGGCTCGGGCGACCTTCGTCGACCGGTTCGTCCGCAGCCTGCCGGACGGCTACGACACGGTCATCGACGAGGAGGGCAACAACGTCAGCGCGGGCGAGAAGCAGCTCATCACCATCGCCCGGGCGTTCCTGGCCGACCCGTCGCTGCTGATCCTGGACGAGGCGACGAGTTCGGTGGACACCCGTACCGAGGTGCTGCTCCAGCGGGCGATGGCGGCGCTGCGGGCGGACCGGACCAGCTTCGTGATCGCGCACCGCCTGTCGACCATCCGGGACGCCGACCTGATCCTGGTGATGGAGAGCGGCCGGATCGTCGAGCAGGGCAGCCACGCCGAACTGCTGGCCGCGCAGGGCGCGTACCACCGGCTTTACCACGCGCAGTTCTCCCAGCCGGTCGCCGACGTGGAGCCGGCCGTGGCGGCCGGGCCGGGCGGCGTAGCCGCCGGAGCCCCCCGACAGCGAGGCTGACGGCCGACCGGCTGTCTCGGCCTCACCAGCCGATCAGGCCCACCCCGCTCCCCCGGGTGCGGGGTGGGCCGCTGCCCGGGGAGCCCCGGTTATCGGGTGGCGTGGTCGGGCGTGTGGAGGGTGGTCCACGGGGACGACGCGTCTAGTCAACCTCACGAAGCAGTCGCTCCACGGCGGTGAGCCGGTCGTGTAGGTCGGCAAGCTGTGTGGAGGTGTCGTCGAGGTGCTGCGCGATGGTCTGCTGCGTGGCGGCGACGGTCTGGGCGAGCTTCCGGTACTCCTGTTCGTGGCTCTGGACCGTCTTGGCGCGCCAGGTGGCGAAGACCTGCCAGATGACGACAACCACCACGGCAGTCACCAGCGTGAAGATGGCGAGCACCAGGGTCATGGACCACGCGTCAGAGTCCATCAGGTCCCTCCTTCGTCCGACGCCTCCGCGCCGGCTTCTCCTGCTCGGGTTCGGTTGCGTCTCGGGCCGGCAGCGTGAGCGTGCCGACGGCCGCTGCCAGGATGCGCGCATCGAGACGGATCACGAAGGGGCTCAGTTCGTAGTACTTCATGGCCCTCCCGTCGGCATCGAGCTCGACGGTGGCCGACACCAGCCCGACTGCTTGCATGCGCCGCAGGTGTGCCTGTAGGAGCGGGCGGCTGATGCCGAGCTCCCGGGCCAGTTCGCTCACGTAGAACCGGCCACCGACCAGGGCAGCGATGATCCTCATCCGGTGGGGATTCGCCAGTGTTGCGAGCAGTTTCAGCAGCTCGTCGCCGGTGAGCTCGCCGTCACCTGGAACTCTGCTTGGCATATGCCAACGCATCATGGCGTATCTCGGGTGGGTCGTCAAACGGCCGGGTGAGTTGACGCCCGCGAAGGAGGTGTGCAAATCTCAATTTGCAGTGCCAACGAAGGCTTGCGCACGCAAAGCAACGCGTTTGAGGGGACCGATGGCGATGGCCACGCGTCGGACCCGGGCGCGGGACACCACGGTCACCCAGTGGTGAGGACGAGAGGCAGACGATGATGGATCAGGTCGTCCCTGTGCAGAGCCGGCCGGCTCCCGGAGCGGCGGGCCTACCGGGCGCCGCCCGGGCGGTCGGGCTGAGCAAGGTCTACGGCAGCGGTTCGGGGCAGGTCGTGGCGCTCGACAACGTCGACGTACGAATCCCGGCCGGCCGGTTCACCGCCATCATGGGGCCGTCGGGATCGGGCAAGTCGACCCTGCTGCATTGCCTCGCGGGGCTCGATCGGCCGTCACAGGGCTCCGTGTACCTCGGCGACACCGCGTTGGAGAGCCTCTCCGACTCGGCGCTGACCGAGTTGCGTCGCCGCGAGATCGGGTTCGTGTTCCAGTCCTTCAACCTGGTGCCGACGCTCACCGCCGTCGAGAACATCACCCTGCCGCTGGCCATTGCCGGGCGACGTCCCGATCGGGGTCTGCTCAGGTCGCTGGTGAACGCACTCGGGCTGTCCCAGCGGCTACGGCACCGCCCGGCGGAGTTGTCCGGCGGACAGCAGCAGCGGGTGGCGCTCGCCCGGGCACTGGTGACCCGGCCCCGGGTGGTGTTCGCCGACGAGCCGACCGGCAACCTCGACTCCCGTACCGGTGCCGACCTGCTGGGTCTGATACGCCATTTCGTCGACGAGGATCGCCAGACGGTGGTGATGGTGACCCACGACCCCGCCGCTGCGGCCCGCGCCGACGAGGTCCTGTTCCTCGCCGACGGTCGGCTGCGTGACCACCTGCCCACATCCACCGTCGAGCAGGTGCTGCACCGACTCGCCGCGCTCGACCAGGGACGGTCCTGACCATGTGGCTGATCGGAGTACGCAATCTGCTGGCCCAGCGTGGGCGGCTGGTGCTGACGTTCATCACGGTCGTGCTCGGTGTCGCGTTCGCGTCCGGCACCCTCTTCTTCGCCGACAGCATCGGGGCCGGCGCCCGTGCCATCCGCACCGATGTGGCGGTGCTGGTGGCGCCCTCCCCCGGAGGCGAGGAAGTCGAGTACGACGCCCGCCCGACCCTGCTGCCGGCGGCGCAGCTTCCCCGCTTGGCGGCCATTCCCGGAGTTGCCGCGACCGACGGCATCGTCGACGGGTACGCGGCCGTGGTCGGCCAGGACGGCAAGGTCGTCCGGCCGGCCGGGTTCGCCAACGATCTCATCGGTACGAACTGGAGCGAGACCCCCCGACTGCGGCTGGTGGAGGGACGCGCGCCGGCCGGGCCGGGCGAGATCGCGGTCGAGCAGGTCGCCGCCCGCAACGGTGAGCTGACTCCCGGAACCCGGACCACCGCACTGCACGGGTCCGGTGCCGAAGAGGTCACCGTGGTGGGGATCTATCTCTACCAGCCCGCCCTCCGGGACGGTCCCGGCCGCGCACCCGCCCTCGCGTTCGACACCACCACCGCGCAACGGGTCCTCCAGCAACCGAACACGTTCACCTCGGTGGAACTCACCGCGGCACCCGGTGTCTCCACCCGCCAGCTCCGGGACGCCGTCGCCGCCACACTGCCCGCCGGGCTCGTGGCGCACGACGGTGCTCTCCTCGCCGAGCAGTCGCGCCAGCAGGAGGAGAGTGACGCGGGCACCACCGCCCAGATCCTGCTCTCCTTCACCCTGGTCGCCCTGCTGATCGGGGCGACCCTGATCGCCAACACGTTCGCCATGCTGGTCGGGCGGCGTGCCCGCGAGTTCGGCATGCTCCGGGCGATCGGTGCCACCCGCCGCCAGATCACGATGTTGGTGCTGGTCGAGGCGGCCGGGATCGGCGTGCTCGCCACCGCGGTGGGCATGCTGGTGGGCGTTGGCCTCGCCCTACCCATGATCGACTTTGCCGCGGGGCGGGATCCCGTCCTCGGGAACACCCTCCACGTCACGCCCCGGGCCGTACTGTCGAGCCTCGCCGTCGGCGTCCTGGTCACGGTCCTCGCGGCGTGGCTGCCCGCCCGCCGGGCCGCCGCCGTGCCACCCGTCACGGCTCTGCACGGCGACATCGTCCTCGTCCCCAAGGCCATGCGGGTACGCACCATCCTCGGGCTGGGCCTCGCCAGCATCGGCACGCTCTTCTGCCTGCTCGGCCTGCTCGGAAACAGGCCGCCGTTCACCGTGGCCGGAGTCGTCGGCGCCTTCACCATGCTCATCGCCGTCGTGCTGCTCGCCGCGGGGCTGGCCCGGGTGATACTGCGTCTGGTCGCGGCACCGATCAGGCACCGGCTGCTGCCGCGGCTCGCCGTCGAGAACGTGATGCGCAACCCCCGCCGGACCGCGGCGACCGTCTCTGCGCTGATGGTCGGCGTGGCGCTGGCCACCGGCATCGCCGTGTTCGCCGCCAGCGCCACGGAGGCGGACCGGACCGTCGTCGAACGGACCGTCCGGGCACCCTTCCTGGCGGCCAACATCGGCGGCGGGCAGATCAGCGAGGCCACGCTGGCCCGGGTCCGAGCCGTGGCCGGCGTCACCTCGGCCGCCCCGATACGCCGCGAGACAGCCGGCACCGGTGAGGAGGGCTTCCCCCTGACCGCGGTCAACCCGGCCGCCCTCGGCTCGCTGCTCGACCTGGAGCTGGCCACCGGTACGCCCGACGGCCTGGCCACCGGCGCTCTCGCCCACGAGTCCCTGGCCGCGGAGCGCGATTGGTCGGTGGGTGACTCGGTCGACCTGACCCTCAACGGTCAACGGGTGAAGGTCGCCATCACCGGCCTCTACGCCGATGCCGCCCTACTCGGCGACGGGCTACTCGTCTCCGACGACTTCGCCGAACGGCACTTCCGACCCGGCAACGGCGACACCGTGGTCATCGGCGCGGACGACAACGGGTCGGAGTTGCGCTCCGGGCTGGAAGCCGCGCTCGCCGACCGCCCGGACGTACGCCTCTACACGCCGGCGCAGTACGCCGCCGAAGAAGCCGGCGCCTTCGCCATCCTCATCCGGATCGCCACCACCCTGCTGGCCCTGGCACTGGTCATCGCCGTTCTCGGGATCATCAACACCCTGGCGCTGTCCGTCCTGGAACGCACCGGCGAGGTCGGCCTGCTACGCGCCATCGGCATGCACCGGCGCCAGGTACGCGCGATGATCACCGTCGAGTCGATGCTGATCGCCACCGTCGGTGGCGTACTCGGCATCACCGTCGGAATACTGCTCGGCGCGATGGTCCAGCACGCCGTTCTCGCCCGCCCGGTCACCGACGCCGCCATCCCACTCAGCCTGGCAGTGGGCGCCTTCGCGGCCATGGGAGTCGCCGGTGTCGTCGCCGCGCAGTGGCCGGCCCGCCGAGCCGCCCGCACCGACGTACTCGAAGCCATGCGCGCAGAGTAACGAGCGTGCTCTCGTCCCCGATCCTCAGCGGGCCAGTGCGGGCCGGCGCCTGGCCCGCTGAATCGGCGTACCGGAGATGTGTAGTGCGCGAATCGTCTCAGGCCATCTCGACGAGTCAGAGTCTGGCGAGGGCGGCCTGGAGCGGGTCGAGCCCGAGCGAGCCGAGGTCGAGCGCGGCCCGGTGGAACTCCTTGAGGTCGAAGTCGGCGCCCTTGCGGGCCTGGGCGTCCGCCCGCGCCTGCAACCAGATCCGCTCACCGACCTTGTACGACGGGGCCTGCCCCGGCCACCCCAGGTAGCGGTTCAGCTCGAAGCGCAGGTTCTCGTCCGGTACCCGGCAGTGTGCCCGCATGAACTCCCAGCCCAGCTCCGGGGTCCAGCGCTCGCCGGGACGGAAACCGAACGGGTTGTCCCGAGGAATCTCCAGCTCCAGGTGCATCCCGATGTCGACGATCACCCGGGCGGCCCGGAACGCCTGCCCGTCGAGCATGCCCAGCTTGTCGCCCGGGTCGGCGAGGTAGCCGAGCTCGTCCATCAGGCGTTCCGCGTACAGCGCCCAGCCCTCGCCGTGCCCGGAGGTCCAGCAGAGCAGCCGCTGCCACCGGTTGAGCAGGTCGGCGCGGACCTGCGTCTGCGCCACCTGGAGGTGGTGCCCGGGCACGCCCTCGTGGAAGACCGTGGTCACCTCGCGCCAGGTGGAGAACTCGGTGATGCCCTGCGGCACCGCCCACCACATCCGGCCCGGCCGCGAGAAGTCCTCGCTCGGGCCGGTGTAGTAGATCCCGCCGTCGCTGGTCGGCGCGAGGCAGCACTCGATCCGGCGGACCTGCTCGGGAATGTCGAAGTGGGTGCCGTGCAGTTCGGCGATCGCCTTGTCGGCCAGCGCCTGCATCCAGTCCCGGAACGCCTCCTTGCCCTGGATCCGCCGGGCCGGGTCGGCGTCCAGCGCGGTCACCGCCGCGTCGATGCTGGCGCCCGGGCCGGCGATCTGCGCGGCCACCGCGCGCATCTCGGCCTCCAACCGGGCCAGCTCCTCGAACCCCCAGGCGTACGTCTCCGCCAGGTCGACGCGGGCGCCGAGGAAGTACTGCGAGGCGAGTTCGTACCGGTCCCGGCCGGCGGCCTGCTTGGCCCGGCCCAGCGGGGCGAGTTCGTCCCGCAGGAAGTGCCCGAACTCGGCCGTGGCGGCGGTGGCCGCGGCCGCGCCCCGGCGCAGCTCGGCGGCGAGCGCCGGGGCGGCGGGGAGCCGCTCGACCAGGGAATGGAAGAAGTTGTCGCCGTCCGGGTCGGTCCAGATGTCACACTGCTTGGCGACCTCGACGATCTGCGCCCGGGAGCTGACGTGCCCAGCCCCGGCGGCGGTACGCAGGGTCGTCTTGTACGCGTCGAGCGCCCCGGCGAACTGGCCCAGCCGGGCGGCGATGTTGCCGACCGCCTCGGCGCCCTCGGTCGGCATCAGGTCGAAGACCTGCCGGAGTTCGTGCAGTCCGCTGGCGATGACGTTCAGTTCGCTGGCCGTCTCGCCCGCGTCGTACCGGGCGAGTTCCAGGCCGAGCCGCTCCTGCATCGCCTCCTTGGCGGTCCGCTCCGCCTCGGAGTCCGGCTCGGTGGCGTCGAGGGCGGTGAGCGTACGCCGGGTCAGCTCGGCCTGCGCCGCGAAGCCCTCCGGCGAGAGGTCACCGAGCTGGTCGTCGTACCCCCCGATGCCGACGAAGGTCGCGCCGATCGGATTGAGCCGGGCCCACTCGTCGACATAGCGATCAGCCAACTCGTTGATTCGTCCCACGCCACGACCCTACGTGATGGACCCGGCTCCACTCATCCGCGATACCCCGGCACCGGTCACCGGTCGCCGCACCTCCTCCACCCCTCGCCGACGGTGCCGATCCGGGCGGCTGAGGGGTGTGTGCTACACCACCACGTGGTGAAACTCGCGAGATTTTGTCGGCCCCCTGCTGCAAAGTGTCAGGGGTGACTGCCGCTGCCACTCCTGACAAGTCCGCCCTCAAGTCGTGGTTGCCGGGCTTCTTCGCCCTCGGCGCGATCTGGGGGTCGAGCTTCCTCTTCATCAAGGTCGGCATTCGGGAGATGCACCCGGTCTACGTCACTCTCGGCCGGGTCGGCGCGGGCGCGATCACCCTGCTGGTCGTGCTGGCGGTGCTCCGCGACCGGCTTCCCCGGGATCCGGTGCTGTGGCTGCACACCGCGCTCTACTCGGCGATCGGGGTCGCCCTGCCGTTCACCCTCTTCGGCTACGGCGAGCAGCGGGTCTCCTCGATGCTCGCCGGCATCTGGAACGCGACCACCCCACTGGTGGTGCTGCCGCTGGCGGTGCTGGTGTTCCGGACCGAGCGGATGACCGTACGCCGGGGGGTGGGGCTCGGGCTGGGCTTCGTCGGGGTGCTGGTGGTGCTGGGCGTCTGGCAGGGCCTCGGCGGTGCCCAGTTCACCGGCCAACTGCTCTGTTTCGCGGCGGCGGCCTGTTACGGCGTGGCCATCCCGTACCAGAAGCGGTTCGTCGCGGATCGGACCGAGTCCGGCCTGTCGCTCTCGGCCGCGCAGTTGCTGATGGCGACGGCGCAACTCGCGATCGCCGCGCCGCTGATCGCCGGTGCCCCGCCGGCACCGACCAGCCTCTCCGGCGAGGTGATCGCCAGCGTGCTGGCACTGGGCGCGCTCGGCACCGGCCTGGCCTTCGTGATCAACCTGCGCAACATCCGGGTGGCCGGCGCGAGCACGGCATCGACGGTTACCTACGTGATCCCGGTCTTCGCGGTGCTGATCGGGGTGCTCGCGCTCGGTGAGCACCTGGCCTGGTACCAGCCGGTCGGTGCGGCGATCGTGCTGGCCGGGGTGGCGGTCTCGCAGGGGCTGTTCGGCCGGCGGCGCCGCCCCGCCGTACCGGCCGGCATGCCGCCGGAGCTGACCCCGTCAGCCCGGGTGTGAGCCGGTCCAGTCGAGCAGCGCGTCGGCGGACCAGGTGTTGACGACCCGCTCCGCCGGTACGCCGCACCGGGCGGCCCGCTCACAGCCGAACCGCTGCCAGTCGAGCTGACCCGGTGCGTGCGCGTCGGTGTCGATGGCGAACCGGCAGCCCGCCTCCACGGCCAGCCGGATCAGCCGCTTCGGCGGGTCCTGCCGCTCCGGGCGAGAGTTGATCTCGACGGCCTTGTCGTACTCGGCGCAGGCGGCGAAGACGGCGTCGGCGTCGAAGTCGCTCGGCGGCCGGGTACGGGCCCGGTGCCCCCGATCGCCGGGACCGGTCACCCCGGGGGGCCGGGCGGCGACCATCCGCCCCGTGCAGTGCCCGAGGATGTCCAGGTGCGGGTTGGCGATCGCCGCCAGCATCCGCCTGGTCATCCGGGCCTTCGGGTCCCGCAGGTTGCTGTGCACCGAGCCGACCACCACGTCCAGCCGGGCCAGCAACTCCTCGTCCTGGTCCAGCGAGCCGTCGTCGAGGATGTCGACCTCGATGCCGGTGAGGATCCGGAAGCCCTCCGGCAGCGCGTCGTTGACCGCGGCGACGTAGTCGAGCTGTCTGCGCAGCCGGGCGGCGGTCAGCCCTCGGGCCACGGTCAGCCGGGGCGAGTGGTCGGTCAGTACCAGGTATTCGTGCCCCAGCTCGACGGCGGCGAGCGCCATCTCCTCGATCGGCGAACCCCCGTCCGACCAGTCGGAGTGGGTGTGGCAGTCGCCGCGCAGCGCCGCCAGCAGCGCGCTTGCCTCCTCGTCCAGGTCGAGCCCCTCGGTGGCCAGCAACCGGCGCAGATAGACCGGTTCCTCGCCGCGCAGCGACTCGGTGACGGTCCGCGCGGTCACGTCGCCGACACCGGAGAGTTCGGTCAGGGTGCCGGCCTCGGCCCGGGTCGCCAGCTCCTCGGCGGGCAGCTCGGCCAGGGTCTTGGCCGCCGACCGGAACGCCTTGACCCGGAAGCTGGCCTCGTTCGCCCGTTCCAGCAGGAAGGCGATCCGACGCAGGTCGGCGAGGGGGTCGCGCCCGGTCATGCCGTCTCCTCGGTCCGCTCGGTCATGGGTGACCAGGTTAGTCAGCGGCCGGCGCCGGCGCGGGAACTCGCCGGCCGGTCCTGACCGGCCGGTACCGCACGGCGGAGGCGCAACGGGGTTGCCGGTGTCGGTGCCTCGTCGTACTGTCCGTCCGCCGCTCCGCACCAGAGGGTGGGCGGAGGCACCTGACGGGGGAGGACAAATCGTGGTCGCCACTTTCCGCGCGCTGGCGTCGGTGGTGATGCTCGCCGGGTTCTACGTCGTCGCGCTCGTCCAGTTGGGCGGCGCGGTGGCCCTGGCCATCTGGCTCAGCACGGTACTCAACGGCGCGATCGCACTGAAGATCGTGTTTCCGCTCTTTGTGGCCACGGTCGGCGCGGTCTCGGTCGCGCTCTGGAAGGCCATCCGAGCCCGGCCGGAGCCGCCGGAAGGGCAACCGGTCGGCCCCGACCAGGCCCCGGAGCTGTGGCGTACGGTGCACGAGCTGGCGGGCGTGGTCGGCACCCGGGTGCCGGACGAGATCCGGCTGCTGCCCGAGGTCAACGCCGCGGTGACCGAGGACGCCAAACTGCTCGGCCTGGTCAGCGGCCGGCGCATCCTCTACATCGGACTGCCGCTGCTCCAGGCGATGAGCGTCGACCAGATCCGCTCGATACTCGCCCACGAGCTGGGGCACTACTCGGGCCGGCACACCCGGCTCGGCGCGGTGGCGTACCGGGGTCGGTTGGCCCTCGGCGGCACCATCAGCCGGATCGGCCCCCGCAACCCGGTCGGCTGGGTGTTCAGGGGCTATGCCCGGCTCTACCTGCTGGTCGACAACGCCGCCTCGCGACGGCAGGAGCTGGAGGCGGACCAGGCATCCGTGCAGGTCGCCGGCCGGGCCGCCGCCGCGTCCGCGCTGCGTGAACTGCCGGTACTCGACGCCGCCTGGGGCTTTTACTTCCAGCGGTACGTCCACCCCGGCTGGGAGGCCGGGTTCGTCCCGGACGACCTCTTCGGCGGCTTCTACGCCCTGATCGCCGCCCGCCAGGCCGAACTGGCGAAGCTGCGCGGCAACGAGCCGGACGCCGCCGGGTCGCGCTGGGACACCCACCCGCCGATCCCGGAGCGGATCTCGGCGATCGCCACCGCCCCCGACGTACCCCGGCCGGCCGACAACCGGCCCGGGTACGCGCTTCTCCCGGACATCGTCGCGCTCGGCCGTCGGCTACAGGACCGGACGGTCGAGGTCGGCGACCGCAAGGTGCTGCCCTGGCCGCAGTTCACCCACGCGATGGTCGCGGCGGGCGTGCAGCGGCAGACCGACGCCGTCTTCCGGGCGCTCGGCCGGTTCACCGGGGCGCCCGAGCCCGGGCTGCCGGTGCTGTTCCAGGTCGTGCAGGCGGGCAGGCTCGGTGAGTTCGCCGAGCAGTTCTTCCCGGACGCCACCCGCCGGGAGGCGGCCCGCAAGTTCGCCGAGCCGATGGAGACGCTGTTGCAGAGCGCCGCGGTGAGCGCGCAAGCGGCCTGGTGGCAGCACTCGTGGTCCGGGCCGGCCGAGCTGGTCGGGCGGGACGGCCGGCCGATCTCGTTCGCCGAGATCGCCGAGTTGGCCGTCTCGGCGCAAACCCTGCCCGAGGCGGTCGCCCGGCTGACCGCGCTCGGCATCGACCCGGCGCACGGCCGGGTGGTGCAGCGCCGGGCCACCGCGAACGGCGCCCGGCTGCTCGCCGCGCTCGCCAACGTCAAGGTCGACGGCGTCGACCACGACGTGCTGATGCTCAACCGCGGGCTGGTCTTCGTCGGCAACCCGGGCAAGGCCGACAAGGGTACGCAGCGGCTGCGTGAACTGGTCAGCTCCGCCCCGGTCGCCGAGCTGGCCGGTCGGCACCAGTTCCTGCCGTTCGAGGAGGTTGTCGGTGCCACGATCCGCAAGCAGGTGCCGCTGAGGGCCGAGCTCGTGCTGCACGACGGCCGCCGGCTGGCGTTGCAGGAGGCGTGGAGCAGCGAACTGCTGGAGAAGAACAGTCGGGACACCCTGCTGGAGGCGCTCAAGTCGTTCGACGAGCGCTGACCCCGCCCAGCAGGTCGTTCGACGAGCGCTGACCCCGCCCAGCCGGCAGGCCGGCCCGGTCACCGGCTCGCCGGCCGCCGGAATGCCGCCGTACCCTGGCGCTCATGCGCACGATCGACTGGGTTGACGGTGCCGTCGAACTGATCGACCAGACCGCCCTGCCGGGCCGGCTCACCGTACTCCGGGTGAGCACCGTCGATGACCTCGTCGCGGCGATCCAGCGGCTCGCGGTACGCGGCGCCCCGGCGCTCGGCGTGGCCGGTGCGCTCGGAGTCGCGCTCGCCGTAGCGCAGCCGGGCGACGTGGCGGCCGCCGTACGCCGGCTGGAGACCGCCCGGCCGACGGCAGTGAACCTGGCCCGGGGCGTACGCCGGGCCGCCGCCCGGCTGCCGGAGGGCGCCGACGCGGTCCTCGCCGAGGCGCTGGCGGTGCGGGACGAGGAGATCGCCGCGTCGGCCGCGATGGCCCGGCTCGGCGCCGACCTGCTGGCCGAACTCTGCGGGACCCGGCCCCGGCTGCTCACGCACTGCAACACCGGCGCGCTTGCGGCGGTGGTCGGCGGTACGGCCCTCGGGGCGGTGCTGGAACTGCACCGGCGGGACGCGCTCGGCGCGGTACTGGCCAGCGAGACCCGACCGCTGTTGCAGGGGGCCCGGCTGACCGCCTGGGAGCTGGGCCGGGCCGGGGTGCCGTACCGGGTCGCGGTGGACGGGGCGGGCCCGTTCCTGATGGCCCGGGGCGAGGTCGACGGGGTGGTACTGGGCGCCGACCGGATCTGCGCCAACGGCGACGTGATCAACAAGATCGGCACGTACGCGCACGCGCTCGGTGCCCACCGGGCCGGCATTCCGTTCGTGGTCGTCGCGCCGGAGTCGACGGTCGACCCCGACACGGCCGACGGCGCGCGGGTCGAGATCGAGGACCGGGGCGCCGACGAGGTGCTGTCGTACGGCCGGCCGTCGGCCGGCGACGGCCGACCGGCCGGAGTGGGCGGTGTCGACGCGGTCAACCCGGCCTTCGACGTGACCCCCTACGAGCTGGTCACGGCGATCGTCACCGAGCGGCGGGTGATCAGGCTGGATCGGGGAGAGCGGGTCTGACCGCGGTGACCGTACGCCGGTCCTCGGCGACCCGGGTCACCCAGCCACCCGCCCGGCCGAGCCGGAGCAGCGCGTCGGGCCGGGCCGGCAGCTCCACCGCGCCGCCTGGCCGGGGTGGCCAGGCCAGCCGGGCCGCCGAGCCGGGCGCCAGCCAGCGCCGCAGCGCACCGATCGGGTCTGCCGAGCCGACCGCCGTGCGGGCGCCGTCCAGCTCCCGCAGTACCGCGTCCAGCGCCGGGCCGACCGCTGCCGCGTTGCCCCCGCACATCGCCGCGACCAGGTCCGGCCGGGTCGCCGCGACCCGGGTGCCGTCCCGGAACGAGCCGGCGGCCAGGGTGCCGGCCAGCGGGTCGTCGGCGGCGACCGCCGCGATCGCGGTGGCCAGCAGGTGCGGTACGTGACTGATCGCGGCCACCGCCCGGTCGTGTTCGGCGGCGACCGCCGGCACCACCCGGGCGCCGATGCCGGTCAGCAACGCCGCCAGTTCCAGCCAGTCGGCCACCGAGGTCGCCCCCGGTTCGAGGCAGAGCACCCAGGCGCAGCCGGTGAAGAGGGCCGGATCGGCGGCACCGAATCCGGAGGTCTCCCGGCCGGCCATCGGGTGGCCGCCGACGAATCCGGCCCGCCGGTCGGCGCCGCCGCGCAGGTGCCGGTCGACCAGTACGCGTACCGGCTCCTTGACCGAGGTGACGTCGGTGACCAGTCCGGTGTAGCCAGCTCCGGAGAGCTCGTCGAGTACCCCGGCCACCGCCGGCAGCGGTACGGCGATCACCACCAGATCGGCGCGGGCCACCGCGTCGCGTACCGTCCGGGCGACCTGCCAACGCTCCGCCGGCGGCGCCTGTGCGGCGGCGGTCCGGGCGGTGGCCCTGGTCGCGGGGTCGGCGTCGTAGCCGAGCACCGCATGACCGGTCGAGGCCAGTGCCCGCAGCACCGAGCCGCCGATGAGACCGAGCCCGATCACCGCGACGTCCACGACCGGAACTCTCGCACACCGGCCGCGGCTACGGCGCCTTCGGGCAGCCGTTGTCGGCGCGCCAATCCCTGACCTTGGCGGCCGGTGAGGTGTTCCGCTTCTTGCGCCAGGCGTCCAGGAACGACGCCGGCCATACCACACCGCGCCGGATCCACCAGTCGGCGGTCTTCTCGCACGGCGGCGAGATGCCGAAGTGCAGGTGGCAGACGTTGTTGGCGTTGCCGGTCCGGCCGACCGTGCCGACCTGCTGGCCGGCGCGCACCCGGACGCCCGCCTCGATCCCGCCGGTGACGTTGGTCAGGTGCGAGCCGTAGTAGCGGACCCCGTCGTCACCGAGCAGCGAGACCGCCTTGCCGCCGTTGTTGGGCCCCTGCGGCCCGGTCTTGCTGTACCGGTCGACCCGGCTCACCTCGAGGATCCGGCCGTTCGTGACGGCGACCACCGGCGAGCCGCAGTTGGCGAAGATGTCGGTGGCCGGGTACGCCGAGTGGGTCGGGTGGTAGGCGACGTTGCCCGTCTGCACCGGGAAGGCGTATGTGTGGCTGCCGCTGGTCGTCGGCGGCGGGGTGCTGGGCTTCTTCGACGGCGACCTGCTCGGCTTCGCGCTGGCGGACGGCGTCGGCACGGCGCTCGGCGTACCGTCGGCGGCCGCGCTCGTGGCCGGGCCGTCCATCGGCTCGAAGGCCGGTGCGCCGGTCGGCTGCCGCGTGTCGGCGCAGCCGGCGGCGAGCGCCATCACCGTCACCAGCAGGACGGCGACCGGGTACCCCGGCAGCCGGCCGGGCCGGCCCCGTCCCGCTGATCCTCCCCATGGCATTCGGCCATAGTGGCAGACCGGCCCGGAGCTTGCCGGCCCGGCGGTCGGGCCCGTCGCGATCCGGTCGGTCGCCGGCCTCCGCCGGGTAGGCTGCGAACCGGGTGGACCGTCCGGAACGGGTGGCGTACCCGGGGGCGTGTGCACGCATGTGTGGGTGGAGAGGAGCGGGGTCATGGCGGAACAGCCGGCTCTGCAACCCCGGTCCGGCGTACCGCACCCCGCCCTGCCGCCGCCCGCCGTCGAGCCCCGGCCGGTCTGGCAGCCCCGACCCTTCGGGCACAGCCCGTCCGGCCTGTTTCCGGCCAGCCCGCCGCCCGTGCACACCCAGCCGACCTACCGGGAGCCCCATCCGGTACGCCCCGGAGCCGTCGCCGCGGGCGCCGCCTCGGCCGCCGCCTGGCTGGTCGCCTTCGGTCTGCTCGGTCACGGCCTGCGCGGATACGTGCTCTGGACGCTGCTGGCCGGCGGGATGGCCTGGCTCGTCGCGCTGCTGTTGACCGAGCGGGGCAACCGGGGAGCCGGCGCGGGCATCGCCCTGGCTACCGGGGTCGGCTGGGCTATCGCCGCAGCGGCCGTCGCGACCCGCTGGTACACCAGCGCCGACTGGCCGTTGTGGTAACCGCTCGCCACCTCGCTGTCCCGCTCCGGATGATCCGTACGGCCCGCGCCGCAGCTCGGGGCCGGTGCGGGGGCGGTACCGGAGTCTCCGAGAATCGTTCGGGACAGCCGCGCTGAGTGAGGTGATCGCTGCACACCGCGATCGGCCTTGACGAATCGGGCCCGACTCGGCACCCTCGGCGGTATGGCCTGGACAGAGCATCGGCTCGACCCTGACCGCAGCCGTCGTCGGTTGCAGCTCCTTGCCGAGCTCGCCGGGGCGAAGTCGGTGCGGGAGCGCGAACATCCCCGACGCGCCCGCGTCGATCGCCTGCGCGAACTGATCGCCACCCGTCGCCGCCTGGCGAACTGATCGCCACCCGTCGCCGCCTGGCGAACTGATCGCCACCCGTCGCCGCCTGGCGACCTGACCGGCAGCCTCGTCCACTTCGATTCCCCGTCCCTCCTTCGGGGCGTTGCGTGGGCTCTGCCGGATACGACCGGATACCGTCACGCGTGACAGAGAGCCGGCTGTGCACCGTGAAGTCGGCGTGATGCGGCTGGGGGCCGCTGGGTAATTGGGGGGACCATGTCGTACTTCGCTGCGGCGGTGGTGCGCCGCCCGTCCGGCTGGGCCGCGACAGAAGTTGATCTGAATGGTGCGGCCGACATCGACGAGGTCGCCGACCTGCTCCGCGACGTCGACCAGGACGCCGAGATCTCCCTGCTCTTCGTCGAGTCCGACGACGCCTACCTGGCGATCATGCGTCTCGACGAGGGCGAGGACCTGCGGGTCTTCGGTTCGGACTCGGCGTTCGCCGAGGAGTCGCGGCTCGGTGCCCTGCTGGTCGGCGACATCAAGGCCCCGGCGCTCGGCATCGACGACGTGGTCGAGCCGGTGGAGCGCGCGGCCGCGCCGGCCAATGACGACGGCGAGAACGAACCGGCCGTCGATCCGGACGCCGATCCGGTGGGCGACGCCGACCTCCTCGCCGACCTCGGCATCTCGGCCCATCGCCTGCTCGCACTCTGCGCGCACGAGGGGATGCTGCCGGCCGACGTGACGGCGGAGATCTGCCAGATCATCGGCTGTGGCAACGAGGTCGAGGAACTCCGCGAGGCGTGACCGGGCCGACGGGTCGACCTCCGGACGAATCAGACCTGCCCGACCTGCCGCTGACCGGGCGCCGGCACCGGCACGAGGCGTGGATGCGACGGGCGCTTGAAGTCTCCGGCGCCCCGCCCGGCCCCGGCCCGGCCCCTGCGCCGCCCGGCCGGGCGGCAGCGGCGGCCGTCGAGGCGCTGGCCGGGGACGTCCCGGTCGGAGCGGTGGTCTACGGTCCCGACGGTACGGAGTTGTCGAGCGCCCGCAACGAGCGTGAGCTGACCGGAGACCCCACCGCACACGCCGAGGTCTTGGCGCTGCGCCGGGCCGCCCGGGCCGTCGGCGCCTGGCGGCTGACCGGCTGCACCCTGGTGGTGACCCTGGAACCGTGCACGATGTGCGCCGGTGCGCTGGTGCTCGCCCGGATCTCCACGCTCGTTTTCGGCGCCTGGGAGCCGAAGACCGGTGCGGTGGGTTCGCTCTGGGACGTCGTACGCGACCGGCGGCTCAACCACCGCCCCGAGGTGTACGGCGGTGTCCTGGAGGCCGAGTGCGCCGCCGCGCTCCGGGCCTTCTTCCGCTGACCGGTTCTGCACAGCTCCGGTCGGGGTTGTGCACACCCTGTGGATAACTCGAAATGCTTGTGGAAAACTCTGGCGTCACCGCAACGGCCAGCGGGTCAGCCGGGCATGATCCGGGCGTGCCCGGTCGCCGGGGCGGGGCCACCGGCGGGCAGGCCGGGAGAGGGCGCGAGGGTCGCGGCCGCAAGGGCCGGCGGGGCGTACTCCGGGACAGCCTGGACCGGGGCCTCGGCCGGCAGCAGGACCGTGACGACCAACCCACCCCCGTGCCGGGGCTCGGCCCGGACCGAACCGCCGTGTGCGTTGGCGACCGCCCGGACGATCGACAGCCCGAGACCGAACCCGCGGCCACCGCCGACCCGCTCCTGGCGCAGCCGCCGGAACGGCTGGAACATCGTCTCGACCTCGTACCCCGGCACCACCGGCCCGGTGTTCGCCACCACCAGGGTCGCCCAGCCGTCGACCGTGGCGGTGTTGATCCAGACCTGGCCGCCGGTCGGGACGTTGTGCCGCAGCGCGTTCTCCAGCAGGTTCTGGGTCAGCCGCTCCAGCAGTACCGGATCCCCGGCGGTAGGTGCCGGAGCCAGGTGCCGGTGCAGCGGCAGCTCCGTACGCATCTGCTCGGCGACGTGCCCGACCACCTCGGCCAGGTCGATCCGGGTACGCTCCACCACCTGCTGCTCCGAGTCGGCCAGGGTGAGCAGCCCGTCGATCAGCCGTTCGTGCCGCTCGTTGACCGCCAGCAGCGTCTCGCCGAGCTGCTGCAACTCGGCCGGCGCCCCCGGCCGGGTGACCGCGAGCTCCAGCAGGGACCGGTTCAGCGCCAGCGGCGTACGCAGCTCGTGCGAGGCGTTTGCGACGAACCGCCGCTGCCCGTCGAAGGACTGGTCCAGCCGTTCCAGCATCAGGTCGAAGGTGTCGGCGAGTTCCTTGACCTCGTCCCGCGGGCCGTCCAGCGCGATCCGCTCGTGCAGCCCGCGACCGGCGGTGCCGGCTCCGGCGATCCGCCGGGCGGTGCCGGTGATCTGGTGCAGCGGTTGCAGCGCCCGGCCGGCGATCAGCCAGCCGAAGGCGAGGGCGGTCGCCGAGACCACGGCGAGCGCGATGCCGCCCTGGGTGAGCAGGGTCTCCAGCGCGTTCTCCCGGGCCTCGTCCTGCACCTGCCGGGCGAAGAGCCGGAGCTGTTCGGCGTTTTCCGGCGAGACTATCCGGCCCGGTGACGACCCGGGTGGCGGCTTGACGCCGCTGATCTGCACTCCCATGGTGCTGGGCATCCGCTGTTCGACCAGCACGTAGGTGACGGCGAGCAGCACCATCCCGGCGAGCAGGAAGAGGCCGCCGTAGACCAGGGTCAGGCGGGCCCGGATCGTCAGTCGTTTCATCGGATCTGATACCCCACTCCCGGTACGGTCTCGACGATCTGCGGATCGCCGAGCTTGCGGCGCAGCTTCATCACGGTCACCCGGACCACGTTGGTGAACGGGTCGATGTGCTCGTCCCAGGCCCGCTCCAGCAGCTCCTCGGCGGAGACCACCGCGCCGCCGGCCCGCATCAGCTCGGCGAGCACCGCGAACTCCTTGCGGGAGAGCGCGACGTACCGGCCGTCGCGGTAGACCTCGTGCCGGGCCGGGTCGACCACCAGGCCGGCCCGGGTCAGCTTCGGCGGCGCGGCCGGCCGGGCCCGCCGGATCAGCGCATGTACCCGGGCGGAGAGTTCGACCAGCGCGAACGGCTTGATCAGGTAGTCGTCGGCGCCCAGGGCCAGCCCGGCCACCCGGTCCCGGACCGCGGCCGCAGCGGTGAGCATC
The DNA here is from genome assembly GCF_039649625.1 of Plantactinospora sp. ZYX-F-223. NCBI lineage: Bacteria > Bacillati > Actinomycetota > Actinomycetes > Micromonosporales > Micromonosporaceae > Plantactinospora > Plantactinospora sp. ZYX-F-223. The sequence goes on along the minus strand of NZ_JBDJAV010000044.1, from coordinate 39,277 downwards.
AGCACCCGGGTCTCGCCCCCGCCCTCCACGATCGCCCGGCACACGTCGTCGCCGTGCACCACCGGCAGGTCCCGGTCCAGCACCACCACGTCGTAGTCGTTGACGCCGAGCCGCTCCAGGGCCGCGTCGCCGTCGTACGCGACGTCGACCGCGAACGCCTCCCGGCGCAACCACTCGGCGACGGCGTCCGCCAACAGCTTCTCGTCCTCGACCACCAGTACCCGCACCGGTCCATGGTGACTCGGTCGCGGATAACCCCGCCGTAAACGTCGACGGTTACGCCCCGGATACGTGCCGCCGGCTTGACTTTGTCCGTATCGGCCGGCGAACCGCGCCGGCCCACGGAAGGAGTTGTGCCATGCGCCGACGAATGTCGGGCATCTGGCTGGCCCTCCCCCTCCTCGGCCTGGCGCTCGCCGGCTGCGCCAAGGCCGACGAGGGGCCGGGGGTGGCCACCGCCCAGGGCGGCGCCGGAGCCGGACCTACCGCCAGTGCCAGCGCCGCCGCGCTGAGCGACGAGGACCGCCGCCTGGAGTTTGCCAAGTGCATGCGGGAGAACGGGGTGGAGATGCCGGATCCGGAGCCGGGTCAGGGCGGGATCCGGATCCAGCGGAACCCGGGTGACGATCCGGCCAAGACGCAGGCGGCGATGGAGAAGTGCCGCCACCTGCTGCCGAACGGCGGCAAGATGGAACTCAACCCGGAGCAGGTTGAGCAGTTGCGCAAGATGGCGAAGTGCATGCGGGAGAACGGTGTGCCGGACTTCCCGGACCCGGGCCCGGACGGCACCATGCAGCTCGGCCAGGGCAACGGGATGAGGATGAACGACCCGAAGTTCCAGGCCGCGATGGAGAAGTGCCGGGGCGAGTTCCCGGTCCGGATCCGAGGTGGTGGCGAATGACGGCGGGCACCTCCGTGACCGAGACCGGCCCGTCTCCGGACGGGTCGGCTCCGGCCATCGCCGGATCGGGCGACGCCACGGGGGCGGTTCCGGCGGCCGGGAGCCGGCCGGGGCGGCGACGCCGGGGCGGCCGGGGCCGGGCGGTGGCGGTGGTGACCACCGCCGCGCTGGCGGTCGCCGCCGGAGTCGCCGCCGCCGTCGGCTTTGGCGGTGACGACCCGGGTACGGCCACCGCCAGCAACCTGCCACCGGCGAACGCCCAGGTCACCCGCCAGACGCTGATCGACTCGGAGACCGCCGACGGCGAACTGGGGTACGGCGAGACCCGTACCGTGGCGGCCCGGAAGGGGGGCACGATCACCTCGATCGCCGCCGCCGGTGCCCGGGTCACCCGGGGCAAGCCGCTCTACTCGGTCGACAACCAGAAGGTGGTGCTGCTCTACGGCGGGCTGCCGGCGTACCGGACGCTGCGCTCCGGTGACAGCGGCGAGGACGTCGAGCAGTTCGAGAAGAACCTGAGCGCGCTCGGCTACGACGGGTTCACCGTCGACGACGAGTACACCTCGGCCACCGCCGAGGCGGTGCAGGAGTGGCAGGAGGACCTCGGCCTCGACGAGACCGGCCGGGTCGAGTTGGGCCAGGTCGTCTACGCCACCGGCGAGGTCCGGGTGGACAGCACCGAGGCCGAGGTCGGCGACGCGGTGCAGCCCGGCGGCGGGGTGCTCAGCTACAGCGGTACCTCCCGGGTGGTCACCGTCTCGCTGGACGTGGACGACCAGCGGCTGGCCAAGCGGGGCGCCAAGGTCACGGTGACGCTGCCGGACGGCAAGGAGGTGGCCGGCACCATCGCCGCCACCGAGACGGTCATCGAGACCGGGGACGAGCAGAACGGGCCGGAGACCAAGATCGAGGTGACCGTCACCGCCGCCGACCCGAAGGCGTTGGCCGGGTTCGACAGCGCCTCGGTCGACGTGGCATTCACCGCGGCCCAGCGGGAGAACGTGCTCACCGTTCCGGTCGCCGCGCTGCTCGCCCTCGCCGAGGGTGGCTACGGCGTCGAGGTCGTCGAGGGCGACGCGACCCGGATCGTGGCGGTGCAGACCGGGATGTTCGCCTCCGGCCGAGTGGAGGTGACCGGCGACGGGCTGGTCGAGGGGGCGACCGTGGGGATGCCGAAGTGAGCCGGGACCTGGCGGCGTCGGGTACCGCGCTCGCCGATCCACCGGCCGGCACCGACGGGGTCGTGGTGCTCGACCGGGTCACGAAGGTCTATCCGGGCGGCGTTACCGCACTCGGTGGCGTCACCCTGACCGTCCGGCCGGGCGAGCTGGTGGCGATCGTCGGGCCCTCCGGCTCCGGCAAGTCCACCATGCTGCACCTGATCGGCACCCTCGACCGGCCGTCGACCGGCACCGTGCACATCGACGGGTACGACGTGGCGAAACTGTCGGACCGGCAGCTCTCCGCGCTCCGGTCGTCCCGGATCGGGTTCGTGTTCCAGCAGTTCCACCTCGCGCCGGGCGTACCGGTGCTGGACAACGTGGCGGACGGGCTGCTCTACGCCGGCGTACCCCTCGGGGAGCGGCGGCGGCGCGCGGAGGCCGCGTTGGTCCGGGTCGGGCTGGGGCACCGGCTCGACCACCGGCCGCACGAACTCTCCGGCGGCGAACGGCAACGGGTGGCGATCGCCCGGGCCGTGGTGGGAAACCCGGCGCTGTTGCTGGCCGACGAGCCGACCGGCAACCTCGACTCGACGTCCGGGGCCGGGGTGCTGGCGCTGCTGCGTGAGCTGAACGCCGCCGGAACCACGGTGGTGGTGATCACGCACGACCGGGAGATCGCGGCGAGCCTGCCCCGGCAGGTGCAGATGCGCGACGGCCTGGTGCTGTCGGACAGTGCTGCCCACGGTGGGCCCGGCAGCGGCCGGTTCGCGCCGATCGCGTCGAACGGGGCAGGCTGATGGCCGGGGGGAACGGCGGGGCACGCACCCGGCTGGTACCGGCCCGGATGCGGCCCCGCGACATCCTCCGAGTCGGCGGCGTCGGGCTGCGTACCCGGCCGCTGCGGGCGTTCCTCTCCGCGCTCGGCATCGCGATCGGCATCGCCGCGATGGTCGCGGTGGTCGGCATCTCGTCGTCGTCCCGGGCGGAACTGGACCGGATGCTCGACTCGCTCGGCACCAACCTGCTGACCGTCGCGCCCGGCAACACCATGTTCGGTGACGCGGCCCAGTTGCCGGAGGAGTCAATCGCGATGATCGGCCGGATCGGCCCGGTCCAGCAGGTCTCCGCCACCGGGCAGCTCTCCGAGGCCCGGGTGTACCGCTCGGATCAGATCCCCGAGGTGGAGAGCGGCGGGATCGCCGCCCGCGCGGCCCGGCTGGACCTGATCGACACGGTCGGGGCGACCATGGCCAGCGGTACCTGGCTGAACGGGGCGACGGCACGCTATCCGGCCGTCGTACTCGGGGCGACCGCGGCGGAACGGCTCGGGCTCGGCAAGGCCGGACCGGACGTACAGGTCTATCTCGGCAGTCGGTGGTTCACCGTGGTCGGGATCCTGGCACCGGTACCGCTGGCGCCGGAGCTGGACCTCTCCGCGCTGGTCGGCTGGGAGGCGGCCGCGTCGTACCTGGGCTTCGACGGGCACCCGACCACCGTCTACACCCGCTCGGCCGAGCAGTCGGTCGAGGCGGTGCAGACGGTACTCGGCGCCACCGCCAACCCGGAGGCGCCGAACGAGGTCAAGGTGTCCCGGCCGTCCGACGCGCTGGAGGCGCAGCAGGCCACCGACGAGGCGTTCACCGGGCTGCTGCTCGGGCTCGGCGCGGTCGCGCTGCTGGTCGGCGGGGTGGGAGTCGCCAACACGATGGTGATCTCGGTGCTCGAACGGCGGGCCGAGATCGGGTTGCGCCGCTCGCTCGGCGCGACCCGGGGGCAGGTACGCACCCAGTTCCTCGCCGAGTCGCTGCTGCTCTCCGCCCTCGGCGGAGTCGGCGGAGTGCTGATCGGCATCGGGGTGACCTCGGGCTACGCCCTGTCCCGGGACTGGCCGACGGTGGTACCGAGCTGGGCGATGGTCGGCGGGGTCGGTGCGACCCTGCTGATCGGCGCCTTCGCCGGGCTCTACCCGGCGATCCGGGCCGCCCGGCTGGCCCCGACCGAGGCGCTCGCCACGCCGTGAGGAGGCGACCGGGTCAGGGGTACGGGCTTTCGCTTGTACTCCCGACCCGGTCGCGTCGTCTCCGTCAGGCGACGATGGTGTCGAGGGCGATCTCGACCATCTGGCTGAAGGTCTGCTCGCGCTCCTGGGCGGTGGTCTGCTCGCCCCGCTTGATGTGGTCGCTGACGGTCAGCAGCGTCAACGCCCGCGCCTTGAACCGGGCCGCGATCGTGTAGAGCGCCGCCGACTCCATCTCCACCGCCAGCACGCCGTAGTCGGCAAGGGTGTCGTAGAGACCCGGACGGTCGGTGTAGAAGGCGTCGGTGGCCAGGATCGGGCCGACCCGCATCGCGATGCCACGCCGCTCGGCCACCTCGACCGAGGTACGCAGCAGCCCGAAGTCGGCGACCGGGGCGTAGTCGATCAACCCGTCGAACCGCATCCGGTTCATGCTCGAGTCGGTCGACGAGCCGCTCGCCGCGATCACGTCCCGGAGCTGGAGGTCCTCGCTGAGGGCCCCGCACGAGCCGACCCGGATCAGCGACCGTACGCCGTACTCGTTGATCAGCTCGTGCGCGTAGATGGAGGCGGACGGCATGCCCATGCCGGAGCCCTGGATCGAGACCTCGGTGCCGGACCAGCGGCCGGTGAAGCCGAGCATGCCGCGCACCGTCGAGTAGCACTTGGCGTCCTCGAGGTAGGTCTCCGCGATCCACTTGGCCCGCAGCGGGTCGCCCGGCATCAGGACCCGCTCGGCGATCTCACCGGGCTTGGCGCCAATGTGCGTACTCATGTGAGGTGATCCTGCCAGGTCGCTCCGGCCGATACCGCCGCGACGTCGCCCCGGTGCGTCGGGTACCCTACTCGGCGGTGGTGTGTCCGAGTGGCCTAAGGAGCACGCCTCGAAAGCGTGTGAGGGTTCACGCCCTCCGCGGGTTCAAATCCCGCCGCCACCGCCACTGAGCAGGCAAAACGCCCGGCAGGTCGGAAACGACCCACCGGGCGTTCGGCTTGCGGTCTCAGTTTTGGTCTCAGTTGCCGCTCAGGCGGCCGGTACGCCTACCCCCGGCGGCGCGCTGGTCGTCATCGTCGGGCGGATCCTTCGGGGCTTCCCAGAGCAGCCCGCCGACCCGCTTCGCGATGTCTCGGCGGACCTGTGTCGTCAAGTGCTGGTAGCGGACGGCCATGGCGGAGTTGGACCAGCCCATGATGCCCATCACGGCCCGCTCCGCCACGCCGAGGATCAGCAGCACCGTGGCGGCCGTGTGCCGGGCATCGTGTAGCCGTCCGTCCCGGAGTCCGGCCAGCTTGAGCATCCGCTTCCACTCGTCGTAGTCGGTCCGTGGGTTCACCGGCTCGCCGGTCGGCGTGGCGAACAGCCAACCGCCGTCGCACCAGAGCTGTCCGGCGTTCTGGCGCTCCTGGTCCTGCTCGTCCCGGTGCTTCCGGAGCAGAGCCACCAGCTCGTCGGGAAGCCCGATGCTGCGGCGCCCGGCACGTGACTTCGTGTCGGCGGTAGCGGCCCGGGTTGGCTGCCGATCGGGGCAGTGTCCGCCGTACTTCCGGCCGCACGGTTCGGCGCAACCGTGCCGCCACTTCGGGCGTTGCCGACCACGGCGTACGACGAGGGTTCCGGCGTCCAGGTCGACATCTGCCCACTTCAAGCCGAGGGCTTCGCCCTGACGGAGGCCGAGGGCAAGCGCGATTGCCCATCGGGCGCTGTTCCGTCGTGACGATGCCGCTGTCATGAGTCGCTGTACCTCCGCAACCGAATAGGGCTCGATCTCCTCGTCGGAGAGGCGTGGCGCCTTTGCCAGTGAGGCGGGATTGCGGGTGAGGTGACCTCGGCGCACAGCCTCATTGAGCGCCGTTCGGATGGTTCGATGGGCCTGGTGCGCGGTAGCCGGCGCGCTCCCCTTCTCCTGCATCCGGGCGTAGAACCGTTCAAGGTGTTCCGGTTCCAGGCGGTCAATCCGGTGGGCGCCGAGACCGGGGATCAGGTGCCGGTTCACGGCAACGCGGTAGCCGGCAATGGTGTTCTCGCGCACGGATGGAGCGGCGATGTTCTCGACCCAATGCGTGAGCCAGGTCTTCACCGTCCAGCGCTGCCCAGCCTTGCGAACCGTGCCGCTGTCCCGGTCCCGTTCCAGTTGGCGAACCTTTTTGGTAACGGCCGCCTCGGTCTTACCGCGAACGTGTCGCCGGTCCGGGGTGCCGTCGTCCTTGGTACCTACCGTGACCCGTCCGTGCCACGAACCGTCGGCGCCCTGGTAGATGCTGGATGCTCCATTGGGCTTCCGTCGCATGTATGCCTCCCTCAGGCAGCCGGGGTCATGGGCTGGTCGAGCAGGGTGGTTACGTATTCGTCCAGGCAGCGGACGGGTACGCGGCGAAGTCGGCCGATGGTGACGGAGCGGATCTCGCCGGTCATCACGAGGGCGTACATGGTGGTTCGGCCAATGCCGAGTCGCTTCGCGGCTTCTTCGATGGTGAGTACGACGCGGTTGTCGGCGGTGCTCACGGATTCCTCCCCGGTCGGTATTGCGGTGGAGCGGGTGTTGCCTGCCTTCATTGCCGTGTGGAGCGCCTTTCGGCTCAGGCTGGTCTTTCGAGGGGCGGTGAGTGCGGGCGGTGGGGCGGGCTTCTGCCGGCCCGCTCAGATCGCCGTAGAGCGCCGTTTGATAGCCGGCCGGCGTGATAGGTAGGGCCGGCTCGGCTATGGGCCGTTGAGCGGGTCGTGTCTCGGGCCGATGGGACCGGCGTCCGACTGGCGGGCGCGGTCGGGGCGCCCGGTGCGGGCCGAGTGCTCTGGCCACAATGGCCACAATGGCCAAAATCCTGCTCGGCCCCGGATATTGGCCATTCTGGCCATTCTGTCCACGGGGTCACGCTGGCCTCCGGCTGGCCGAGCCGGGCATCCCGTGGACAGTGCCGGCGCTGCGGTGGACCTCGGGATGCACCAGGAAGGAAGGCGAGGCAGGACGGCCGGCGCCGGTACGGGCCGGCGGGTCGAGCTGGCGGAGGTAGCCATGGATCTCCAGCAGCGACAGCACCGGGTCGAGGTCGGCGGCGCTCGGGATCTGGCTCCGTACACCCCGGTACAGCTCTCGTTTCGTGAACGTGGTGGCGGTGGTGCGTTCGATCCAGGCCAGCACGAGCCGGGCGTACCGGGTGCTCTTGTCGGCGCCCATGTCGTCGAAGGCGGCCAGGGCGTGCGCGGCGAAGTAGGCGCCGAGCAGGCCGGCCCGCTCGACCGTCTCTGCCTGGATCGGCTTCCCCCATCCGTCGCGTAGGTGCTCGGCGAGGTGAATGAGTCCGGCCAGTCGGACGACGGCCCCGGTGTACTTGCTGCCCCAGTCCACGACGTGTCCCCAGGCACCACCGGGAGCAAGGCGCGGCTCTACCTGGCGTTCGATGTCCAACACCCGCTCGTTGGCCTCGGGGGTGAGCGGCAGTACGGCCGGATCGGTCCACTCGGCGAGGGTCATCACCAGGGCGCCGAGGTTGGCCGTGTAGGCGCTGGCTACCTGCTCCGTCACCGGATCGGCGCCGACTTTCCGCCGACCGACGGTGTTTTCCGGCAGGCTGAACAGGATCCGCGCCAGGAGACCCTTACCGCGAAATCCCGGCATGTCCGCGATATCGCGCAACACGTCGGGCTGTACGGCCAGGCCGAGCGTGAGCGCCGGGTGCTCGACGTGTTCCGGCGCGCGGGAGCGCCGGTTGACCCGGAGCATGTCTCCGGCATGGCCCTTGAGGAACACTTCCAGGTTGGGGGTGCCGGAGTAGCGGCCGGCGATGGTGGCGAAGATGCCGCCTTCCGGCGAGAGGACGGCCAGGCGTCCGCCCTGCTCGGCCAGTAGCGAGGCGGCTTCTTCGCTGGTCACATCATCGGCGACGAGTTGCGGCAGTACCGGGACGGTCACGGCGTCGGCGTTCATCGCGGCGGCGGTCGCTTCCGCCAACAGCGTGTCCCGTCCGGACTGGTCGGCGTTCGCTGCGGCGTTCGCGGCCTTTTCGGCTGTCTTTCCGGCGACGCGGGCGGCCAGCTCGGCTTCCACAATCGCGGGCTTGGTCCGCTCCACCAACGCCTTCTCGGCAGCCAGGAGCGGCCCGATCATCGCGGCGAACACCGCCGACTTTCGCGACCCTGGAGGCAGTACGACGACCGTGAACAGGTTCGTTGGTTCGCGCCATGAGCCGCGTACCTCTACCTCGGCGCGGCCTCCGGCGGCGGTGGAGAGGGCGGCCAGGGCGATGCAGCCCGCCAGGTCGACCGGGGTTTGGGTGAACTCCGCGACGCCGTACACCATGTCGGCGACCCATTCGGGCAGGACGTAGCCGGGGAAGTCAGGGAGGTGTCGCCGGTCGCCGAGCGGGATGAGTGGCGACCACTGCGAGCCTGCGGCGGCTTGATCGAGGATGGCGCGGCCGGTGGCAACGATTTCGGCGACGTCGGTGTCGGTGCCGGCCCGTTCGGCGATGTAGGCGCCGAGGTCGGCAACCTGGCGGCGGCGGGCGTGGTCGGCAACGATCCGGGCGTAGTGGCTGGCGTTCGCGGCGGTCGGTACGGACTGGATCAGCGTGTGCAGGTAGGGCGCTCCGCCGACCTTGCCGAGATCTCCGGACTCGGCGAGGCGGGCGGCCAGGGCGATCGGGTCGACCGGCTGGCCGGTGGCGTGCATGGCGCACAGCGCTTCCCACAGCCGACCGTGCACGGGTCGGTAGAAGTCGGCCGGTGCGAGCGTGCCGGCCAACTCGGCGACCACGTCCGGAGCGAGGAGCGCGGCGCCGATGACCGCCTGTTCGGCGTTCAGGTCATGCGCGGGTGCTCGGGTCACGAGGAGAGTTCTCCCTTCAGTGGGCAGCGGGTCAGTCAGGCGGAGCGGCGTGGTCGTGGTCGGCCGGCGACGGCGGCGCGGGTGACGGCCTGGCGGAGGTCGGTGAGCAGGCTGGCGAGTTGCCGGCGGGCGGCGGGTTCGGTGGCGGCCAGGGCGACGCGTACGCGGATTTCGGCGTGTTCGCGGCCGTTGTCGGTGCGGACGCGGGTGAGGACGGCGCGGCCGTGTTCGGGGAGGTCGACCAGGATCGGTGCTGAGCGGTGTTCGCCGAGGTTGCAGCGGTGGTCACGGGCGCACCAGTCGGTGTGTGGCAGGTGCCGGTTCATCGGGTGCCGTTTCGGTGTTCGCGGCGGATCTCGTTCCAGACGTGTCGGCCGATGCGGATGCGGCGGCCGGTGCCGTCGCAGCGGTTGCAGTGCCGGTAGGTGCGTCCCCGGCCGGCACCGTGGCAGCGTCGGCACCGTCCGAACGGCGAGACAGCGCAGACTCCGAGGTAACCGAGCGTTATGAGGATGGGGATCGGGCAGAGCAGGCTAGCGATGATCGCGGACGGGTCCACGGGTGCCTCCAGGGCCGGTTTTCGGGCGTGTGGGGCTGAGGGCGCTAGGTCGCTAGCGTCCTGGCAGGGATGAAGATCGAGGGCTAGCGGTGCCGCTAGGTCTAGCTGTGCCGAGGGCTAGACCTAGCGGCCCGCTCGGGGTTATCCGACCATGCGTCGCCGGTTACGAACTGCTACAGAATTAGCAAGGTCCTCGCGGTGGATGCCCTTACGATTGGCGCCTTTGCCGGTGGTTGGGTCGGTGCCCCAGACCTGTCGGCCGACGGGGATGCGGTGGGGCTTGAGTGCCGCCGCGAGTTGGGCGGGTTCCCATCCGCCGTAGGTGTCGGGGCGCAGCTCGGCCAGCCGGGCGACGACGGTCTCTGACCACACTTTCGGCTCGGTGGCCGGTACGACGGTGAGGATGTCGTCGAGCAGGGTGTCACCGGCGCTGGTGACCTGCTCCGGGGCCTGGCCGATGGCGTGCCCGGTCAGGGTGCCCGCCTTCTGCCGCAGCGCCAGGGCACGTGCCACGACGGTTTCGACGTGCGCGGTCTTGGCGAAGTTCGTCCGTACGGTCACGGCTTCTTCGACGGCGCCGGAGTCGTCGGCGCCGAGCAGGATGCCGACGCCCTTGTGGGCGCGCTGGAAGCGGGAGGAGTCGTAGCCGGCCGGGTAGGAACCGGCGCCCAACACCGCCTCGGAGGACTGCCACGTCATGGTCTTGAGCGCGAACCGGGTACCGATGTTGTCCCGCAGGTCGGTCGGGACGGCCTTGCCATCCGGCTTCTGCGTCGCCAGCAGGATCATGATTCCGACCGACGGGCCAACCTTGCACAGCTCCGTCAGCAGCGACACGATCTCATCCCCGTGTACGGCGTGGCCGGAGTAGCGCTGGAATTCGTCGATCGCGACGAGGACCGGCCACAGCTTGAGTGACCGCTTCTCGGCAATTTCCCGGGTCACCTTGGATTCCGGGCATAGGTCCGGGGGCAGGGTGGCGATGGTGTCGTAGCGCCGGTTCATGTCCACGACCAAGGCGCGTAGATCCTCTACGAGGGCTTCCACGGTCTCGTCCCGGACGCCGTACCCGGCGCGGTGGGCGATGCGCTCGAATGCCCGCCAGTCCTGGCCTCCCTTGCCGTCGTAGACGTGCAGTTCCACGATCGGATCCAGGGCAGCGGCTAGCACCGGCAGCCGCGCGGCGAACGTCTTGCCCATGCGCGGGATCGCACCAACGAGCAGCGACGTGAACATGAGCAGCAGCGGGATTGGCCGTCCCCGCTGGTCCTGGCCGAACGGGAACGGGGTGAAGATGTCCACGCTCCCCCGGTCGATCAGCGGCCACAGTCCGGACGGCTTTGCGTACGGGTCCTCGTCCGCCACCCACAGGGACAGTCGGCGGGCGGAGCCGGAGGTGCCGCGTACCCGCTCCGGCCACACCTGGACCTCGTCCAGGTCGAGGCCGGCGGCCAGCTCGGTCCGCTTCTTGATCGCCTTGTCGGCGGTGGTGGTGTACGGCAGGTCGACCACGGCCCGCCAACCGGGTCCGTCGCGCATGATCGGCATCGGGAAGGTGATCGGGTCATCGACCTTGCACAGGCCGGCGGCCAGGAATGCCCGGGTCACGACATCGGCCGATAGCTTCCGGGCGCGTGGGGTTACTGCGGCCACGTCCAGCAGCGGCTTGTCCTTCGGCGTGCCCGCTAGGCCGAAGAGGGCCACCGCTCCGGCGAGAATGGCCCAGCGTTGCCATGAACCGGCCAGGGCCATCAACACCGCGACCGTCGGTACGCCGAGGAGCAGCACGGCCGTGACCACGATTCCGCGCCACCGTACCCGCGCATCCCGCTGCCGGGACAGCTTCAGGTACAGGTCGGCGTCTTCGCGGCGGACGGCGGCCAGCCGGACCGGGATGCCTTCGGCGTCGGACACCCACCGGACGGTGGCGGCCAGGACGCGGGCCACGCCGAACGGTGCCCGCCACACCAGCCGGAGCGTGTACTTCGGTGAGCGGGTGAGGTGGTAGAGGCTGACGTGGGTGTAGTGCGAGAACACCCACCGGCCAGCCGTGACCAACTCGACCCGGGACCGTAGCCACGCGGGGACGATCGGCCGGCGGGTCGCGGTCTTGCTCGCCAGCGCCGACGCGAACGCCGACGGTGCCGGTACGTGGGGCGGGTCGACCGGTGGCGGGGTGTCGGTCTCCTGGTCGTCGGCTTCGTCGTCAAGTTCGACGCTGAACGACGTCACGCTGTCGGTGGGCTTGCGGCGTCGGGCGGCCAGGTCGACGACCTCGGCATCGGCGGACAGGTCCGCTTCGGCGGCCGTCCAGTCGAACCGATCATCGTTGGGGGAGGTCATGATTGGTGTTCCTCCATCAGGGGTTTGGTGATCTCAGATGGCAGGGCCGGCGGCGCGGCGAAGGTTTGCGAGGCCAGAGGCCGCGCCGCCGGGCGAAGTCAGGACTCGTCGCGGGTGTGCAGCAGGTGGGCCAGGGCAGCGCCCATGCCGAGCACCGCGACCGGTAGGCAGGCAACGAGGGTGGTGATCCACCACGGGGCCGAGGTCACCCCGGCGGACTCCATCAGGTGATACGCCACCTGTCCGGCGGCGCCGAGCAGCAGCGACCCGATCGCCGACCAGGCCGCGAACCGGCGTGCCCGCCGGGGTACACCGTCGCCGGACAGCCACGCCCGCAGCGCGTAGGCGGCGTAGGCTTCGACGCCGACCGGCAGGGTGATCGCGGTGTTCAGGGAGAAGCTGTCCCAGATGCCCGGCAGCGGGTGAACCACTCCGAACCCGGTGAGTTCGCCGAGTCCGACCCACCCCGACCAGATGGCGACGAACGCGGGAGCGGCCAGCAGCAGCAACACCCACGACCGCATCGGCTTCCGCACCGCTGGAACCGGGTCGGTGGTGATCGTGGAACCTGGGTGTCCGGCCACCGCGACCGGCGCAGATGCGTCCGGCTCGTTGACCGGCTCGGCGGGGGTCGGTGACGGTTCGGGCTCGGTCGTCGGCTCGGCCGGAACCGGGTCCACCGCCCGACCCGGCGGGGTTTCCACCGGGGCCGCAGTGGGCGGGGCGGTGCGGGTGAGGTCGGCGGTGGTGAGGGCTTCCCGTAGCGCGGTGGCCTTCGGGGAACCCACCCGCAGCTCCCGCATCAGCAGGTTCCGGGACGGGACTCGGCCGAGCTTGTCGGCCAGGGCGCGGGCGGCCGGGATCAGGTCTTCGACGGCGCGGGGGTAGGCGCTCAGGGTCGGCGTGGTCATCAGGCCACCGCCTTCCACACGCGCGGCGCCTCGGTCAGCAGCTCGCCCAGGGCGGCGGCTTCCCGCATCACTCGCTGCTCGGCCCGGCGGATCCGGCGCCGGTCCAGCGGCGACGGGCCACCGTCGGCGTTGAGCGCGGTGATCTCCGCGTCCAACAGTGCCAACTCGGCCTCGATCAACGGCCACTCACGCTCGATCTCCGCCAGGTCGTCGGCGGTAGGTCCGGTGTTGATCGGATCCGGGGTGGGTGTTGCCAGCATGTCGCGTCCTCCAAGACACGTCGGCCAGGTCGACGGGGGGCGACCCGTCCGGGCTGTTGCCCGGGCCACGAAGCTAACAACTGATATGGCAACAGGTCAACTGTTATGAGCATCCAAAGATCAAAGACCGTCCCTGACCTGCAACGACTCGTCCTAACATCTGTTAGGCGGATGGTCCAACTGATAGGATGCCGTGGCGCGGCCACCTGCGGCCGGACGCCACCGTGACGGAAGGAACCCCCGGGATGTCGTCCCCTCAGTCCAGGCTCAACCGACCGGACTCGCTTCACCAGCAGGTAGCGCGGAACCTGCGCAACGACATCGAGGCAGGCGTACTCCGCAACGGAGACGTCTTGCCATCCACGCGTGAACTGGCCGAGCGGTGGGGAGTCAGCGTCTTCACGATCTCGGAGGCAATGAAGCTCCTGGCCGACGAAGGGCTGATCATCAGCAAGTCCCGATCGAAACGGATCGTGAACGCCCCGGACCAGGCCCGGAGCAACGAGATTCGGCTACGAACACCCCGTGTCATCTTGATCGGCGGATACGCCGGCAGCGGCAAGACCGAACTGGGCCGGATCCTCGCCCGGGAGACCGGCTGGCCGATGCTCGACAAAGACACCCTCACCCGACCCGTCGTGGAAGCCGCTCTAGAGGTTCTAGGGCAGTCTCCGAACGACCGTGAGTCGGCCGACTACCTGACCAAGATCCGGCCACGGGAGTATGAAGCGCTGGCAGCAGCGACGAACGAAAACGTCGCGTGCGGTAACAGCGCCATCGTGACCGCGCCGTTCATCCGAGAGTTCAACGACACAGCATGGGTCGACCGGACCCGAGCAAGCCACGCAGCCCTGAACGCCGAAACCACGCTCGTGTGGGTGTACTGCGACGCGGACACCATGCACACCTACATCCGGCACCGGGGAGCAGCCCGAGACGCGGCCAAGCTTGCGGACTGGCCTCACTACCTCGGACAGATCGACGTGACCTTCCGGCCCGCCGCACCTCACGCCCTGGTCGACAACTGCGCATCCGGCGTACCGCTCCAAAACCAGGCGCGGGAGCTGCTCACCACGATTCTCGGCGGAGCGTCGGCGTGACGCGCGGCATCATCCTCTACGGCCCGCCGGCAGCAGGCAAAGACACCATCACCCGACACCTGGAAGCACTACACAACCGGTACGTGTTGTTCCCTCGCCTCAAGGCGGGGCGAGGCCGTACCACGGGCTACCGGATAACCACCCTGGCCGACATCGAGGCGCTACGCCGGCAGGACGGCATCATCTGGGAGAACCACCGGTACGGCGCCACTTACGTCCTTGATCGGCCAGGGCTCACGGCGAGGCTCGCCGAGCATGTTCCGGTGCTACATCTCGGCCAGGTCGAAGGCGTCCACGCCGTCACCACTGCCATCCCCGACACCCGATGGGTCATCGTTCACGTGTGGTGCCCCCGGGGTGTCGCAGAGATACGGATCAGGGAACGGGGTACCGGGGACACCGCCGAGAGGCTGAAAGCCTGGGACGAGACCAAACCGATCACGGACATGGCCGACCTAACCATCAACACTCTCGTCACCAGTCCCGGGGACGCCGCCCGGCAGATCGACAGCTACGTAAACACCGTCGGCTAGAACGGCGCAGGTTGCTGCCCCTCGCCAGGCGTCTCATGCCGCCTAGCCTCTTGCTTCATGCCGGGCGGGTAACGGCGGTCCATGGTCTCGGAGTCGGGCCGCTTGCGTCTGGCGGCCACTCAGCCCTCCGGTGGCGGTGGTTCGTCCGCGCCCCTGGCCTTCCAGGGCTGATGCTCCTCGATCCAGCGCTCTACGTCCTCGGCCCACCAGACCGCGCCACCGGCCAAGCGGTCCACGGGCTCTGGAAAGTCGGGCCGGCTGGTCAACTGGACGACGCGGACGCGGGAGACACCAAGGCGCTCCTGTAGCTCCGCCGAGCCGTACAGCTTCCGGACCATGCCCGTAGCTTCCAGACGACACCCCCTTACGGACTTGGAAGCCCCACGCCCCTCACTCGTATGCGCAGCCAAATCAGCCTTCTGCACAATCAGGCGCCCCCTGTCGAACTTGACAGGGGGTAGCGCGTCGGGTGATATATGGGGGAGAGGCGGTCCGGCTACGTGACTAGGGCTCCGTGGCCGGACCTGCCACCACCAGCGGGAGGAGTGCCAATGTCGTGGATGCCCGACCCGGCCGTGGTAAGGGTGTCAGTTCCCATCCACCTTTGCGTTCGATGCGCCACTGCACTGACGGCGGGGGACCGGGAGCACAACTGCATTGAGACGGACCCGGACCGACACCCGGCAGCGGCAATGCGTGACTGGCGATGCGAGTGCCCATGCCAGCAGTCGGCGGAGGGCACCCCTGGCGACGGTAGCGAGTAGCAGACTTCCTTTGTCGTGGCGGGCAGACGGGATGGTTGGCGGTCCGTTGAGGACTTATTCTTTCTGACCCTCTTCTGATTCTTCATTTCGAGGATGATTCTGAATATAAGAATCTCGGGATGGTCGGTCGGCGAGCCAAGGCCATTCGGAATCATTTTTTGCAGGAAAGGCAGTGAGGTCAAATTTTGGGAGACCGAGTTCCATGCGCATTGAGTTGTGAAGGACATGAACGAGGTCTTTGGCCTGAAACCAGCCGGGATAATACTCTACGAAACTCCGCTTAAGCTCTATGGGGGTAGTAATCTCCATAAGGGCGCCCGATGCGCGATCCGCCAAGTCGGCCACCTCGGGGTTTGCCATAAGCTGAACTTCCAAAAGCGCTGGCTGTAATTCGTTGTCCCACCTATTGATATAGTCATGAAGCGCTCCTTCTATATATTCCTTGTCTTCGTCACTGATCCCTTCGTCCCCCCAGTACGGCAAAAATACGCCAATGCTGTCAATCTCGCGAAGCATCGATTCAACTAACACGAGATACTTGGCATAGAGAGCCCTTCGGTCTCCCAGCCAGCGACGGGCGTCTTCGGCAGCTAGTCGACTAGCCTCGTTGCGTCGCGCCAGTTGGCTACTGACAACTATGCCACCGATCCCGCCGACGATGGCGAATCCGCCAGTAAGCAAGGAGGGAAGAAAAATATCCATGTTCATGAACCTAGAGAATATAGAGACACCGCAACTGTCGTCCTTGGTGGCGTCTGCTCAGGAGGGCAGCGTTGGCTGGCACGAAGTGCAGCAACCGTGGCAACTGGACTGGGTCTGAACGAGCGTTGATCGGGTTGGTTGGCGACTGGTGCAACCGAGTCGGACGGTGTTTGCCGAGGTCAAGGGGTCACCGGTTGCCGAGTGACAGACTGGGTGACGACGATGGCCCGTGCAGACGGACGCCCATGGACGGTTGCAGCCCCACCGACGGGGCGACAACGGAAGGAGCCCCGGGCCGCCAGGAACGGCACCTTCGGGCTGTGTGGATAGGCGGGTGGGCGACGGTCAGAGTCGATGGAGAGGGCTACGCTGGGGGAAATCCCTCCGCGAATGGCGCCCTGGCGGTTGCGGCCGACCGCTACCCTTCTCTTGAAGTTGTTGCCGCACTAGATGAGAGAAGATTGATGTCTTCCTCGGTTCCGTCACCAGATAATGGATCCGGCAAAAAGTTGATTGACGAGCCTGCCACCTCCGCACAAACAAAAGCCGATAGCAAAGAGTACCGACTGCTTCACCTCTATCGCAAGGCCGGGAAGGCTGGCATACTGGCAAAGCCACTCCGGTGGGCGATTCGTCCTGCACTTAGTCGAGCATCAGAACGCACATGGGCAGAATTTGGCAGACAATCCGACGCCGCAGAAAACGAAGAGTCGCGGATGCCTGCTGGCGAGCATGTATCACTTCCCGCAATATGGCTTGTTGAGGTATACACGCCAACAACCTTGCCGGGCATTCTGCATAAGATGCAGCGGTACATGGAAGCCGCTACTGGGTTCAGGCAACATGAAGATATAGACAATTGGCTATCATCCGTGCGTCGACGCCCTTGGGGTGCGTGGATCAATCTCAATTGGGTGACACGAGAGAAGGTCTCATTTTTTGCGCCAGATAGGCGGATAGACAAGATTCCCGACGGGGTGAAGTACATCCGCCTGGGCATCGTATCCATAACATCATCACTTACGGCACTTGTGGCGCAATTCGTCTTGGAGGACGAACTATCTGCGCTTCTAAATGGGATAGTCAATACTGATCGGACTACGTTCACAACCCGCGACTCAAACTATGTTGTAAGTATCCACAACGTCGAGCAGCAAAAGCACGACTCTGTATACAAGATGCGCAGAGAATTGCGCGAAGATGCAGAAGGGTGGCTCCGCTCCCGCTTCCCTGGATTCTTTGCCGTTCGCCCCAAGGGCGCCTATCCGGTTGTTGAGCTTTTAATAACGGATAAGGCGTTACCTTGGGACTCCGCGTTAGGTCGAACCGGCAAGCGTGACAGATGGGCGGACATTCTCGATCTCTTCGGTGCGTTTGGCTACTGGGAGTGTGAGGAATTGAGCGCCCTCCGAATGAATGAGGCGACCAGGATCGGGAGACGTGGGTCGAGGGAGCGCCGCCAGCATGTTGTTGTTATCGCTGGGCGGCGTAAGGACCTCTTTGAGCAGGAACGTTTTAAGAGCGCTGAAGATGAGAGTGATTGGTATGCAGTGCAGCGTATTCATGATTACGCCTCCATGCTTGCTACCAGATTTGCCATAACCGCAGTGCTCGACGAAGTTGAGAGTGATTTGTCCTCAATCCGAGATCTTACCGACAAAGCGCTCCACGGGTCGTCGGCCCGATCACTCGATCGACTTAATGCCAGGCTTCTCCAGCTCGGCCTAGATGGCCGCATTGTCGCGTCAGAAATCAAGGATCTGGTGGCAAACGAGAGAGTCTGGCGGTTCAACGTTCCTGAGTTCAGGCATGTTAACCATAAGGGTGATCGAAAAGATCTTCTCGCAGATGTAATGAGGGAGACTCAAGAGAAGCAAGCCGATCGAATAATTCGGACCGAAAATAGTCTAGGGGCACTTCTTGGAACCAGTGCCAATCTAGGTGTAGCAGCCCGAAACATGCGACTTCAAGGTGCGGTCATATGGCTTACTGTGGTCTCGGTAATTGCGGCGGTAGTGGCAGCGTGGGCCGCAGTCATAGCGATCCAGCGTCCCGATTCAGCGCCTCGGTCGCCGCAATCCTTCAGCTATAGTCACAACTCTATTGCCGCGCCGTCACTTAACCACCAGGAGCGGCCCCGCCGTACTATGCGCCCTGCCTCCCGGCAAGCCCGCGTGCCTTCTTACGCGCACGTAGCGCCGGGAAGCCACGGGGAACGCGGTCAGCCACGCGTATCGTGACGAGGAACGCGGGCTGTTAACCTTGGCCCGGATTGTCACCTGAGCGAGTTCCCAAGCTGGGGATTCTGCTACCGGACGGGCCGAGCAGTCGGGACCGACCGATGGTCTCAGTTGTGGTCTCATTCGCTGCCGTACGCGGCTGTCCGCGCCGGTCCGACAGACATCCGGACTGCTGGTCACGGCCACTGTCGGACCGGTCCGGACGCGTGGTCGCAGACCTCGAAAGCGTGTGAGGGTTTACGCCCTCCGCGGGTTCAAATCCCGCCGCCACCGCTCATGAACAGCCAAAACGCCCGGCAGGTCGGAAACGACCCACCGGGCGTTCGGCTAGTGGTCTCTCGACCGGTGGTCCGGCTTGTCAGGGAGCCGGACGCTGCGGCGCCAGTCGTTGTGATCGGTTCGGCGGTCGCCGGGCTCAGGTGTTCATCGCGTCAACGGCGGACGCGACCAGCACGTATCCGGTCATGATGACGTCGGGTTCTGCGCGGTCCTCGTCGCCTGACGAGCCACACGAGGCCGGTGATGACGCCAGCGGCAGCGAACACCGTTCCGGCGAGAAACACGAGGTCGTCGCCGTTGGTTCGGGGCTCGAAGACATCGCTGAGCGCTGTGGTGGCGAAGAACAGCCCGCCGAGCAGATAGGTGCAGGCGGCCAGCCGTGGTGCGCCGATGCGCTGCCCTCGCCAGAGAATCACACCCCGCTGGTGGCGGCTGCGCATCAGAATCGCGACACCGATGGCGAGGTGCAGGACAGCAACGACGCCGGCGCCGACGGAGAGGACTGCGTCCCGCGTGCCCATGGTTGAACGGTATGGCACCACGACAAGAGCACCGTTGACCGGCGGGGTGTCTTGTTGGTTGCCTCAAACCGCATCCTCCGGTCCCCAGCCGGACCCCGCCATGCCATCAGGCCCGCTGGCTGGCACAGCCTCGCGATAAGTGGATCAGTGCGCCGAACAAACCTCCATGCGGCAGGTCGGGCCGGGTCTGAACATCCTGGTCGATCTGGGCGGGATGCCATGGCGGTGGTGTTGTCGCGCCTCGCGCGGCTCTCTGCTGGTTCCAGGTGCGTGCTTGACAGATGACCTATGGTCCAAATGGTCACTCCCGCTCACCGACGAGCCGCGGTTTCTGACCGCCGGGCGGCAGGACCCGGAAGACCCGGAGAGCCTGATCGTCACTCGCGCATCCTTGGCCGCATCCTTCGCGATCGGGGTCGACTCACCGTCTCAGCGCTACGACGTCCTCTGGGGTGCCTACAGCATCGTGGTCGTCGGTCTTGACCGGGGCGACCACGCGCGCAGCCGGGTGTGGTTCGACCTCTGGACCGAACTGGATGTCGCCGAGGAACACCTGCACGCCCGGATTGCTGAGGTCAACCCGCCGAGTTGACCGGCTGTCGAAGCTTGGTTGTCTCAGGCATCAGATGCGACGCGGGCTGTGCGGTATCTACCCGAAAACGACGGCTGAGCCGGCTTCCGTCCCGGTTCCACCTGGTCCCGCACCGATCAGTCTCGACCGATCCTCTGCGGTGGCGGCGCCTGGCACCCGGATTCCGCCCCCTGTCGCCTGTCCGGACATCGCCGGCAACCCGATCGTGTCAGTTCGACCTGCCCCGACGCCGCCGGTCGATGCTCCGATCCGATGGGTGAGCCGGGCATCTTGATCTTGACGGTAGGTCACTCCGACTGATCTATCGACCGGGTTCCCTGATCACTTAGCGTCGATGCCGAGACCAGGATCTGGTCACGGAGAGGAGTCCACTGTGCTTACATCGACTGAACCGAGCGCGCCGGCCCGCAGGTCCCGCCGCGCCGCGACCATCACGCGGCGTGCCGGCCTGGCGCTGGGGCTGACCGCCGCGATGAGCGGCGTCGCGTTCGTGGGGGCGAGTCCGGCGATGGCCGCTCCCGCCTGCGGCTCGGAACGGGCCTACATCCACCAGACGCCGCCGGGCGGCAGCGGTGGCGGCCCCAGCATCGACAGCCTGTTCAACCCGACCGAGTTCAACATCAGCGCCAGCGCCGCCTCGGTCCGCAACGTGTTCCTGGCCGGTGTGCACCGGCCGCGCCGCTCGATCGTGTTCAACTTCTACAACCAGGACAACGCCCTCATCCGGCAGTACACGACGACCCCGTCCGACGACGGTGGTGTGGTCCGCCAGGAGCAGAACGTCATTCCGTGGGACTACGGGGTCGGTACCCGCATCCGGTTCACCGCCGTCATCCGTACCCGGTGCGGCGGCGACGACGTGCCGAAGACCGTGAACGTGGGATCCATCAACACCGTTCCGTGATCCGGCGTCCGATCGTGGCCAGCCACTCGCCGCCCAGGAATCAGGGGTTGGCCACGGTCGGGCATCAGCGAAGGGAGTCCCCTGTGGCAACGATGACAGGACCGGGCACGGGTACGTCCCTGCCGGCCGTGACCACCTCGCGGCGTACCGGCCTGGCGCTGGCCGTGGCGGCCGCCGTCGGCGCCGCGCTGGCCGGTGCGGGTCCCGCCCAGGCCGCCGCGCCCGCAGCCTGCGATGAGTACGCCGCGTTCCAGGTGACGGCCGCCGCCGGCGGGCCGCCGCTGCCGGGCGACGGCAGCGACAGCCGGAACCCTCGGGACGTCTACGTCAGCGTCAGCGGCCCTGCCCGGTACGTCGCGCTGAGCGGCGTCCACCGACCGCGCCGCCCGATCGTCTTCACCTTCGTCGACCAGGATGACGTCGTCGTCCGGCAGTACGCGACCACGCCGTCCGACGACAGCGGTGTCATCCGTCCCGAGCGGAACCTCATTCCGTGGAACTACCCGGTCGGTACCCGGCTCCGGGTCAACGCCGTCATCCGCACCCGATGCGGGGGCGACGACGTGCCGACGCCGGTGTACGTCGGCGCCATCAACAGCATTCCGTGATCCGGTACCCCGCCGTGGGCGGGTCCGGTCGGCTCCCGGCTCCTGGTTCACGCCGTCCTGCCCACCAGGTGCGGCGGTGACGACGTGCCGCGCCGGGTTCACGTGGGCGGGATCGACACCATACCCTGACGCCGGCCTGCCCGGCCGGGCCAGTTTCCCGACCGGGCCGGTTTCCGCGAAGGGCCCCGACCAGCAGAGGAGTCGCCCCACCGCTCCCCGATGATCGCGTTCAGTTGCTCTCCAGTTGCGCCTGCCAGCATCTCTCCGGGGAAGAAATGCCTGGCACCGGGGGGGGGTGGAGAGCATTGTCGCACTGGTCGCCGACTGCGTGGCCCTTCGAGGGGCGGGAGGCGGAACTGGCGTCCGTGGCCGAGGCGTTCACCGGCTCGGCCACGAACGCCGTACTGATCACGGCTTCCGCCGGGATGGGGAAGACCCGGCTGGCCCGGGAGGCGCTACACCGGCTGGGCTGCCGTACCCGGTGGATTGCCGCGACCCGGGCCGCCACCGCGATCCCGTTCGGCGCGCTGGCCCATCTGCTGCCCGACGAGACGTCGATCCCGGCCGGTCCGGTGGGGCTGGTACGCGCCATCACGGCACAGGTCGCCGGCTGGGGCGGACGGGCCCGGATGGCCGTCGGGGTGGACGACGCGCACCTGCTCGACGACGCCTCCAGTACGGTCGTCGCCAACCTGGTCTCCAGCTCGGCGGCGTTCGTGGTGCTGACCGTGCGTGCCGGGGAACCGCTCGCCGACTGCCTGGCCCGGCTGGCCAAGGAGGGCGAGGCCGTACTGCTGGACCTGGCTCCGCTGCCGACCCCGGTCATCGACCGGCTGATCGACCACAGCACCGGGGGCATGGTGGACACGATCGAGCGGCGTCGACTGCGTACCGGCGCCTGGGGCAATCCGCTGGCGCTGCGCGAACTGCTGCACGGCGCGGTCGCGGGCGGGCTGACCGACCTGGTGGCCGCCCGGCTGGACCGGCTCGTCCCGGCCACCCGCAGAGTTGTCGAGCTGGTGGCCTGTGGCGAGCCGGTGCCACTGGCCTTCCTCGAACGGCTCGCCGGCTCCGAGGTGGTCGCCACCGCCGAGGAGAGCGGTCTGGTGGTCGCCGAGCGGGACGGCGCCCGGGTGCAGGCCCGACTCGACCATCCGCTCTTCGGCGAGGTGCTGCGTACCCGGATGCCCGCCGCCCGGTCGCGGCAGGCGTACCGGGATCTCGCCGAGGTGTTGGCGGCGACTCCGCTGCGGCGCCGGGACGACACCCTGCGTGCCGCGTTGTGGCAGGTGGAGGGAGGCCGGATCACCCGGGCCGACCTGGTCCGGGAGGGCGCCCGGCAGGCTATCGGCCGGTCCGGGCTCGACCTGGCGGAGCGGCTGGCCCGGGCGGCCCGGGAGGCCGAACCGGGCCCGCCGGCCGACCGGCTGCTCGCCGAGATACTGGAATACCAGGGGCGCAGCGACGAGGCGGCGGCGCTGCTCCCGGTGACCCCGCCGGACCAGTTGACCGAGCGGCTGGCGTGGGCCGGGACCCGGGCCGACTGGTTCTACTGGGGACGTGGCGATCTGGCCACCGCCGAACGGGTCCTGGACAGCGCCGCCGGGCATCCCCGGATCGAAAGCGCGCGGGCGTTCATCCTCGTCTTCGCCGGCCGCTGCGCGGATGCGCTGCGCAGCGCCGAGACGGTGCTGGACGGTGACCACGACGACCCGCAGGCGCTGGTCTGGGCTGCCGCCGCGGCCACCGCCTCGCTGGGCTTCCTCGGCGACCTCGACCGTTCCCAGGCGGTCCGCCGCCGTGGCCTGGCGGCCGCCACCGCGCACGCCGGGACGCTGCCGTGGGGGGCGTTCCAGATCGGGATCGCGGCCTGT
The DNA here is from genome assembly GCF_039649625.1 of Plantactinospora sp. ZYX-F-223. Taxonomy (NCBI): domain Bacteria; kingdom Bacillati; phylum Actinomycetota; class Actinomycetes; order Micromonosporales; family Micromonosporaceae; genus Plantactinospora; species Plantactinospora sp. ZYX-F-223. The sequence goes on along the minus strand of NZ_JBDJAV010000044.1, from coordinate 16,183 downwards.
CTGGCCCACCTGGCCGCCGGATATCCGGACACCGCGGCGGCGATCGCCGCCGAGGGCTACCGCACCGCCACCAGCGGCGGCGTACCGATGATGATCAGTGCCTGGGCGCTCTACGAGGGCATCATCGCCACCACCCAGGGCCGGCTCCAGCACGCCGAACGGCGACTCGCCGAGGCGCGCGCCGGGTTCGACCAGAGCGACACGTTCCGGTTGCGGCGCAGCTGCCTGGCCGCACAGTCCTTCGGGTACGCCATCCGTGGCCAGCACCGGGTCGCCGTCGAGTTGATGGCCGATGCCGACCGGACCGACAACGGTACGAACCAGGTGTTCGCACCGTGGATCGCCACCTGGCGCGGCTGGCTGGCCCTGGCCGGCGGGGACACCGCCACCGCGATCCGGCATGCCGAACGCGGTGCCGAGCTGGCTGCCGCCGCCGGCATGCCGTGCGTGGAGGCCCAGGCCCGCTACGACACGGTCCGGCTGGGCGGCCGCACCGACCTGGCCCGGATGGCGGCACTGCCGGGCCCGGTCCCGGGCCTGTTCGCCGCCGCCGCCCGGGCACTGTCCGAACACGACGGACCGGTGATGGTACGCGTCGCGGAGCAACTCGCCGGACTCGGTCATCACCTCGTCGCGGCCGAACTGGCCACCGCGGCCGGCCGGGTACTCCGGTCCACCGGCTACCACGCCCGGGCCGCCTTGGCGCAGGCTGCTGCCGCCGAGTGGCGGGCCAACTGCCCGGAGGCGCGTACGCCCCTGCTGGCCCGCCCCGACCTCGGGAACCTGCTGACCGTACGGGAGCGGCAGATCGCCCTGCTCGCGACCCGGCAGGCCAGCAGGTCCATCGCCGAACAGCTCGGCCTGGCCCTGCCCACGGTCAACAACACGCTCGGCCGCGTCTACACCAAGCTCGGCATCACCGGACGGGCACAACTGCGCACCCTGCTCGACGCACCGGAGGGGCCGGACGGCGGGGACTGACTGGCCAGCTCTGCCCAGCGACCAGATCATCGTGCCACCCAACCGCTCCGCGCGGACGTACAGCGTCTTCAAGGACTCACCGGGCGTATCGGTGTAGCGGGGGCTAACCGGTCTTGGTCCTTCAAACCAGGCACCCTCTCATCCCTGGCGGGCGAACCGGCCTCGCCTCGGGCGGGTGGACGATATCCGGGTGAGGGAGGTGTATCACCTTGCTCACACCTGGAAGCGGACACCACGGTGTCCCGATGCGGAGGCGAGCCGGAAGGAGTTACCCGATGACCGGACCGATCAGCAACGAGCGGCGTGCCGAGAACTACCGGAAGCAGACCCGGCGCAGGGAGCCGACGCCACGCCAGCGGCGTCGGCTCGACAAGAAGGCTGGTGTGATCCGCAACCGGCGCCCGGCACGTCCGTAGGCACGCGGGGTCCGCGGCTCCGGTTGGCCGGCCGGGCCGGCGCGGCTGCCGTGACCGTCCTCGGCTGGCGGAGGCGCCGCAGGTCGCGGTGCGACCTGCGGCACCTCGTCGTACAGCACGGTGGGGGGAGTCGCGGCTACGGCGTCCAGAGGCCGAGGTCGATGGTCCGGGTCAGCGTCGCCTGCTCGTCGTCGCCGTCCAGCGACCAGATCATCGCGCCACCCAGCCGCTCCGCGCGGATGTACAGCGTCTTCTGGAGTACGACGGCCGGATCGTCGTACGTCCAGAAGGTCGTACCGTCGTAGAGCCAGGCGGTGCCGGCGCGGAGGTCGCGGTAGACCTTGAAGCCGTCCTTCCCGGCCTTGGTCTTCAGCACCTTGTAGTCCTCGTAGCCGGCGTCGAAGGTGGCCGGGGCGGCGCCTCCGGTGGAGGTGCCGAACAGTCCGTTGCGTCCACCGGTCACCCCGGTCCAGCCGCGCCCGTAGTAGGGGATCCCCAGCACCAGCTTGCGGCGTTCGGCGCCCCGGTCGAGCCAGGCGTCGATGGTGCGGTCCACCGCGAAGTCCGGCTCGGTGGCCCCGGCCGGTACCCGCAGCGCGGACTGCTGGTTGGCGATCGGTTCCCAGGTGCCGTGGAAGTCGTAGCCCTGCACGGTGGCGAAGTCCAGGTTCTGGAAGACCTTCCGGACCTCGAAGCCGGCGTCGATCGCGGCCGGGTTGGCCGGTACGAACGCCGTCAGCTCGTAGTGCTTCCGGGCCGGCTTGCCGAGCGCGTCGAGCTGGCGACGGAACTCGGCGACGAGCGCGGTGAAGTTCTGCTTGTCCTCGGGCCGGTAGACCGTGTCGACGTCGCCGGCCGAGCCCGGCCACTCCCAGTCCAGGTCGATGCCGTCGAAGACTCCGGCGAGCGAGCCGGGCCCGCCGGCGCTGCCGTCCGGGTTGGGCAGGTTGCCCTTGAGGTAGAGGTCGATGCAGGAGGCGACGAACTTCCGCCGCGACTCGGGGGTCAGTGCCGCGTCGGAGAAGTGGGTCGACCAGCTCCACCCGCCCAGCGAGATCAGCACCTTCAGGTCCGGGTGCGCCGCCTTGAGCTTCTGGAGCTGCCCGAAGTTGCCGTTCAGCGGTTCACCCCAGGTGTCGGCGACGCCGTCCACACTCTCCTCGGCCGGCACCGGCCGCTGGTAGTCGGCCCAGGCGTCGCCCTCACCCGGCCCGCCGTCGACGTAGCACCGGCCGTCCGGGCTGACGTTGCCGAAGGCGTAGTTGAGGTGGGTCAGCCGGCCGGCGGCGCCAGAGTCGTGCAGCTTCTTGACGGTGAAGGCCCGGCCGTAGATGCCCCACTGGGTGAAGTATCCGACCTTGACGAAGTCGCCGCCCCGGCCGCCGTCGTGCCGGGACGCCGCGCCGGGCGCGGCCGAAGCCGGGGGTACGGCGATGCCGGCGAGCAGGGCGGCCACGGCGGTGACGGTACTGAGTCGACGGAGAACGGATCCGCGCATGTGCACTCCTGAAACGGGGGATGGAGCGTCGGCAGAACAGTTAGGAAAGTTTCCGGTGTCCTGCAAGGTAGGGCGGTCGATGTCCGGCGGTCAAGTGCACGGCGCCGGATCGCACCGAAGGTGTGGCGGTGGGTAGTTAAAGAACATTTAGGAATCTGAACTGATCCACTTCGTGTCGCCCGCCGTACCCATCGGCGGCTGCAACCGGGCAGCGGACGATCGAGGGAGCGGTGTATGTACAGGCGACGCAGGACGACCAGCCGGGCGCGGAAGGTGTTCCTGGGCGCGGCGGCGGCGGCCCTGCTCGGCGGCGCGCTGGCCGTCGGTACCGGACTCGGCAACGCGGGCGAGAGCTGCGCCGGCCTGGACACCGCGCTGCGCAACAACCTGAACTTCATCGCCGGCCAGCGGGCCAATCCGGACGCCCAGTCCGAGGCCCGGATCGCCAACCGGCAGGCCGTGGTCGACCTGATCCAGCAGCGCCGGGCCACCGCCGGCTGCACCGCGGACGTACGCGCGGACGCGCCGGTACCGCCCGCCGCCCCGCCGGCGACCGAACCGACCGGAACCCCGGCGAAGCCTCCGGCCCAGCCGCCCAAGGCGCCCGCCCAGCCGCCGGCCAACTCCGGCGGCGGCAACGGCTCCACCGGCGGTGGTTCCACCGGAGCGGGCGAGGTGGTCTGCAAGGGTTCCACCGTCACGCTCTTCAACGAGGACGCCGCTCCGGCCGCGTCCAGCGGGACCTTCCCGATCGGCACCACGTTGAAAGTCACCAACCTGGACAACAACAAGAGCGTGACGGTCAGGGTGACCAGCCCGTCCGGCAGTTGCGTACTGCTCAACAACGCCGCGTTCGAGCAGGTCCGGGAGCCGGGCAAGTTCCTGATCCGGCGGCCGGTGATCGAGCGGATCGGCTGACACCCCGAGTTCGGTGGCCCGGTCCGCCCCGCCGACCGGTCCGGGTCACCGGGCGCGACTGAGCGACATGGGACAGACGTACGGCGCGGTGTCGGCGCCACGATCGGTTCCCGGCGAGGGGGCTTCGATCACTCGGAACCCGATAGCGCCGGGAGCTGGTGGGGCATCTGCCAGCCGTCGGCGAGCCTCGACGGGTGCACGTTGTGGCCGCCGCCGAAGAACTCGCAGAACTTCATGATCAGTGGGTCCCAGCCCACCGGGTCGACGTGGTGCGTACCGGGGATGACCAGGGACTCGTCGACGTGAGCGCGGAGTACCTCGACCTGGAAGGCGGTGCAGCCCGGCGTCGGCCCGGCCATCGGCAGTACCGAGACGACCCGGCACTCCAACTGGATCGGGCACTGCGCGACCCGGGGCGGCCGGACCAACTCGGACGGCTGCTCGGTCAGCCCGGCGAGGGCGAACTTGTCCGGCTCGTACCGGTAGCCCTGCGCCAGCTTGTGCTCCGGCACGTCCCGCTTTCCGGTGGTGAGCGCGATCCGGTCCACCGCTCCGACCATCGCCGACGAGGGCAGGTTGAGTACGCACTCCCGCTCCCGCCGCAGGTTGGCCGTCGTCTGGCCGCTGTTGCCCAGCCCGAGCATGCCGGAGTGGCCCAGCCACCAGGCCGACGACATCGGCGCGAGATTGGTGCTGCCGTCGGGGTTGCGGGAACTGATCAATACCACCGGAGTGCCGAAGTACAGCACCCTGAGCCCGGGAACGATGTGCATGCGGCAACTCTCACCGGCCGGGCCGGCGGGTTGCTGGCGGGCATCGGACGTGGCGCTCCGGCAGGTCAGCCAGGGGTTGTCTGAGCCGTGACCGGGGGCACGACGAGCCGCAGCACCGTACGCCCGGCGACCTCGGCGGGGACGAACCACTCGGGTACGTCCACCAGCTCCGCCAGGTGCGCGCGCGCCTGGTCGACCGACATCGACTCGGGGATGCCGACGTGTCCCAACTCGACGTCCCGGATCTCGGCCCGGAAGGTGTAGCGGAACTCCTGCTCGCCGATGTAGGTGAGCGCGATCCGTCCCTGCCAGTCGATCCGATAGCCGGTGCCGCTCGGCTCGCGGACGAAGTCGACCTGGTGCGCGGCGACCGAGTCGTGTCCGAGCAGATAGATCCAGAACGCCGGTGCGTCGTCCGGGTCGGCGATCGGCAGTGGGTCGGCGGTCAGCCGTTGCGGCTCCGGCCCGGCGAACCGGAACGGGCGCCCGGGAGTCGCCGCCACCAGCCCGGTCGCGTCGTCCCAGGTCGAGCCGATCGTGCAGGAATGGTAGTTCTGCCAGACGGTCGGGGCGAGGAAGTCCTCGACGTCGTCCCCGTCGTCGTTGACGTCCTCCTCGGCCGACTCCTTGGCCAGCTCGTCGTCGGCTTCGTCGTAGTCCGCGGTCTTCAGCATGAGGTCGAACCAGAGCCGGCCGTCGCCGTCGAGTCGGCCGGTCCAGGCGAACTCGGTGATGCGGTGCCCGTCCGGCCATGGGTTGCCGGGAAACCAGATCCTGCCCTGCACGGACCGGACGCTACCGCCGGCCGGCGACACTCTGGCGGGCGCCTGTGCCGGCGGGGCGGGTCAGCAGGTGCCAAAACCCTCGTCGAAGAGGCGCTTCGCGTAGTCGGTGTAGCCGGCGACGGTCTTCCGGACCGTGCGTCCGTCGTGCAGGAAGAGGTAGGCCCGGTCGCCCTGCATGGCGAGCAGCCCGTCGTAGCGGTAGCTGCCCGGCGGCGCGGTCAACCGGGTGGCGGCCGGATAGGCCTCCTCGACCTGGTCGACCGGGGTGCCGGCGGTGACCCCTTCCGGGGTACGCACCGGTGGGCTGGCCCAGAGCAGCACCAGCCGGTCGTCGGCGAAGACCGGGCTGACCGCGGCCGGGCCGGTCAGGCTCGGCCCGCAGGCGAGGGCGGGTTCGGTGTGGAGTTCACCGCGCCGGAGCAACTCCTGCTCGGTGTCGCCGAACTCGATGTCGTGTACGCCCTTGAGATGGAGAACGTCCGGCCCGTAGGCGGGCGTTGTCGCCGGCTCGTCCGAGACCGTCCGGTACGCATGGCAGAGCGCCACCGCACCCGCCACGAGTACTGCCACCAGACGTACGACTTTTCGTGCCTCCATGTATCCCTCCGGTGACAGAGCGTAGTTTATCCCCTATTGGCCCAGTTCGCCGGGGTGGTGGATCCGTATCCACACGCTGTGGATAGCACATGTGTACGAGTAAAACTGGTTACCTCTGGTGGAACACGCCGGCACAATCCGGCCCATGGTGATCACCGCCGCGCCGCTGCACGCGCGGCCTCGACCTCGCGAGGAACTGGCCTGGCTCGGCGACGGCTGGCCGGAGTTTGTCTTCCATGACGAGGGGGCCGCCCGACACCTCGGCCGGATCCGCGAACTCTTCGCCGGCCTGGAACTCGTGCTCCTCGACGATGCCGAGAAGCGTGCCGGGAATGGTGCCGAGATCGTGGCCGCCGGCTGGGCGGTGCCGTTGCGCTGGACCGGTGCCGTCGACGACCTGCCGAGCGGATACACCGACTCGCTGGCCCGGGCGCTCGACGCGTACGACGCAGGTGACCCGCCGGACACGCTCGCGATCCTCGCCGCACAGGTCCGCCCCGACCGGCAGGGGCGGGGACTGGCCGGGACACTGCTGCGGGCACTCGGCGACCTCGCCCCGGCCCAGCACCAGGTGATCTGCCCGGTCCGGCCGACCCGCAAGGCGCGCTATCCGCTCACCCCGATCGACAGGTACGCCGACTGGACCCGGCCGGACGGCACGCCCTTCGACCCGTGGCTGCGTACCCACGTCAGGCTGGGTGGGCGGATCATCGCGACGGCGCCCCGGTCGCAGGTGATCACGGGCACCGTCGCCGATTGGCAGCGCTGGACCGGACTGGAGTTTCCCGACTCCGGCGAGTACGTCATCCCGGACGGCCTGAGCACGCTGCATGTCGACCTGGACGCCGACCGGGGAAGCTACCTCGAACCCAACATCTGGGTCCGGCACCGCTGACCTGGGCGCGGCGCCCCGGACACCCCGCCCGGTCGGGCACGCCGCTCGGCACGGCCCGATCGGCGGTGAATCAGGGGTCACGAGGCCGGGAGCAGGTCCTTCGACACAAGTTTGCCGTGCACAGCGCAGAGCCGGTAGACGTCCAGCCGGGGCTGGAGCACGTCGCCGTGCGAGCGGTAGTACCGGCAGTCGGCACCGGCCGGCGCCGGCAGTGGATCCGGATCCGGCGGTTCCAGCATCTCCCGGCGGGGCAGCAGGGGGAGCGCGGTAGCCCAGTCCTGCCCGACCCGCAGTTCCGCGTACCGTTCCGGGCTGAGTACCGAGTTGCTGGTCGCGTAGAGGTAGTAACCGAGGGCGGCACCGCCGAGTGTTCCGGCGAACGTGGCCAGCACCATCGTCGCCGCGACCAGGCCCCGCCGGGCCTCCCGGTGCACCCGGCGCCGCCGGTCGGCAGCAGACCCGGCCGTCGGGACCGTACCGGACGACACCGGATCGGCCGGCACTGCCGCACCCGGGCGGCCGACCCGGCCGGGCAGTCGGGCGACGACCTCGAAGCCGCCGTCCCGCGCGCCGGTGTGCAGGGTGCCGCCGGCCAGCCGTACCCGCTCGCGGAGCCCGACCAGGCCGCGCCCGCCCCGGTCCGAGACCGGCGCGGACCGCGGTGCACCGGCTGGCCGGGCATTCGTGACGCTGACCAGGACCATCCCGGTGTCGTCGACGCCGAGCCGGACGCTCACCGCCGCGCCGGGCGCGTGCTTGTTGGCGTTGGTCAGCGACTCCTGCACCACCCGGTAGACAGCCCTCCCCACCAGTGGTGGAAGCGGTTCCGCCGGACGCCCGTCGCGCAACTCGACCGGCATCCCGGCCGCCCGTGCCCGGCGCACGAGGTCGGCGACATCCCCGACGTCGGCCCGCACCGCCGAACCGGCGGCAGGATCCCGCCTCCCCGCCGGGACCGGTCCCCCGGTCGGATGCGGTCCCCCCGCCGGTGCGGCGTCACTCGCCGGTGCGGCGTCACTCGCTGGTGCCGCGTCGCCCGCTGGTGCGGCGTCGCCCGCCGGGTCGGGGTCGTCGTCACGGAGGACGTCGATGATGTCCCGCAACTGCCCGGTGGCGGCGGCCGCGCCGGCCCGGAGCTGACCGGCCACCGCCCGGGTCCGCTCGTCCAGGTTGGCCGAGAGTTCCAGGGCGCCGGCCCGGAGCGCGAGCAGGCTCAGCTCGTGGCCGAGCGAGTCGTGCATGTCCTCGGCGATCCGGGCCCGCTCACGGAGGCGTACCTCCCGGGCCAGCATCCGCTGTTCGCGTTCGAGTTGCTCGGCCTGCTCCCAGCCGGCGGCGACCAGCGCGCGCTGCTGCCGCCGGTACCGGCCGACCAGCCACGGAAAGAGTCCGGCGTAGACCAGCGCGCCGGCCATCGTCGCCCAGGCCACGAAGCCGGACCAGCTCAACACCAGCGGGGTGCCGAGTACCGCGAGTGCGGAGTAGCTCGCCACCGCCGGCCAGGTGCTGGCCATCCGCCGGCCCAGCAGATAGCTGACCAGCGGCAGGCCGAGGGAGTAGTTTCCGTCCAGCGCGCAGAGCAGTACCACGGCGAAGAGCGGGACCAGCGGCAGGCGGCGACCCGCCGCCACCGCGCCGCCCCAGACCGCCAGGCCGCCGAGCAGCAGCCCGAGCGGGTACGACCGGTGACCGTTCCAGGACCAGGCCACCACGGCGGCCAGCGATGCCCAGAGCAGCAGGTCCAGGAGGGGAGCTTGGTAGCGCCGCCACCCGCCCCCGAACCGGTCTGCCTGCGCCGCGGGTCGCACCGTTTTGACGGTACCCAGCGAAGCGGCTCCCGACGATCCGGGACGCCGCCCCGCCGACCCGGAAATGCCGGCGTCGCCGACCCTGAGAAAGGTCAGGGTCGGCGGCTGACCATCGGGTGCAGCCGAGCAGCGGTCCGGGTTCGTAGCTTCGAGCCATGCTGACAACCGAGACTGGGCTGAGTACTGCCCAGGTCGCCGAGCGGATCGCGGCGGGGCAGGTCAACGACGTGCCGGTGCGGTCCGGGCGGAGCGTCGGGGAGATCGTCAAGGCGAACCTCTGCACCCGGATCAACGCGATCATGGGTGTGCTGTTCGGGGTGATCCTCGCGGTGGGCCCGATCCAGGACGCCCTTTTCGGCGGCGTGATCATCGCCAACACCCTGATCGGGGTGGTCCAGGAACTGCGCGCCAAGCGCACCCTGGACCGGCTGGCGATCGTCGGCGCGGCCCGCCCGGTGGTACGCCGGGACGGTCAGGCCGTCGAGGTGACCTCCGCCGACCTGGTACTCGACGACCTTATCGAGCTGGGGCCCGGCGACCAGATCGCGGTCGACGGGGTGGTGGTCGAGGCGGAGCAACTGGAGGTCGACGAGTCGCTGCTGACCGGCGAGGCCGACCCGGTGGTGAAGCAGGTCGGCGACCCGCTGCTCTCCGGCAGCTTCGTCACGGCGGGTGCCGGCGCGATGCGGGCCACCAAGGTCGGCCGGGCGGCGTACGCGGCCCGGCTCGCCGAGGAGGCCAGCCGGTTCACCCTGGTCAACTCGGAGCTGCGCGGCGGGCTCAACACCATCCTGCGGTTCGTCACCTGGCTGATCATCCCGACCGGACTGGCCCTGATCGTCAGCCAGTACCTGGTCAACTCCGACGACCTGCCGGAGGCGGTCCGGCGGATGGTCGCCGGGCTGGTCCCGATGGTGCCGGAGGGGCTGGTCCTGCTCACCTCGGTGGCGTTCGCGGTCGGGGTGATCCGGCTCGGCCGGCGGCGCTGCCTGGTGCAGGAGTTGCCGGCGATCGAGGGACTGGCCCGGGTCAGCGTGGTCTGCCTGGACAAGACCGGCACGCTCACCGACGCGGCGATGACGGTGGCCGAGGTACGCCAGCTCGACCCGGCCGCCCCGGTGCCGGAGGTGCTCGGTCTGCTCGGCGCGGCCGACGAGCGGCCGAACGCCAGCCTGCGGGCGATCGTCGAGGCGTACCCGGCGCCGCCGGGCTGGCGGATCGGGGAGCGGATCCCGTTCTCGTCCGCCCGGAAATGGAGCGGGGCCACCCTCACCGACCCGGACGGGATCAGCACGCAGTGGCGGCTCGGCGCCCCGGACGTACTCCTTCCGGCCGGGCATCCGGCGCTGGCCGAGGCGGACGCGTACGGTGCCCGAGGGCTGCGGGTGCTGCTGCTGGCCCGGGTCACCGCCGACGGGTCGGTGCCCGACCCGGTGCACCCGGTCGCGCTGGTGGTGCTCGCCCAGCGGCTCCGGCCGGAGGCGCCCGACACGCTGCGTTACTTCGCCGAGCAGGGTGTGGCGGTGAAGGTCCTCTCCGGCGACAACGCGCTCTCGGTGGGCGCGGTGGCCCGCAGCCTCGGGCTACCCGGCGCCGAGCACCCGGTCGACGCCCGGGAACTCCCCACCGATCCGGCGGAACTCGCCGAGGTGGTGCAGCGGCACACGGTGTTCGGCCGGGTCGGGCCGCAGCAGAAGCGGGACATGGTGGCGGCGCTCCAGGGCGCCGGGCACACGGTGGCGATGACCGGGGACGGGGTCAACGACGTACTCGCGCTCAAGGACGCGGACATCGGGGTGGCGATGGGCTCGGGCAGTCCGGCCAGCCGGGCGGTGGCCCAGATCGTGCTGCTGGACAACAACTTCGGCGCGCTGCCGGCGGTGGTCGCCGAGGGGCGGCGGGTGATCGGCAACATCGAACGGGTCGCGAACCTCTTCCTGACCAAGACGGTCTACTCGGTGCTGCTGGCCGTGATCGTGGTGCTGAGCCAGGTGCCGTACCCGTTCCTGCCCCGGCACCTGACCATCATCTCGTCGCTGACCATCGGCATTCCGGCGTTCTTCCTGGCCCTGGCGCCCAACCACGAGCGGGCCCGGCCGGGTTTCGTCGGCCGGGTGCTGCGGTTCGCCGTACCGTCCGGGCTGGTGGCGATGGCGGCGACGATCACGTCGTACCTGGTCGCCCGGAGCGTCTACGACGGCGACCTGGCCGCGGAGACCTCGGCCGCGACGCTGACCCTGTTCCTGGTCGGGCTCTGGGCGGTGGCGATCATCGCCCGGCCGTACACCTGGTGGCGGATCCTGCTGGTGCTGGCCCTCGGGTGTGCGTTCGCGACCATCCTGGCGGTGCCGTTCCTCCAGGAGTTCTTCCAGTTGAGCCTGGTCGGCACGACCGCGCCGGGCATCGCGATCGGGCTCGCGGTCGTCGCCGGGACGCTGCTGGAACTGATTCGCCGGTTTCCGGTGCCGGCCTCTCCGATGGCTACTCGACAGCGCGGCACGAATTGGTGAGTCGAGTGTGGACCTCTGTCTCGTAACGTCGTTCTCGGCCGGGAGAACCCAGGCCGGAGGCGGATCGGCCCCGAAAGAAAGCGAGTTCGGGGAACTGTCGGGGAAATGACAGTCCGGGCGCCCGATAGAGAACGAGGAATGAGGAGAGCTGCCCGATGTACGTACGACGGAATGGTGCTGGGCGTACCCGACGGATCGCCACCACGGCGGGCCTGGCGTCCGCCGCGTTGCTGGTGACCCAGTTGGCGCTGGTCGCGCCGGCCAGCGCGGTCCCCGGCCTGGTGTTGAAGGTGACGGGCGGCGAGACCAACAGCGGGTGGAAGACGACGAACGCGCAGTGCCCGGTCGGCACGACGGTGCTCGGCGGTGGCGGGCGGATCGTGAGCGACAACGGTGCCGCCAACAGTCAGGTGACGATGGACACCATGCTGCCGCTGTTCGGCGGAGGGGGATACTCGGTGACCGCTCGGGAGGACGGCAACGGGTACGGCGGCGACTGGTCCATCACGACCAGCGCGCTCTGTGCGCCGGAACCGGCCGGCCTGGAGACCCGGACCCAGCTCTCGGACAACAACTCCAACGTCGGCAAGACGATGGACGTCGAGTGCCCGCCCGGCAAGAAGGTCCTCGGCCTCGGCGCGGACATGGCCGGCGGGATGGGCCGGGTGGTCATCGACGACCTGCGGCCGAGCGCCGACCTGACCAAGATCACGGTGGCCGGGATGGAGGACGGCGGTCCCGACTACCTCGACAGCTGGTCGATGGTCGGCAAGGCGGTCTGCGCCACCCCGCCGGCCGGCCTGGTCCGGGTGACCGGTTTCGGGACGCTGGACTCGCAGACCCCGAAGACCGCGACCGCGCGGTGCCCGGAGGGCAAGCGGGTGCACGGCGTCGGCGGCGAGATCGACAACGGCCAGGGCGAGGTACGGATGACCGCGATGTGGGCCTCCTCGTCCACCACGGTCACGGTGACCGGCGCCGAAGAGGAGGGCGGCTACGGCAACTCGTGGGCCGTCAAGGCGTACGCGATCTGCGCCTGACCGTCACGCAGACCGACGGATCCCCGTCCGCCCGGAAGGGTGTACGGGGATCCGTCCGCTGTGTTCGATGCCGGTCGGCAGGCTCGTGACGGCTGTCGTCGGAGCCCTCAGGACAGCACGCGGTAGGTCACGTGCGTGACCAGGCTCGCCGCCCGCGCCGTCACCTGCTCCAGCTTCAGCGGCGGGACGCCCTCGAACAGCCGCGTGCCGGCGCCGAGCGTGAGCGGCGCGATGTGCAGCCGCAGTTCGTCGACCAGACCGGCGGCGAGGTACTGGTTGATGGTGGTCGCGCCGCCCATGATCGCGACATTGCCGTCGCCGGCCGCTTCGCGCGCCTGTGCCAGTGCCGACTCGATTCCGTCCGTGACGAAGTGGAACGTGGTGCCGCCCTCCATCGGCTGTGGCTCGCGCGGGTAGTGGGTGAGCACGAACACCGGCGCGTGGTACGGCGGATTGTCGCCCCACCAGCCGTTCCACTGCCGATCCCACTCGTCACGCACCGGGCCGAACATGTTGCGCCCCATGATGAATGCTTTGGCGGCGAGCATCTGGTCGATCTCGGCCCGGTTCTCGTCAGCGGTGTCGGTGAACCAGGCGTGCAGCTTGTCGCCCCACCCGTCGCCGCCGTCCTCGCCGAACGGGCGTTCCTCGGTCTGGTTGAGCCCGGCCGAGTACCCGTCGGCCGAGATCGTGATGCCGCAGACCACCTTGCCGATATGTGCGGTCATTGCCCTGTCCTCCTGGTGGCGACCTGCCGTCGCCTTCGCGGTGTGCGTCCTGTCAGCAACATCAGCATTGACCAGCCGTGACATGACGTCCAATGCCAATCCTGTGGAACTTTCATTGATATCTTTGATCGATGCTGAGCCTGGTCCACCTCAAGGTCCTGGCTGCGGTGGCCCGGCACGAGTCGGTGACCGAAGCGGCAAGAGAGCTGCACTACTCCCAACCGTCGGTGAGTCACCACCTGTCCCGCCTGGAAGCTGCCACCGGGGTCAGGCTCGTCCAGCGGGTCGGTCGCGGGATCCGACTGACACCGGAAGGGCGGCTGCTGGCCAACCGGGCCGCCGAGATCGTGGGACGGGTCGACGCGGCGACCAACGAACTCGCCGCACAGGTCGGCCTGCAGGCAGGACGCGTCCGGCTGGCCGCCAACGCATCGGCACTGAGCACAATCGTGCCCAGGGCGGCCGCCACGTTGGCCCAGGCGCACCCGGGACTCGAGCTGAGCCTGATCGACCGTCACCCGGTCGAAGCGCTACAGATGCTGCGACACGGTGAGGTCGATGTCGCACTCGTCTTCCGACACGCCGACGCCCCAGTCGAGGACGACGGATTCCGCCTCCTCCACATCGGCGACGACCCGATCTACCTCATCAGCCAGCGACCCGACGACAGCCTCGCGAACCACCGCCACTCCGCCTGGATCGGCGGTTGTGACCGGTGCCAGGAGGAGCTGATCACCGTGTGCCGGCGGGAAGGCTTCACCCCCCGCATCGCCTCACACAGCGACGACGTCGTCGTCGTGCAATCGCTCGTCGCCGCCGGCATAGGCGTCGCCACCCAGCCCGGTCTCGCGCTGCAAGCCCACCGCCGATCCGACGTCCACGCCACCGAACTCACCGGCGCCCACCGCCAGATCCACGCCGCCACCTACGGCGACCCACCCGACCCGCCCGCCGTCGCCGCCGTATTGGCCGCACTCAGCGAGGCAACCGCGCCGACGACATCAATCACGACCGCGATCGCCGTCACCAGCGCGTCATCGACCGCGACGCCGTCAACCACATCCCGCCGGACAACCCGACGAGACCGGGCATGACCAGCGAGCCGTGTGACCGGCCCATCCACCGGCGCTGACCACTCGTCCCGAGCCCTGGTCGGCCGGTCCGGTGGTCAGCCCACCCTGATCGAACTCATCCGGGTGGCGGCGAAGGCGCTGACGTTGAAGCCGGTCGTGAAATGGCCGGGCGAGCTGAGCATGACCTGACCGGTGTAGCTGTAACCCTCGTAGCCGAGCGCGGTCTTGCCGGAGCGGTTGCGGCCGGACCAGACGTTGTTGTCCATGCCCTGGAGTCCGAGGTTCGTCGAACCGAGCCGGAAGTAGGCCATCGTGCCCGTGCCGTTGGCGCCGGTGAACAGGCACATGTAGCCGGACGGGCACCGGTCGAACCCGACGGCCGCCTGCGCGGGCGCGGCCACGAGCAGCGTGCCCAGCATGCTCAGGCCGGCGATCGCGGTAACGAGCATTGCCCTGATGCCTCTGTACACGTTCCCACCTCTACTACCTTGGATACCTCTGGCGGCAAAGGCTGCGCTTCGCCGCCTTCGCCTGCCGATGATCGGGTGACGGTATCCGCGCCCTGCTTCATTCCAGCTTCAACCGCCGATGTAGTCCGGGGTGTGGAGGTGGGGGAAGAATTCCGCAGAGGATGTCCTGAAGGCGGGCCAGCCGGACGACGTGTTCACAGGAGACCCGGACGAAGGGAACAGTGAGATGGGCAAGGTCATCACCGGCGGCACGATGTCACTCGACGGCTACATCGCCGGCCCCAACGAGAGCGGCTTCGACCTGCTGTTCCAGTGGTACGGCAACGGCGACGTCGAGATACCCACCGCGAGCCCGGATGTGTCGCCGTTGCGGTTGTCGGCGGCGAGCGCGAAGCTCCTCAAGGAGGAGTGGGGCAACACCGGCGCCCTGGTCGTCGGCCGGCACCTCTACGACATGACCAGCGCGTGGGGCGGCCGACACCCCATGGATGTCACGACGGTCGTGCTCACCCACCGCCCGCCACAGGACCGGCCGGTCGCGGACGAGAACTTCGTGTTCGTCACCGAGGGCATCGAGGCCGCCGTCGCGAAGGCACAGGAGATCGCCGGAGAGAAGACCGTCGTCGTCAACGGGGGGCAGATGGCCCGGCAGTGCCTCGAAGCCGGCCTGCTCGACGAGATCGGCATCGAACTCGTACCGGTGGTGCTCGGCGGCGGCACGCCGCTCTTCGCCGACCTGGGTGCCACGCCCGCACAGTTCGACGGCCCGATCACGCTCGTCGAGGGCACGGGCGTCACGCACATCCGGTACCGGGTCAAGAAGTGACCCAGGAACGACAGACGGTCCCTGCCCTGACGGGAGGGACCGTACGGTCCTCGTGTCGCCCCGGGCACGCCGCCCGGGCGGGTACGGTCAGCCCTGCTGGTAGCGCTCGTTCTGCCGCAGGGCCTCGGCGAGCTGGTCTTCGAGGATGATGATGCGGCAGGCCGACGCCAGGTCGGTGCCCTGGTCGCACATCTCCCGCGCCCGCGCGGCCAGCCGCAGTTGGTAGCGGGAGTAGCGGCGGTGCCCGCCACCGGAGCGGTACGGGTCGATCAGTTTCGCGTCGCCGAGCCGGCGGAGGAAATCCGGTGAGCAGCCCACAATTTCCGCTGCGCGGCCCATCGTGTATGCCGGGTAGTCCTCGTCGTCGAGCATGTCGTCGGGTTGGGCCAATGAAACCTCCATCACGAGGGCCCCGGCGCTGAAAGCGCCGGGGCCCAAGGGTTACGGGTCGAAAACACCATCTACCGGCAGAACCGCCGGCTTGTCGTATCCGCACCACCCGTGCGAGACGAGTTCGGGTGCGAGGATCGCATAAGCGTGACCGGAGACCACCTCTCGTTCGATGGAAACTGCGGTGTCCGCGCCCAGCCCAGGAGTGCGGCCGGCGGCGGGCGATCCAACGGTGTGCGAGCCCTCCCTTTCCTCTGACTTCCTCTGTCGTACTCCGTGCTGTCCGCCGGTGTCGGAACCCCACGCGACTTCATGGCCCCGTACACGTGCGACGGACGTTTCCTGCCTGAGGTGGAGCCCTGAATCCCACATCGGCCCCACCCGCTGTCACACCCGGTCGTGCAACACGGCCGGGCCACTACCTAACCAACTACTCGTGCCAGTACTGCTCAACTGCGATGGATCTTTACTGCCT